>NZ_JBEXXK010000012.1:0-222407 GCF_040630405.1 Streptomyces sp. NPDC005811
GGGGGGCGCCCCGGGGGGGGGGGGGGGGTCGGGGGGGTTGTGGTGGGTGTGGTGGGGGGGGGGGGGGGGGGGGGGGGGGTTTGGGGGGGGGGGGGGGGGGGGGGGGGGGGGGGGGGCCCCCCCCCCCCCCCCCCGGGACCCGTGCGCGCACGAAAGGCAATGGACAGGGGGCGCTGGCCAGAACTTTCGACGCAAGGGGTGCTGAGCGACATGACGACAACCGACTACTCGACCTCCCTCCCCTACCGGGAGGTGACGGACCGCAACGGCCGTGTGTACCGGATCGGCGAGTCCGACGTCGACATCATGGGCCGTAGGCGCAGGTGGATGGTCATCCTGCCGTGGGTGGGCATGATGGGCATCAGCTCCGCCGAGTACGCGTTCACGTCGGCGGAGGACACGCTCCACGAGGCGCATCTGTGGAACAGCGGGCACATCTTCTGGCTGATGGGCGTCTGGGTGTTCTTCCAGGCGGCCGTGGCCTTCCCGGCGGGGCAGCTGCGGGAGAGCGGCAGGCTGCCCGCCCGTACGGCGATGCTGATCGGCGCGGTCGGGACGCTGCTGGGCTATCTCTCGCTGGCGTACGCGCCGAACGTGCTCGTCGCCTACTTCGGCTTCGGCATGTGCAGCGGTATCGGCGCCGGTCTGGTGTATGCGACCTGCGTCAACATGGTCGGCAAGTGGTATCCGGAGCGCAAGGGCGGCAAGACCGGCTTCGTCAACGGCGGCTTCGCCTACGGCTCGGTGCCGTTCGTGTTCCTGTTCACCTCCTACATGGACCTCGGCAACTACCGGGGCGTGCTGGCGTCGGTGGGCGTCGGGCTGTGTCTGGTGGTGGCCACGGCGGGCTGGTTCTTCCGGGACCCGCCGAAGAACTGGTGGCCCGCGCAGGTCGATCCGCTGAAGGTGACCGACGACCCGAAGATCCGCCGGGCGCTCGCGAAGAACCCGCCCGCGGTCCGGCAGTACACCCCGAGGGAGGCCGCGCGCACCCCCGTCCTGTGGATGATGTGGTTCTGTCTGCTGTGCACGGCCGGCATCAACATCTTCGGCATCGCCTTCCAGGTGCCGTTCGGCAAGGACATGGGGTTCGCGGGCGGGATCGTGGCCACCGCGATGTCCCTGAAGGCGATCGTCAACGGCACCGGCCGCGGTGTGATCGGCTGGATCTCCGACCGGTACGGCCGCCGCAACACGCTGATCATCGTGTGCATCGTGCTGGGCACCGCGCAGTTCGGGGTGCTGGTGTCGGGCCAGATGGGCAGCATGCCGTTCTTCCTGTTCTGCTCGATGGTCTCCGGCTTCGGCGGCGGGGCGATCTTCCCCCTGTTCGCGGCCATGACGGCCGACTACTTCGGCGAGAACAACAACGCCAGCAACTACGGCATGGTCTACAGCTCGAAGCTGATCTCGGGCCTGGTCGGCTCGGGGGTGGGCGCGGTCGTCGTCGACGCGTGGGACTACGAGGGCGCGTTCGTGCTCGCGGGCTCCATCGGGCTGGCCTCCGCCGTCCTGGCGCTGTTCCTGAAGTCCCCGGGCACCCCGAAGGCCCGGAGCATCGTCCCCAACCCGCAACCGCTCGGCGAGGAGATGGCGTAGACAATGACGGCGGATCGCATACAGGCGAACAGCTCGTCGACCGACTCGGGCGCCCGCGAGGGGCTCCCCTACCGGGAAGTGTCCGATGCGCGCGGCCGCGTCTACCGCATCGGCGAGAGCGACCGGGACATCCTCGGTCACTCCCGCAAGCTCATGATCTACCTGCCGTGGATCGCCATGATGGCGATCAGTGTCTTCGAGTACGCGTACGGCTCGGCGGAGGACACCCTGTCCCACGCGCACGGCTGGACGCAGTCGAACACCTTCTGGATCCTCAGCGTCTGGGTGTTCTTCCAGGCGGGGGTCGCGTTCCCGGCGGGCTGGCTGCGGGAGCGCGGGATCCTGTCGGCGCGCGGCGCGATGTATACGGGATCCGGTATGTGCCTGATCGGATTCCTCGCACTGTCGCATCTGAGCAATGTGCTGCTGGCGATCCTCGGCTTCGGGGTGATCGGCGGCATCGGCGCCGGCCTGGTGTACGCGACCTGCATCAACATGGTCGGCAAGTGGTTCCCGGAACGGCGCGGCGCCCGCACCGGGTTCGTCAACGGCGGCTTCGCGTACGGGTCGCTGCCGTTCATCTTCATCTTCAACTACGGCTTCGACACGGCGAACTACCACCGGGTGCTCGATCTGATCGGCTGTTACATCATGATCGTGGTGTTCGGGAGCGCGTTCTTCTTCAAGGACCCGCCGAAGAACTGGTGGCCGGCCGACATCGATCCGTCGGCGTACGCCGGCGACGCCACGAAGGCGACCAGCCTGGCCAAGAACCCTCCCGCGGTACGGCAGTTCACGCCGAAGGAGGCGGTCCGGACCGGGATGCTGCCCCTGATGTGGGTCGCGATCGTGATGACGGCCGGGGTCTCCATCTTCGGGATCTCCTTCCAGGTCGACTACGCCAAGGACGTCGGATTCGGCCCCCTGGTCGCGGCCTCCTCGATGGGCGTCATGGCGGTCGTCAACGGCGTGGGCCGCGGGGTCGTGGGCTGGCTGTCGGACCGCTGGGGCCGCAAGTCCACGCTGGTGTTCGTCATCGTCGTGCTGGGGCTCGCGCAGTTCGGGGTGATCTGGGCCGGTGACGTCAGGAGCGAGGGGCTGTTCCTGTTCTTCGCCTTCCTCTCCGGCTTCGGCGGCGGCGCGTTCTATCCGCTGTTCGCCGCGCTCACCCCGGACTACTTCGGCGAGAACTACAACGCCACCAACTACGGCCTGGTGTACAGCGGCAAGCTCGTCAGCGGTCTGTTCGGCGGCGGGCTGGGCTCGCTGGTGGTCGCGGCCTGGGGCTACGACGGCGCGTACGCCCTGGCGGGCGGTGTCTCCATGGTGGCGGCGGGCATCGCCCTGCTGCTGCGGCAGCCGGGGGCCACGTCGGGGGGACCCGCCGGCGGGAAGGGAGCCCGTACGAGCGGCGCCACCGCCTAGACGGGCGTACCGGATCGGGGCCCGCCACGTCGTGGTGGGCCCCGATCGGCGTGCCCGCGTCGGCTTTTGAGGGGCCGTCAGGTACGCCGGGAAACCCGGGGGGTGCAGGACCGCCAGGCCCCGCACCCGCCCGGGGAGGGTCAGGACTTGGCGCGGGCGTGGTACGAGCGTCGGGTGTGCTCCGTGTGCTCCCGCATCAGCCGGGTGGCGAGCTGTTCGTCGCGGTTGAGGATCGCGGTGATCAGATCGCGGTGCTCGATCCAGGACTGCTCGCCGCGCTGCCGGGCGACCGGGGTGTAGTACCAGCGCACCCGCCGGTCGACCTGGGCCGCCAGCTCGGCCAGGACCGCGTTGCCCGCCAGCTCCATGATCTTGGCGTGGAAGCGGGCGTTGAGGGCGACGGCGGCGTCCACGTCGTCGTCGGCCACGGCCTGCAGGCCCAGGGCCAGGATCTCGTCCAGGTCGTCGACGTCGTGCGTCTTCGCCTGCCGGGCCGCGAGGCGGGCCGCCTCGGCCTCCAGCAGCGTGCGGACCGTGAGGAGCTGGTCGGCCTCCTCCTCGGTCGGCTCGTGCACGAACGCGCCCTGCGCGGGCCTGAGGTCCACCCAGCCCTCGGTGTTGAGCCGCTGCAGCGCCTCGCGCACGGGCTGGCGCGAGACGCCGAGGTGGTTCGCCAGCTCGCTCTCGACGAGGTGCTGGCCCGGCTGGAGGGCCCGGGTGGTGATGAGCTCGAGCAGCGCCTCGTAGACGCGGTCGCGCAGCGGGCCTGGCCGTTCGAGCTTGGGCACCGCACCCTGCGGCAGTCCTGTCGACAACATCGGTCGGTTCCCCTCCTGGGCAGCGCCGGGCAGCAACGGCCGGCCGGAGTAGCCACGAATGCGAAAGACGTACGGAGTCAGACTGTATGGAGTCGGCTGTCCACTGTGTACTGCGTACTGTCTACAGCCGAGTATCGATTGTCTTTCGTCTACAGTCTACGGCGCACTGTGGCCAGCCCTCCGGGCCGTCGGACGCGTCACACCGCTACCGGCGGGCCGTTCAGGGGCAGCGTACGACCTGTCCGGCGTAGGAGAGGTTGCCTCCGAAGCCGAACAGCAGCACCGGATCCCCGGTGGAGATCGCGCCCTGCTCGACCAGCTTGGAGAAGGCGAGCGGGATGCTGGCGGCGGAGGTGTTCCCCGAAGCGGTGACATCGCGGGCGACCACCGCGTTGACGGCGCCGATCTTCTGGGCGAGCGGTTCGATGATCCGCAGGTTCGCCTGGTGCAGCACGACGGCCGCGAGGTCCTCGGGGCGCAGTCCTGCGCGCTCGCAGGCCTGGCGGGCGAGCGGCGGCAGCTGGGTGGTGGCCCACCGGTAGACGCTCTGCCCCTCCTGGGCGAACCGCGCCGGCTGGCCCTCGATGCGCACCGCGTGCCCCATCTCGGGCACCGATCCCCACAGCACGGGCGAGATACCGGGCTCGACGCCGTCGGGACAGGCCTCGACGACCGCGGCGCCCGCTCCGTCGCCGACGAGGACGCAGGTCGTACGGTCGGACCAGTCCGTCACCTCGGACATCTTGTCGGCACCGATGACCAGGGCGCGGGTCGCGGCGCCCGCGCGGACGGTGTGGTCGCCGGTGGCCAGGGCGTGGGTGAAGCCGGCGCACACGACGTTGACGTCCATGGCGGCCGGGCGCGGGATGCCGAGGCGGGCGGCGACCCGGGCGGCCATGTTGGGCGAACGGTCGACGGCGGTGGACGTGGCGACCAGCACCAGGTCGATGTCGGCCGGGCCGAGGCCGGCGGCGGCGAGGGCCTTGGCGGCGGCGTGCGCGGCGAGCTCGTCCACGGGCTCGTCGGGGCCGGCGATGTGGCGGGTGTGGATGCCCACCCGGCTCCTGATCCACTCGTCACTGGTGTCGACCATGCCCGCCAGTTCCTCGTTGGTGAGCACCTTGGCGGGCTGGTAGTGGCCGACGGCGGCGATGCGCGAGCCGTTCATGTGGGGGTCCCCCTCGTTGCCTTGGGTAGCGGGATCCACCAGTCTGATCAGTGACTCGCGGGTACGGGGACAGGTGTTGCGACAGGAAACGGGCGCCGGGGTTGTCGGCTTCCCTCTAACCCTCGGACGCCCGAACACTTCCCGAACACCTGCCCATGAGCAGCCCGGACGGCTACCCGGTGAACAGTTTCGCCGCCTTCTGCACCAGCTCGTACAGTCCGTAGGCGAGCGGGGCGCCCACCCACAGCCAGGCGAGCGCGATGAGCGGGCGGCGGTCCGGTTCAGGCGGACTCGGGCTGCTGTCGGGCTGTGACATCGGCGGCCTCCTTCGTCGGGGCGGGCAGGTGGTGGCGGGCGTCGACGGGGCGGACCAGCTCGTTGGCGACGAAGCCGACGGCGAGCAGCCCGATCATGATGAACAGGGACAGGGAGTAGAGGTCCGCGCCGTGCTTGCCGGCCTCCTCCTGGCGGTCGGCGATCCAGTTGACGATCAGCGGTCCGAGGACGCCGGCCGTGGACCAGGCGGTCAGGAGCCGGCCGTGGATGGCGCCGACCTGGTAGGTGCCGAAGAGGTCCTTGAGGTAGGCGGGGATCGTCGCGAAGCCGCCGCCGTAGAAGGAGAGGATCACCAGGGCGCTGAGGACGAACAGCGGCTTGGAGGAGTCGCCGAACAGCGCGATCAGCGCGTACATGAGCGCGCCGACGCCCAGGTAGAGGCGGTAGATGTTCTTGCGGCCGATCAGGTCGGAGGTGGACGACCAGCCGATGCGGCCGGCCATGTTGGCCGAGGACAGCAGGGCGACGAATCCGGCGGCGGCCGTCACGGACACGGGGGTGGAGGTGTCGGCGAAGAAGTCCGTGATCATCGGGGCGGCCTTCTCCAGGATGCCGATGCCCGCGGTCACGTTCATGCAGAGGACGACCCACAGGCACCAGAACTGCGGGGTGCGCACCGCGGAGCGGGCCGAGACCTGCACGCCCGTGACGCTGCCCGCCTCGCCGCTCACCCCGCTGCTCGGTCCCTCGCTCGCCCCGCCGCTCGTCTCGTCGGCGGCCACCTGGACGGGGCGGGGGACGCGGACGAGGAGCACGCCGAGGGTCATGAAGACTGCATACGATATTCCGTGGACGAGGAACGCGAGCGCGATCCCGGAGTGGTCCGCGCCGAACGACTCCAGCATCTGCGCCGACCAGGGCGAGGCGATGAGCGCGCCGCCGCCGAAGCCCATGATGGCGATACCGGTGGCCATGCCGGGCCGGTCGGGGAACCACTTGATCAGGGTGGAGACGGGCGAGATGTAGCCGATGCCCAGGCCGATGCCGCCGACGAAGCCGTAGCCGAGGACGATAAGCCAGTACTGCTCGGTGGCGGCGCCGAGCGCGGAGATCAGGAAGCCCGAGGAGAAGCAGACCAGGGCGACCGTCATCGCCCAGCGCGGCCCGTTGCGCTCGACGAGTGTGCCGCCGAACGCGGCGGACAGGCCGAGCATGACGATGGCGAGCTGGAAGGGCAGAGCGCTCTGGGTGCCGCTGAGGCCGAGCGCGGACTCCAGCGGGGGCTTGAAGACGGACCAGGCGTAGGCCTGGCCGATGGAGAGGTGGACCGAGAGGGCGGCCGGGGGCACGAGCCAGCGGCTCCAGCCGGGCGGTGCGACAGGGGGACTCATGAATCCCGAACGGTAGGAAGGATCAAGAGGGTTGAGAAGGCGGCGCGTCGACCGTATGCGGTGAACGGTATGCAGCCTGCGCCGAACGGTCGGACCGGCCGGTTTCCCCGCGGCGGCATGGTCGGCGGTGCGCGGACCCGTGCGCGGACTCTTGCCGCCGTAGCCACCATACTGTAGACAATATTCAGTCGACAGTGTTCGGCAGTTCCTCGGTACCCTCGACCGAACGGAGCTCCCTCACCATGAAAGTCGCAGTCCTCGGCGCCGGTGCGATCGGCGCTTACGTCGGTGCAGCGCTCCATCGCGCGGGCGCCGATGTGCATCTCGTCGCCCGTGGACCGCATCTGGCGGCCATGAGGCGGGACGGGGTGCGGGTGCACAGTCCGCGCGGCGACTTCACCGCCCGCGCCCACGCCACCGACGACCCGGCCGAGATCGGCCCGGCCGACTTCGTGTTCCTGGGTCTGAAGGCCCACTCGTACGCGGCGTGCGGGCCGCTGATCGAGCCCCTGTTGCACGACACCACGGCGGTGATCGCCGCCCAGAACGGCATCCCCTGGTGGTACTTCCACCGACACGGCGGCCCGCACGACGGTCACCGGGTGGAGAGTGTGGACCCCGGTGGCGCGGTCAGTGCGGTGCTCGCGCCCGAACGGGCCGTCGGCTGCGTGGTGTACGCGGCCACCGAACTCGAAGCACCGGGCGTCGTACGGCACTTGGAGGGCACCCGGTTCTCGGTCGGCGAGCCCGACCGCAGTGTCTCGGACCGGTGCTCCCGCTTCAGCGAGGCCATGACGGCGGGCGGCCTGAAGTGCCCGGTGGAGCCGGGGCTGCGCAACGACATCTGGCTCAAGCTGCTGGGCAACATCTCCTTCAACCCGATCAGCGCGCTCGCCCGGGCCACCATGCGGCAGATGTGCCTGCACGGCGGCACCCGCCGGGTCATCGAGACGATGATGCGCGAGACGCTGTCCGTCGCCGAGGCCCTCGGCTGCGAGGTGGGTGTCTCCATCGAACGCCGGCTCGCGGGCGCGGAGCGGGTCGGCGACCACCGCACCTCCACGCTCCAGGACCTGGAGCGCGGCAAGCCGCTCGAACTCGACGTCCTGCTCGCGGCCGTCGTCGAGCTGGCGGAGATCACCGGCGTCGAGGTGCCCACCCTGCGCACCGTGCACGCCATCTCGGACCTGCTCGCGATCAGGAGCGCCGCATGACAGGAGCGCCGCATGAGGAGAGTCGTATGAGGAAGCGGCCGTCGAAGACCTACACCCGGCTCACCCACCCGCTGGTGCGCGATTCCCGCGACGAGCCCTTCCGGCCCGCGGGCTGGGAGGAGGCGCTCGACCGGGCGAGTCGTGGACTCGGGCGCAACCGGGGGGCGTTCGGCATGTTCTCCTGCGCCCGGGCCACCAACGAGATGAACTTCGTGGCGCAGAAGTTCGCCCGGGTGGTGATGGGCACCAACAACGTCGACTCCTGCAACCGCACCTGTCACGCGCCGAGCGTCGCGGGGCTGTCGGCGGCCTTCGGCTCGGGGGGCGGGACGTCGTCGTACGAGGAGATCGAGCACACCGACCTCATCGTGATGTGGGGTTCCAACGCCCGTTTCGCGCACCCGATCTTCTTCCAGCACGTGCTGAAGGGGATCAGGAACGGCGCCCGGATGTACGCGGTCGACCCGCGCCGCACCTCCACCGCCGAGTGGGCGGAGAGCTGGCTCGGCCTCAATGTCGGCACGGACATCCCGATGGCGCACGCGATCGGCCGCGAGATCATCCGGGCGGGCCTGGCCAACGAGACGTTCATCGAGCGGGCGACCTCGGGGTTCGAGGAGTACCGGGCGCTCGTCGAGCCCTGGACGCTGTCGCTGGCCGAGAAGGTGACGGGCGTACCGGCCGCCGCCATCAGGGAGTTGGCGCACGCCTACGCCCGTGCCGAGCGCGCCCAGTTGTGCTGGACCCTCGGCATCACCGAGCACCACAACGGCACCGACAATGTGCGCGCGCTGATCAATCTGTCCCTGTTGACCGGTCAGATCGGCCGCTACGGCGCCGGGTTGCAGCCCTTGCGGGGCCAGAACAACGTGCAGGGCGGCGGCGACATGGGGGCCATCCCCAACCGGCTGCCCGGCTTCCAGGACATCCTGGACCCGGCGGCCCGGCTGAAGTTCGAGTCGTCGTGGGACACCGTCATCCAGCCGCACTACGGGCTGAACCTGACGGAGATGTTCGAGGCGATGGAGGAGGGCACGCTGCGGGCCGTGTACTGCATCGGTGAGAACCCGGCGCAGTCGGAGGCCGACAGCGAACAGGCCGTACGGCGCATGCGGCAGCTGGACTTCCTCGTCGTGCAGGACATCTTCCTTACCAAGACCGCCGAGTTGGCGGACGTCGTGCTGCCCGCGACCGCCGGCTGGGCGGAGACGGACGGCACGACCACCAACAGCGAGCGGCGGGTGCAGCGGGTGCGCCGCGCGGTCACCCCGCCCGGTGAGGCGCGCGAGGACATCGACATCATCTGCGACCTCGCGGCACGGCTCGGCCACGACTGGAAGTACGCCGACGCCGAGGCCGTGTGGAACGAGCTCCGGTCCCTCTCCCCCGACCACCACGGCATGACGTACGCCCGGCTGGAGGAGCACCAGGGCATCCAGTGGCCGTGCCCGAGCACCGAGCGGCTCGAACCGACCTATCTGCACGGCAGGTTGTGGGAGACCGATCCGCAACGGCGCGGCAGGCGGGCGCCGTTCGGGATCGTGCGGCACGATCCTCCCGTCGACCTGACCGACGAGCGGTATCCGATCCGGCTGACCACGGGACGACGGCTGGACTCCTACAACACCGGTGTACAGAGCGGGAGTTTCGCCTCCCCGCTGCGGCGCGGCGAGTTCGTCGAGCTGTGTCCGGAGGACGCCGAGCGGTACGGGGTCGTGGTCGGCGAGCAGGTGCGGGTCACCTCGCGGCGCGGCACGGTCGTGGCGCCGGTGTGGATCGACACCGCGCTGCGGCCCGGGCTCGCGTTCATGACGATGCACTTTCCCGACGAGGTGGACACCAACCAGCTCACGATCGAGGCGAACTGCCCCATCGCGGGAACGGCGGAGTTCAAGGCGTCGGCGATCCGGATCGAGAAGCTGCCCGCCCCGATCACTGTGAGGTGACGTACGTGGACCTGCACTTCGGCGACAGCAAGCCCACCGATGAGGAACGGGCGGCCGTGGACGCCCTGCTCGGCCCTCCGCAGTCGTCGTGGGAGGGCGCCGACCGCACGGACGCCGATCTCCGGTGGGCGCGCGGCGGCCGCGAGGCCCGCGACCGCCGTGATCTGCTGCTGCCGGGGCTGCACGCCCTCAACGACCGCGTCGGCTGGATCAGCGAGGGCGCCCTCGACTACCTGTGCCGGCGGCTGACCGTGCCGCCGGCGGAGGCGTACGGCGTCGCCACCTTCTACGCGATGTTCTCGGTACGGCCGCGCCCGGCGACCGTGCTGCACGTGTGCACGGACCTCGCCTGCACGGCGGCCGGCGCGGCCGGTCTGTGCGCCGGTGTCGAGGCCCGGCTGGGCGCGGGCAGCGGGGTGGCCGTGGAGCGCAGTCCCTGCCTCGGCCTGTGCGAACGCGCCCCGGCCGCCCTCGCGATCAGGGCGGGTGATCCGGTGCGTACGGCGGTGTCGGCGCCCTCGGCCGTCGAGGCGGCCGTTCTCGCCGCGACCGCGCCCGACTCGGCGCCGCAGGAGCCGCCGGCGGCGCTGGCGGTCCCGCAGGCGGGCGATCCGTCACTGACGCTGCTGCGGCGGGTCGGGGTGGTCGATCCGTCGTCGCTGGACGACTACCGGGCGCACGGCGGATACGCGGCCCTGCGGCGGGCGTTCGCGCTCGGTCCCGCCGGAGTCATCCGTGAGGTCACGGACTCCGGCCTGGTCGGCCGGGGCGGGGCCGCGTTCCCCACGGGCCGCAAGTGGCAGGCCACGGCGTCCCAGCCGGACCGGCCGCACCATCTGGTGTGCAACGCCGACGAATCCGAGCCGGGCACCTTCAAGGACCGCGTGATCATGGAGGGTGATCCGTACGCGCTGGTGGAGGCGATGACGATCGCGGCGTATGCGATCGGCGCGCACACCGGGTACCTGTATCTGCGCGGCGAGTACCCGCGGGCGATACACCGTATGCAGTATGCCGTCGACCAGGCGCGGGCCCGCGGTCTGCTCGGCGACGACGTCCTCGGCCAGGGCTTCGCCTTCGACATCGAGATCCGGCGTGGCGCCGGCGCCTACATCTGCGGCGAGGAGACCGCCCTGTTCAACTCGATCGAGGGCTTCCGGGGCGAGCCGCGGTCGAAGCCGCCGTTCCCCGTGGAGAAGGGCCTGTTCGGGAAGCCGACGGCCGAGAACAACGTGGAGACGCTCGTCA
Organism: Streptomyces sp. NPDC005811; assembly: GCF_040630405.1. NCBI lineage: Bacteria > Bacillati > Actinomycetota > Actinomycetes > Kitasatosporales > Streptomycetaceae > Streptomyces > Streptomyces sp. NPDC005811. The sequence goes on from NZ_JBEXXK010000012.1 coordinate 11,086, forward strand.
ACGTCCTGCCCATCCTGACCATGGGCGCACCGGCGTACGCGGCGATCGGCACGGCACGCTCCACCGGCCCCAAGCTGTACTGCGTGTCGGGGAGTGTCGAGCGCCCGGGGGTGTACGAGCTGCCCTTCGGCGCGACGCTGGGCGAGCTGCTGGAGCGGGCGGGGGTGCGGCCGGGGCTGCGGGCCGTGCTGCTCGGCGGTGCGGCCGGCGGGTTCGTACGGCCCGACGAGCTGGGCATCCCGCTCACCTTCGAGGGCACCCGCGAGGCGGGGACGACCCTCGGTTCGGGGGTCGTCATGGCGTTCGACGACACCGTGCCGCTGCCCCGTCTGCTGCTGCGGATCGCGGAGTTCTTCCGTGACGAGTCCTGTGGGCAGTGCGTGCCGTGCCGGGTGGGGACGGTGCGCCAGGAGGAGGCGCTGCGCCGGATCGCCGACCGTGCGGGTGCGGCGGCGGCCGACGACATCGCCCTGCTCAGGGAGGTGGGGCGGGCGATGCGTGACGCCTCGATCTGCGGTCTGGGGCAGACCGCGTGGAACGCCGTGGAATCCGCCATCGACCGTCTGGGGGCGTACGCATGACCGTGACACCGCTGGGGATCCCGCGCCGGCTGCTGGAGTTCACGCTCGACGGGACGGAGGTCCGGGTTCCGGAGGGGGCGACGGTCCTGGACGCCTGCCGGGCCGCCGGGAAGGACGTGCCGACCCTGTGCGAGGGCGACACGCTGCGGCCGAAGAACGCGTGCCGGGTGTGTGTCGTCGAGGTCGAGGGGGCGCGCACGCTGGTGCCGGCCTGTTCGCGCCGGGCCGAGCCGGGGATGGTGGTGCGGACGGACACCGAGCGGGCCCGGCACAGCCGGAAGATCGTCCTGGAGCTGCTGGCCTCCTCGGTCGACCTGTCGACGACCCCGCGGGCCGTGGAGTGGATCAAGGAGTACGAGGCGAAGCCGGACCGTTTCGGCCCCGATGCCGCCCGCCTCGGCGAGGAGCCGAGGATCGACAACGACCTCTACGTCCGCGACTACGACAAGTGCATCCTCTGCTACAAGTGCGTCGACGCCTGCGGGGACCAGTGGCAGAACACCTTCGCGATCTCCGTGACGGGCCGGGGCTTCGACGCCCGGATCGCCGTGGAGCAGGACGCCCCGCTGACCGATTCGGCGTGTGTGTACTGCGGAAACTGCATCGAGGTGTGTCCGACGGGGGCGCTGTCGTTCAGGTCGGAGTACGACCGGCGGGAGGCCGGCACCTGGGACGAGGCGGCGCAGACCCGGACGACGACGGTGTGCGCCTACTGCGGAGTGGGCTGCAACCTGACCCTCCACGTGCAGGACAATGAGATCGTGAAGGTCACCTCCCCGCACGACAACCCGGTGACCCACGGCAATCTCTGCATCAAGGGCCGCTTCGGCTACCAGCACGTACAGAACCGGGGCTGATCATCACATGGGACGAGTGACCGAACGACGCAAGGTGCTCCGCATACGCGACGGGGTGGTGTCCACCCGCCCGGACACCCTTGTCGCCGAGGAACCGATGGAGATCCGGCTGAACGGCAAGCCGCTCGCCATCACCATGCGCACACCGGGCGACGACTTCGCGCTGGCGGCCGGGTTCCTGGTCAGCGAGGGCGTGCTGGCCGACGTATCCGATCTGCAGAACATCGTCTACTGCGCGGGGGCGACCGCCGACGGCTCCAACACCTACAACGTGGTCGACGTGAAGACGTCCCCCGGGGTGACGCTCCCAGACATCACTCTCGAACGGAACGTGTACACCACCTCGTCCTGCGGTCTGTGCGGCAAGGCCAGCCTGGACGCGGTGCGGACGACGGCCCGCTGGCCGATCGCCGACACTCCCCCGGTCCGCGTCGACGCCGATCTGCTCGCCGCCCTCCCCGACCGGCTGCGCGCGGCCCAGCGGGTCTTCGACCGGACCGGGGGTCTGCACGCGGCGGCCCTGTTCGGCGAGGACGGCGAGCTGCTGGACGTGCGCGAGGACGTGGGCCGGCACAACGCGGTCGACAAACTCGTCGGGCGCGCCCTGCAGAACGGTGACCTGCCGCTGTCCCGCGCGATCCTGCTGGTGTCGGGGCGGGCCTCCTTCGAGCTGGCGCAGAAGGCCGTGATGGCGGGCATCCCGGTGCTCGCGGCGGTCTCGGCGCCGTCCTCGCTGGCCGTGGACCTGGCCGCGGAGACGGGACTGACGCTGGTGGGCTTCCTGCGCGGCAGCTCCATGAACGTGTACGCGGGTGAGGACCGCATCGCCCTGCGGACCGCGGCCGCCCGCGGGTGACCCGGTCCCCCCGCGGCACGGCGGCGGGGCCCCGAACGGCGGGGAGCGCCCCCTGCGCCGCGGGGGCCCCGCCTCAGTCCGCCGCCAGACGCAGCCGCGCGGCCGGTACGACCGTGCCGAGCCGCGGGAAGTCCAGTTTCACCGACGCCTCGTGCTCGGGCTGGGTGAGGGCGGCCATGGCGTCCTCGACGAAGACGAGGTCGTAGCCGAGGTCGCCGGCGGCGCGGGCGGTGGACTCGACGCCGAGGTTGGTGGCGATCCCGCCGAGCACGACGGTGGTGACGCCCCGGGCGCGCAGTGCCTCGTCCAGGCCGGTGCCCTGGAAGGCGCCGATGGTGCGCTTGACGATCTCCACGTCGCCCGCGGCGAGCAGCCCGGGGACGAGTCCGCTGCCGGGGGGCTGTTCGGCGACGCCGGGGCGTTCGACGCGGACGAGGACGACCGGGGCGCCGGCCGCGCGGAAGGTGCGCGCCAACTCCTCGGCCACGGACAGTACTTCGGTGCCCTTGCGGGGTTCCAGGGGCAGGGCGACGATCCGGTCCATGAGGTCGACGAGGACGAGGGCGGTACGCGCGGGGGCGAGCGTGAGCGGTGCGGTCATGACGGAACGTTATCCGTGATGAGCGTTCCGTGCCCGGGATCCGGATCAACAGGACCGCGCGGCGGTCGCGTTCGGGTGGCTCACACCGCCGCCGAGGCCCGCTCCGCGACGTCCGCGCGTGGCCCCTCCAGCGGATCCCGGGCCCGCCGCTTGGCGATCACCGCGCACACCATCAGCTGCATCTGGTGGAACAGCATCAGCGGCAGGACGGCGAGGGAGGCGTGCGCGCCGAACAGGACGCTCGCCATGGGCAGTCCGGCGGCGAGGGACTTCTTCGAGCCCGCGAACTGGAGGGTGATCCGGTCCTCCCGGCCGAAGCGCAGCGCCTTGCCTCCGTACCAGGTCAGGGCGAGCATCACGGCGAGCAGCCCGGCTTCGACGACGAGCAGCCCGCCGAGCCGCACGGGGCTGACCTGGTGCCAGATGCCCCGGACCATGCCCTCGCTGAACGCGGTGTAGACGACCAGGAGGATCGAGCCGCGGTCGACGAGCCCGAGGACCTTCTTGTGCCGGGCGACGAAGGGGCCGATCCAGCGGCGCAGCAGCTGTCCGGCGGCGAAGGGCACCAGCAGTTGCAGCACGATCTCCACCAGCGAGTGGGCCGAGAAGCCCCCGCCGCCGCTGCCGAGGAGCGCGGCGGCGAGCAGCGGGGTGACGACGATCCCGACCAGGGAGGAGAAGGAACCGGCGCAGATCGCCGCAGGAACGTTCCCTCGCGCCATCGAGGTGAAGGCGATCGACGACTGGACGGTCGACGGGACGAGGGTGAGGAAGAGCAGCCCCTGGTAGAGCGGCTGCGTGAGGAACACCGGCACGAGACCGCGGGCGGCGAGGCCCAGCAGCGGGAAGACGACGAAGGTGCAGACGAGGACGGTGGTGTGCAGCCGCCAGTGCTTGAGGCCGTCGAGTGCCTCGCGGGTGGAGAGACGGGCGCCGTACAGGAAGAAGAGGAAGGCGATGGCGGCCGTGGAGGCTCCCGAGGCCACGTCGGCGGCGGTGCCGCGGGCCGGGAACAGCGCCGCGAGCCCGACCGTCCCGAGCAACAGCAGGATGTAGGGGTCGACCGGCATCCGACTCGGCCACTGCAGGCGTTTCACGGTGCTCCACGTACGTTCGATGAGAATGCGTCGGGGGCCGGAGAGCCCCTCTCCATCGTCCTCTTCCGGTCCGTGATCGGGAATCCGTCATACCGCTCTGACTGTGATCGCGGTATGCGATAAGCAGTACAGTGCCGACTGTGTACGATCCCTCCCATCTGCGGACCTTCCTCGCGGTCGCCCAGACACTGAGCTTCACCCGGGCCGCGCGCCGGCTCGGGCTGCGCCAGTCCACCGTCAGCCAGCATGTACGGCGGCTGGAGGACGCGACCGGGCGGGCCCTGTTCACCCGGGACACCCACTCCGTGGAACTCACCGAGGACGGTGAGGCGATGCTCGGCTTCGCGCGCCGGATCCTGGAGGTCCATGAGCAGGCAAGCGCTTTCTTCACGGGAACGCGGCTGCGCGGCCGGCTCCGCTTCGGCGCCTCCGAGGACTTCGTCCTGACCCGGCTGCCGGAGATCCTGGAGGGCTTCCGGTACGACCACCCCGAGGTCGACCTCGAACTGACCGTGGAACTGTCCGGCACCCTCCACGAACAGCTCGCCGCCGGAAAGCTCGACCTGGTGCTCGCCAAGCGGCGCCCCGAGGACCCGCGCGGCGAACCGGTCTGGCACGACAAACTGGTGTGGATCGGCGCCGAACGGCTCCGCCTGGACCCCGAGCGCCCGGTGCCGCTCATCGTCTTCCCGCCGCCGGGCATCACCCGCGCGCTGGCCTTCGAGGCGCTCGAACGGCAGGGGCGCGCCTGGCGGATCGTCTGCACCAGCGGCAGCCTCAACGGACTGATCGCCGCGGCCCGGGCCGGCCTCGGCGTGATGGCACACTCCCGGGGCCTGATCCCACCGGGCCTGGTCCGCGTCCCGGACCGGGCGGGACTGCCGGAACTGGGCCGCGTCGACTTCGTCCTGGTGCACGGGCGGCGGCACGCCTCGGCCCAGGGAGCGGCGGACGCGCTGGCGGCGGCGATCCTGACGGGCGGGGACCGGCTGCAACGGGGGCCGAGGGCGGGGGGCGGGGGTGGTCGGGGCGACTGAAGGGTGGATGCACTGTGCGAAAGCCTGTATGCGACATGCGGTATGCGACATTTCCCATATCGCATGCCGTACCCCGCATATCGCATACCGCATACCGGCCCCCGCACCTCTGAGCCGGGACGGCGTAAGCGCTGCGGGCAGATTCGGTGGAGATTGCGGCGCCGGAACTTACTGAATCGTCAGTTTTCTGTCCGACCCTTCCCTATGTGAGCCCATTTTGCGGCATTGACCAGCGCAGACGAGAGCATCGCTCGCTTTCCGGCCCCCTCCCGTCCCGCCCGAGCGTGGGGTAGCTTTCACGGCGCTGCGCGGCCTTGAGAAGCGGGGTGCTGGTTTTGCGCGAGTTCACCAACCCTCCGTTGGCGTTGGCGCCGCCGGTCGGCGGTCTGGCCGACGTCGTCTTCCGGCACGCCCAGGAGGACCCGCTCCATGTGGCGCTGGGCCGCAAGGACGAGGACGGCCGGTGGCGGGACGTGACATCGGCCGAGTTCCGCGACGAGGTCCTCGCGCTCGCGAAGGGCCTGCTCGCGCGGGGTGTCCGGTTCGGCGACCGGGTCGCGATCATGTCCCGCACCCGCTACGAGTGGACCCTGTTCGACTACGCCCTGTGGACGATCGGCGCGCAGGTGGTGCCGGTGTATCCGACGTCGTCGGCGGAGCAGTGCTTCTGGATGCTGTACGACGCGGAGTGCACGGCCGCGGTGGTGGAGCACGAGGACCACGCGATGACGATCGCCACGGTCATCGACCGGCTGCCGCGGCTCACACAGCTGTGGCAGCTGGACGAGGGGTGTGTACAGGAGCTGTACGACGCAGGCGCCTCGGTGGAGGACGAGGTGGTGCACCGGCACCGGGAGGCGGTCACGCCGGACTCGGTCGCCACGGTGATCTACACCTCGGGCACCACGGGCCGCCCCAAGGGCTGTGTGATCTCGCACGGCAACTTCATGTTCGAGGCGGACACGGTCATCGAACGCTGGGAGCCGGTGTTCCACTCCCGCAAGGGCGACGAGGCGGCGACGCTGCTGTTCCTGCCGCTCGCGCACGTGTTCGGGCGGATGGTGCAGATCGCCGCGATCCGCGGCAAGGTCCGTTTCGGTCATCAGCCCCAGCTGCACGCGGCGGCGCTGCTGCCCGACCTGGCCGCGTTCCGGCCGACGTTCTTCCTGGCCGTGCCGTACATCTTCGAGAAGGTGTTCAACGCGGCCCGTCGCAAGGCCGAGCGGGAGGGCAGGTCGGGGCCGTTCGAGAAGGCGGTGGAGGTGGCGACGGCGTACGCGGAGGCGGTGGAGGCGAAGGCCTGGGGCACCGGGCCGGGCCCGTCGGCGGGGCTGCGGATGCAGCACCAGTTCTTCGACAAGGTCGTCTACGCGAAGGTGCGCGCGGCGATGGGCGGCCGGGTGCGGCACGCGATGTCGGGCGGTTCGGCGATGGACCGCCGGCTCGGGCTGTTCTTCGCGGGCGCGGGCGTCCAGGTGTACGAGGGGTACGGGCTGACGGAGACGACGGCGGCCGCGACCGCCAACCCGCCCGGCCGTACCCGTTACGGCACGGTCGGGCAGCCCATCCCCGGGATGACCGTGCACATCGCGGACGACGGGGAGATCTGGCTGCACGGCGACAACGTGTTCCAGGGGTATCTCAACAACCCCAAGGCGACCGACGAGAGCCTGCACGACGGCTGGCTGGCCACCGGCGACCTGGGCTCCCTGGACGAGGACGGCTATCTCACCATCACCGGCCGCAAGAAGGAGATCCTCGTCACCTCGGGCGGCAAGAGCGTCTCGCCGGGGCTGCTGGAAGAGCGGGTGCGCGATCATCCGCTGGTCGGCCAGTGCATCGTCGTCGGCAACGACCGGCCGTTCGTCGCCGCGCTGGTCACGCTCGACCAGGAGGCGGTGGAGCACTGGCTGCAGATGCGCGGCAAGCCGCAGCTGACACCCGCCGAGCTGGTGCGGGACCCGGATCTGGAGGCGGAGGTGCGCCGCTCGGTGGTGGCCGCGAACACGCTGGTCTCGCAGGCGGAGTCGATCCGCACGTTCCGCATCCTGGCGCAGCCGTTCACCGAGGAGCACGGGCTGCTCACGCCGTCGCTGAAGCTGAAGCGCAAGGCGATCGAGAACGCGTACGCGGACGAGGTCGACGCGCTGTACCGGACGTAGAGCCGGGTACCGGAACTCGGTACCGGAACTCTGTACCGGACGTAAGGCCCCGGGGTCCGAATTCGGGATTCGGGCTCAGGAATGCATCACGGCGTGTGATCGTTGACGATGGGAGTACGACTTTGACGGACAACCGAAGGATCGAGAGCGCGTGAGCAGCAAGGTCCCCCCGATCATCCTCAACAACGGCGTGGAGATGCCCCAGCTGGGCTTCGGCGTCTGGCAGGTGCCGGACGACGAGGCGGAGCGGGCGGTGGCCACCGCGCTGGAGGCCGGGTACCGCAGCATCGACACAGCGGCGATCTACGGCAACGAAGAGGGCACCGGCAAGGCGATCACCACCTCCGGGGTGCCCCGCGAGGACATCTTCGTCACCACCAAGCTCTGGAACGCCGACCAGGGGTACGACGCGACGCTGCGCGCGTTCGACACCTCGCTCGGCAAGCTGGGCCTGGACCACGTCGACCTGTACCTCATCCACTGGCCGCTGCCGGCCCGGGACAAGTACGTCGACACGTACAAGGCGTTCGAGAAGCTGTACGCCGACGGCCGGGCCAAGGCGATCGGTGTCTCCAACTTCCCCGTCGAGCAGCTCGAGCGGCTGACGGGCGAGACGGCGGTCGTCCCGGCCGTCAACCAGATCGAGCTGCACCCGCACCTCCAGCAGCACGCGCTGCGGGAGTTCCACGCGGAGCAGGGCATCGCCACCGAGGCCTGGTCGCCGCTGGGCCAGGGCAAGGGGCTGCTGGAGGTCCCGGCGATCGTCGCGATCGCCCAGAAGCACAACCGCACCCCGGCCCAGGTGGTGCTGCGCTGGCACCTCCAGATCGGCAACGTGGTGATCCCGAAGTCCGTGACGCCGTCGCGGATCAGGGAGAACATCGAGGTGTTCGACTTCAGCCTGGACACCGAGGACCTGGCGGCGATCAGCGCGCTGAACGAGGACCGGCGGATCGGTCCGGACCCGTCGACGTTCGACATCGGCTGAGCCCGGGCTCGTCGTGGATGAGGGGGCGTGGCCGATGGCCGCGCCCCTCTTCTCATGGCCGGGCCCTCACAGCCGGGCCTGGGTGAGCGGCGCCGCGCCGTCCACCGATTCGGACAGGATCACGGGTACGGCGGTGGAGGGCAGAGCGGTCGGCGGCGGACCGGTGCCGCCTGCGACGAGATCGCGCACGCACACGTCGAACGCCGGGTCGGAGAAGTAGTCGGAGTGTCCCTTCGGGGGCTGACAGCAGGTGTCGCCGGGCTGCTTGCACAACTGCGTCGGGTCGAGCAGCTGCCGGTCCCCGCGGCGCAGCGGGTCGCTCGGCTGCAACGGAGCCGTGTCCCGTACGACCCACCCGCCGATGGGGTCGCTGGCGCGGTACAGGTTGTACCAGCGTGTGTCGTCGGCGAGGCCGGGCTTCTCCTCGGGGGCGGGAAGCGTCTCCTCCGTGTTGGCCAGGATCTGCCCGAGGCGGTGTACGGCGTTCGCGTCGAAGTAGGCGGGGAAGAACTGCGCGTACAGCCGGGTCAGCGGGCAGCCATAGGTCAGCAGGGCGGTACGGACGCCGGCCGTGGTCCTCGCCTGCATCAGGACGGCCGCCCCGATCACGGAACCCTGTGAATGGCAGGACAGCAGCACGCGGCCGCCCGGCGGACCCTGGTGCCCGTGCTCCCCCTCGGTCGTACCGGTGAGGTATTCCAGGCGGGTCAGCAGGTCGGGCACGGTCCGCTCGGCGTAGCAGGGCGGGGCGAAGGGGTGGGTGGCGCGCGGCCAGAAGGTGCCGACGTCCCAGAGGATGCCGACGGTGCGCCGGAAGCTCGCGCTGCGGTAGGCCTGGCGTCCCGCCCAGAGCAGTCCGACGACCAGGCCGGTCAGGACGAGGTTCGCGGCGGTGGTCAGCCAGCGGGAGCCGTCGGTGACGAGCCGGGTGCCGAGGGCCAGGTCCAGGGCGACTCCGGCCGCCGCGATCACGACGGCGGCGAGCAGCAGCAGGCCGAGTCCCGTCGTGGCGGCGGGCCCGAGCCCCCGTGCCCGGGCCCATACGTCGGCGATATGGCGGCGCCGTGCCTGCGGTGCGCGCCCGGCGTCTCCGGGAGGGTAAAACGCCTTGATGTGGTGCAGCTCGTCCGCGCGGCCGTGGCTCATCACCGCCCAGGCGCGGACGGCGAGGACCAGCGCCACGACGACGAGCGCGAGTGCGCACACCGCCCCCCAGAAGTAGGCGGTCGGCACCACCAGGGGCCGCTGATCGCCGGTGGGGTGTCCGGGGACCGTGGGCGCGCCGAGGATCTCCGCCACGCGGAGCGTGACCCCGGCGGCGAGGGCGGTCGCCAGCAGCGTGGCGAGGAGGGCGACTCCGGCCATGCTCATACCGCCCCAGGCCGGGCGCGGGAAGTCGGGGCTGCCGAGGATGTTGCGGTCGGGCGGTGTGGTCCTCACCGTGCCCCGTACGACGTGGGAGGCGGCGAGAGACAGCAGGAGCGCGCCTTGTGCGACGAGCAGCCAGCGCACGGCGCCGGTCTGCCAGGGCAGGGCATGGACCCCGGCTGTCGGGTCGGGCGGACCGGACTCCGCGGCGCCCCAGCAGGCCACGGCGAGGGCTCCGGCCACGAGCGCGGTGACGAGCCAGGGCAGGAGGCGGAAGCGGTCGTCGTCCGTGCGGGGCGCGGCCGGGTCGGGCCGGTCCCGGTCCTTCGCCAGCGGCACCAGGACCACGACGAACGCCACGACGAGGAGCAGGGCGAGCAGCAGGAGGTTGCGCAGGACCGCCGCCACCGGGTGCCAGGTGCCGCCGTGGGACAGGCTGGTGAGGTCGGCGCCGGGCAGCAGCGGTGCCAGCAGCAGGACGCCCACGACGGCGAGGGCGCCGGCGACGTGCAGGGCGCGCAGCTCGCGCACGGGTCCGCGGCCGTTCCACAACTGGCGGTCCTCCAGCGGCAGTCGGACGTCCACCCCACCCTTGACCTGCGGGACCTGCTGGGCCTCCATGGTGGCCCAGGTCCGGCGGGCGGTCCACCACAGCAGCGCGACCAGGGCGAGCGGCACGATCGAGGCGACGGCGAGGTGCCGGCCGGTGGAGTCCAGCCAGCTGTAGTGCAGCCAGTTCAGCCAGAACCCGCCGCTGGAGCAGGTCGGTTGGCCCGTGCCGGTGTGCGCTCCGCACTGCCAGCCGACCAGGTCCATCGACACGGAGGTGGCGGCCAGGACGTAGGTGCCGGTGAGGGAGAGCGCGAGAAGCCGCTGGACGGCTCGGCGTTCGGACACGACCCGGGTGCGGCCGTCGACGACGCGGTGCTCCGGGTCCATGTAGTAGGCGAGGTTCAGGAACATGAAGGGCAGCAGAAGGAGCCACAGGGCACGGGAGTTGTCGCCCGAGGTGAGCTTGCCCCACGAGTACCCCTCGCGCCGGAAGTCCGGCCCGTCGGGGGCGCCGCGGGCGCACTCCCAGATCCGCCGGTAGAAGCCGGCGAGCCGGTCGCCGGCGACCAACGCGACGGCGGGGTGGCAGAGTTCGGCCTCGGGCGGCGTCCCCGACACCCCGTGGACGCGCACCTCGGTCCAGCCGCTGATGTCCTGACTGACGTAACGGTCCATGACGGCCCCCGTCTTCCCCGCACGGACCGCGTCCGGGATGCCGCGTCCGAGCGGAACCGCCTTCCCATTCTACTGCCGGAATGTGATGCAGGTCACTATGAACGACGGAGGGGGTGACGCCGCGGATGACGCGGGGGAGGTGGGTGTGCGGGGGCGCGCCGTCCGGGCTACGCGGGCTTCACCGCCGTATGCACGGTGTGTGCGGCCAGTACGAACACATCGGACCTGCGCCGGACGCCGGCCGGGTCCGCGGGGTCGAGGAGGCGGTCGAGCAGGGCGCGGTCCTCGGGGTCGAGGACATCGCCGTAGATCTCGCGCAGCCGGCCCAGCGAGTCGGCGATGTAGGCGCGGGCCCGGTCGGAGGCGGGGGCGGGCAGGTCGAGCAGGAAGCTGCGGCTGCGGGTGTGCTTCAGACCGGCGGAGCCGAGCAGGGCCGGCCAGTCCTCGGTCACCTCGACGGAGCCGGGCAGATCGGCCCGCATCCGCGCGAACCACTCCTCCTGGAGCGCGTCGAGCCGCGACTCCAGGCCGGGGCGGCCGATGCCGATGTCGCGCGGCAGGAACCGGCTCGGCAGGCCCCCTTCCATGATCGCCAGCGTGCCGCCGGGCGCGAGCCGCTCGGCGAAGGCGCTCAGGGCGGCACGCTGGTCGCCCAGATGGTGCAGACTGCGGCCCGCCCACAGCAGGTCGGCGGGGTAGTCCAACTCGTCGAGGACGCCGGGAAGTTCACCGGCGAGGGTGCCGAAGCGGTCGGCGTACCCGAGCCGGGCGGCGCGCGCCCCGGCCTGCTCCAGGAGCGGCTCGGAGCCGTCGACCGCGAGGACCCGGGCGCCGGGGAAGGTCTCGGCGAACAGCCCCGAGACGACGCCAGGACCACTGCCCAGGTCGGCGATCAGCCCCGGCTCGGTCACCTCCTTGGCGAGCCAGGCCAGGGCCCGCTCGTACAGCGGGGTGAAGAGTTCCGCCTGGGCCACGAGGTGCGGGGCCATCTCCGCCCAGTCGATGTCGGTGTCGTGCCCGTGGCGGTGCTGGTGCCGGCCGTGCTGGGGCCCGCCCTCCTCGTGGTCGCCGTGCTCGTGCGGGTGGTGCGCCATGGTGGTCAGCCTCTCGTCGGTGTGCCGCAAGCGTGCTCCGGCGCACCGCGCGAGGGCCACGATTGTTGCCGGGACGGCAAAAATTTCGCTCCACCGGTCCCGGTTTCCGCCGCATCCGGCCGCTCCCCGGGCAGGGGGAACGGCCGGACGGGACCCCGCGCCGGTGTCTACAGCGGCGGGTAGGCGTTCTGCATCAGCTGCTGGAACTGGGCCGAGAACCAGTGGCCGGACAGCGGAGCGTTGGCCAGGGCCCCCGACATGTTGTTGCCGTTGCGGGCGTTGCCCGTGTACGTCGGGTCGCACATGCGGTCGAAGCCCTTGCCCTCGTCGTTGGCGATGGCGGAGCTGGAGCCGTCGGACTCACCCGGCGGCTTCATCCACACGTACGCGTCGATCCCGGCGGCCGGTGCGGCCTGCGGGCGCTCGCCGAGGCCGGCGCCGGACTGGTTGCACCAGTTGCCGATGTGGATACGGCGGTCGTAGCGGCCTCCGTTGACATACGTGTCGACGCTGGTCGTGGCGCCCGGACCGGTGGGCCGTGCGGTGCCGCCCCAGCCGTTGCGGGAGGTGTCGATCAGCATGCCGATGCCCGACCGGAAGCCGGTGGACACCAGCTGGGCGCGGAAGGCCTGCGCGTACGACAGCTCGTCGACGTACCGGTTCCAGTCCACCCACTTCGACTGGCGCACGGAGGTGCCGTTGACGCTGTCGTTGATGGTGAAGTTGTTCTCCTTCAGGGCGCTGTAGTTCGCCGTGTTGGTGATGAAGCCGTGTACATCGTCTACAGTCGCCCCCTCCGCGTTGGCGGCCTCGTAGAAGACCTGGGCGGCGGGCGCGAAGTTGTCGTCCCAGCCGAGCCAGCCGTGGTGGCCGGCGTCGATGTAGTTGTAGACGTTGGGGATCGCGCCGAGCTTGTTCAGCGCGTAGCCCACGCCCTTCACGTAGTTGCCGTTGGCCTTCATGGTGTCGCAGGCCGCGGTGGCGGTGGGCCGGCTGCCGGTGTTGGTGACCAGGTTGGGCAGCGAGTCGATCTCGATGGTGGTGACGATCCGCAGCGAGGCGTACTTGCTGTCCGCGAGGATCGCCGCGATCGGGTCGATGAACTGCGTCTTGTACTTGTCGATCTCCGTCGGGCCGAGCTCGCCGTTGGAGGCGAGGGCGGCGCAGTCACGGCCGGGCAGGTCGTAGACGACCAGCTGGACGACCTCCTCGCCGCTGCCCTTCTGGGCGAGGGCCGCGTCCAGGTGGGCGCGCAGCCCCATGCTGGTGCTGGTGCCGTTGATCGCGGCGATGCGGTCGAGCCAGACGCCGGTGGGCTGGCTGGAGATCCGGGAGCCGCCCGTCTCGGCGGCCGCCTTCGCCGACCACTCCGGGTTCACGTACACCTTGGCGCCCGCGTAGGGGTTGTCGACCTTGGTGGACGGGGTGCCCGGGTCGGTGGGGGTGCCGGGGTCGGTGGGGGTGCCGCCGCCGCTGTCGACGTTGCAGGTGACCCCGTCGAGCGTGAAGGAGGCCGGGACCGCGTTGGTGCCGCTGTAGGAGGCCTGGAACCCGAAGCTGACCGAACCGCCGTTCGGCAGCGTTCCGTTGTAGGTCTCGTTGTTCGCGGTGACGGCCGTACCGGACTGGGTGATCTTCGCGTTCCAGCCGTTGGTGATCTTCTGGTTGCCGGCGTACGCCCACTTCACCGACCAACTCGTCTTCGCCGTCGAGTTGTTGGTCACGGTGACGTTGGCGGTGAAGCCGGTGTCCCACTGGTTCTGCACGGTGTAGGCCACGGTGCACGGGATGGCGGCGATGCCCGGATCGCCCGGGACCACCGCGAGCGCCGTCCCGGAGGCGCCGGCGACCAGCGCCAGCGCGGCGAGCATCGCTGTTCTGCTACGGCTCATGAGTGCGGGTTTCCTTGTCCGTCGCGGGTGTTGTCCGTTCTGTCCGTTCCTGACGTCCCTTGCTGCTGATGGCGCCTATCCGTCGAGGGCGCGCAGATGGTCGCGCAGCCCGATGCCGTACGCGGTGGGGGTCCCGTCGTAGCCGGAGATCAGCGACGGGCCCGAGGAGCAGTCCCAGGTGTTCCAGGTCCAGCCCAGATACGACAGCTGCCGGTCGTCGAACCACTTCATGACCTGGTCGACGAACGCGTGCGAGCAGGTGTTCTCCCCGATCTCGCCCGCCACGAGCGGCACCTGGGCGGCGACGGGCGCGAGGGTGGAGTTCCAGCAGCTCTCGCTCGCACAGGAGTTGAAGTTGTAGACGTGGTAGGCGGCGGCGAGATTGCCGGTCGGGTCGGTGGGCCTGTACGTCAGCCACTGGCTGAGGTCGTTGGAGTAGGCGAGGCCGCCGGCGAGGATCGTATTGCGGGCGCCGGTCGACCGTATGGAGTCGACGAGATCCTGCATACCGGCGACCTCGTACCCGATACCGGGGCAGGTGCCGCCGTCCCGCCAGCACTGCCAGGCCTGGGTGGTCGTGGAGGTCGCGCGGTCCGGGTAGGGCTCGTTGAACAGGTCGAACACGACGGCCTGGTCGGTCTTGAAGGTGTTCGCGACCGACGTCCAGAACGCGGGGGTGTACTGCATGTCGGGCATCGGCTTCTGGCAACTGGCGTGCACGTCCGTGCAACCTGCGGAGTTGCCGGTGTACTGGCCGTAGGTCCAGTGCAGTTCGACGACCGGGGTCATGCCGTGCGCCTCGACGCGGGCCACCAGGTCCTTGACGGCGTTGATGTAGTTCGCCCCGCCGTAGGCGGAGTTGATGTTCGACAGGCCCAGCCAGCACTCCTCGTTGAGCGGGATGCGGACCGTGTTCACGTTCCAGTCGGCGATCGCCCGGACCGCCGCGTCGTCGACCGGACCGTCCCAGATGCCGCGGCCCTGGACGCACATGAACTCGCCGCCGGACCGGTTCACGCCGAGCAGCCGGCGGGTGCGGCCGTCGGCGTCCACGAGCTTGTTGCCGGACACGCTCAGCCGGGGCGGTGTGTCACCGGTACCGGGCGGGGTGGTGGCCGTCGCGGTCGGGGTCGGCGTCGGCGTCGGGGTGGAACCGCCGTCGACGTTGCAGACGGTGCCGTTGAGGCGGAACGCCGTCGGTACGGCGTTCGTCGTGCCCTTCGACGCGATGAAGCCCGCGTCGACGCTCGCGCCCGTGCCGAGCGAGCCGTTCCAGCTCTCGTTCGCCGCGGTGACGGCCGTACCCGCCTGGGACCACTTGGCGCTCCAGCCCTGGGTGACCTTCTGCCCGTCGGCGAAGTCGAAGGTCAGGATCCAACCGGTCACGGCGGCGGCATGGTTGGTGATCCGCACCGCGCCCTGGAAGCCGGCGTCCCACTGGCCGGTCACGGAGTACTCCACCGTGCACGCGGGCGTGGCTCCCTGGGCCGTCATGACCGGCAGGGCCACGCCCGTCCCGAGGGCGACCGTGCCGGCGACGGCTAAAAGGATTGAACGAGGGGGGTGTCGCATGAGCGACTCCTTGCAGCTCAGCGCGTCGTGACGGACGCGTCGACTGATGGAATCGCTCCCACTGGTGTCCCGAAGTTAGCGCCAAGCCCTGGCAAAGAACAGGGGAGACGCTGACTTTCCCTCAACTTCTCCCGTCGAATGTTTTCGACTCTTCAAGCACCTTGACCGCCTTCACCCCTTTCCCCACTATGGGAGCGCTCCCACTGGTTCAGGGCTTGTTGCTCCTCCCCCCACCCTCAGAGCCGCAAGGAGGAACCGGAACCATGGATCCCGTACGCAGACGTCGCGCGACGCGGCGCCTGTGGACCGCCGTAGTCGCGGCCCTCGCGCTTCCCTTCGCCATGCTGAGCACGCTCCCGACGCCCGCCCAGGCGGCGGCGCTCCAGTGCAGCGTGGACTACAAGACCAACGACTGGGGCTCCGGCTTCACCGCCGACCTCACCCTCACCAACCGCGGTACCGATGCCATCAGCGGCTGGACCCTGACG
This sequence comes from Streptomyces sp. NPDC005811, assembly GCF_040630405.1. NCBI lineage: Bacteria > Bacillati > Actinomycetota > Actinomycetes > Kitasatosporales > Streptomycetaceae > Streptomyces > Streptomyces sp. NPDC005811. The sequence continues at coordinate 26,906 of NZ_JBEXXK010000012.1, forward strand.
TACGCCTACACGGGCAACCAGAAGCTGTCGAACGGCTGGAACGGCACCTGGTCGCAGTCCGGCCAGCAGATCACGGTGAACAACGCCACCTACAACGGGACCATCGCGGCGGGCGCCGCGGTGAGCACCGGCGCGCAGTTCACCTACAGCGGCACCAACACGGCGCCGGCCGCCTTCGCGATCAACGGCACCACCTGCACCGGTGCGCACCAGCCGCCGATCACCGTGCTGACCAGCCCGGCGGCGGGCGCCGTCTACACCCAGGGCGACGCGGTGCCGCTCGCGGCGACCGCCGCGGCAGCCGACAGCGCGACCGTCACCAAGGTCGAGTTCTACGACGACACGACCCTGCTGGGCACGGACACCACCGCGCCGTACACCCTGTCGGCCTCCGGGCTGGCGGCGGGCAGTCACTCGCTGGTGGCGAAGGCCTACGACAGCCTGGGCGCGTCGGGCACGTCGACACCCGTCGGCATCACGGTCGCCTCGGGACCGGCCGTGGTCGCCTCCACCAACCAGCTGGCGGTGCAGCAGGCCAAGACCGGCACCTACGAGGTGAAGCTGTCGACCCAGCCGTCGGCCAATGTGACCGTCACGACCGCCCGCGTGAGCGGCAACACGGGTCTGACGGTGACCGGGGGCGCCTCGCTCACCTTCACCCCGTCGAACTGGAGCACCGCCCAGAAGGTGACCGTCACCGCGAACGCCTCCGGCACCGGCGCGGCCGTCTTCGAGTCGACGGCCACCGGACACGCGAAGGCGTCGGTCACCGTCACCGAGATCGCCGGCAGCAAGGTGTACGACGCGCGGTTCCTGGACCTCTACGGCAAGATCACCAACCCGGCGAACGGCTACTTCTCCCCCGAGGGCATCCCGTACCACTCGGTGGAGACGCTGATCGTCGAGGCGCCGGACCAGGGCCACGAGACGACGTCCGAGGCCTACAGCTACCTTCTCTGGCTGCAGGCCATGTACGGCAAGATCACCGGCGACTGGACCAAGTTCAACGGCGCGTGGGACATCATGGAGAAGTACATGATCCCCACCCACGCCGACCAGCCGACGAACTCGTTCTACAACGCGTCGAAACCGGCGACGTACGCGCCGGAGCTGGACACACCGAACGAGTATCCGGCGCGGCTGGACACGGGCGTGTCGGTGGGATCGGATCCGATCGCCGGTGAACTGAAGACCGCATACAGCACGGACGACGTCTACGGTATGCACTGGCTGCAGGACGTCGACAACGTCTACGGGTACGGCAACGAGCCCGGCAAGTGCGAGGCGGGCCCGACCGCGACCGGACCGTCGTACATCAACACCTTCCAGCGCGGTGCGCAGGAGTCGGTGTGGGAGACGGTTCCGCAGCCGACCTGCGACGCCTTCAAGTACGGCGGCACGAACGGGTATCTGGACCTGTTCACCGGCGACTCGTCGTACGCCAAGCAGTGGAAGTACACCGATGCCCCGGACGCCGACGCGCGGGCGGTGCAGGCGGCGTACTGGGCGGACGTCTGGGCGACCGCGCAGGGCAAGGGCAGTGCTGTGTCGGCGACCGTCGGCAAGGCCGCGAAGATGGGCGACTATCTGCGGTATGCGATGTACGACAAGTACTTCAAGAAGATCGGCACCTGTGTCGGTCCGACCGCGTGCGCGGCCGGCACCGGCAAGGACGCCTCGCACTATCTGCTGTCCTGGTACTACGCCTGGGGCGGCGCCACGGACACCAGCGCCGGCTGGGCCTGGCGCATCGGCTCCAGCCACACCCACGGCGGCTACCAGAACCCGCTGGCCGCCTACGCGCTGAGCAGTTACGCCGACCTCAAGCCCAAGTCGGCGACGGGACAGGCCGACTGGGCCAAGTCCCTCACCCGGCAGATGGAGTTCTACCGCTGGCTGCAGTCGAGCGAAGGAGCCATCGCGGGCGGCGCGACGAACAGCTGGGCCGGCCGGTACGCCACTCCCCCGTCGGGCACGTCGACCTTCTACGGGATGTACTACGACCAGCAGCCCGTCTACCACGACCCACCGTCCAACCAGTGGTTCGGGTTCCAGGCCTGGTCGATGGAGCGGGTCGCCGAGTACTACCAGCAGACGGGGAACGCCGCCGCCAAGACGGTCCTCGACAAGTGGGTCGACTGGGCGCTGTCCAAGACCACGATCAACCCGGACGGCACCTTCCTGATCCCCTCCACTCTCCAGTGGTCGGGCCAGCCCGACACCTGGAACGCCTCGAGTCCCGGTGCCAACACGGGACTTCACGTCACCGTCGCCGACTACACCAACGACGTCGGCGTGGCCGCCGCGTACGCCAAGACCCTGACGTACTACGCCGCCAGGTCCGGTGACACGGAGGCGAGGACGACCGCCAAGGCGCTCCTGGACGGCATGTGGACCAACTACCAGGACGCCCTCGGCATCGCGGTCCCCGAGACCCGCGCCGACTACAACCGCTTCGACGACGGCGTGTACGTCCCGAGCGGCTGGAGCGGGAAGATGCCGAACGGCGACACGATCAGCTCCTCCTCGACGTTCGCCTCGCTGCGTTCCTTCTACAGGAGCGACCCGGCGTGGTCGAAGATCGAGAGCTATCTCGCGGGCGGTGCCGCGCCCGTGTTCACGTACCACCGGTTCTGGGCCCAGGCCGACATCGCCCTGGCCATGGGCTCGTACGCGGAGCTCCTCGAATAAGTCCCCGCTAACGCTCCGCGTACCGCGCCGGGCGGCCCCTTCCCGCATGGGGGGCCGCCCGGTCGTGGCGGTTCCCGCACCGGCACGTCGTACTTCCCGCACCTCCCCCCGCACACATGGCTTCGCGAGGAAGGACCCCCACCGTGCGAAGAAAGCGCATTCTGACGGCGGTGCTGGCGCTCGCCGCCGGCCTGCTCGCCGGCAGCCCGCACGCACTGGCCGCCGACGCCACCCCCAGGGCGACGGCGGCCGCAGAGTCGTACACCTGGAAGAACGCCCGGATCGACGGCGGCGGCTTCGTCCCGGGCATCGTCTTCAACCGCAAGGAGAAGAACCTCGCCTACGCCCGCACCGACATCGGCGGCGCCTACCGCTGGCAGGAGTCGACCAGGACCTGGACGCCGCTGCTGGACTCGGTCGGCTGGGCGGACTGGGGGCACACCGGCGTGGTGAGCCTGGCCTCCGACGCGGCCGACCCGAACAAGGTGTACGCGGCGGTCGGCACGTACACCAACAGCTGGGATCCGACCAACGGGGCCGTGCTGCGGTCCGGCGACCGGGGTGCCAGCTGGCAGAAGACGGACCTCCCCTTCAAGCTGGGCGGGAACATGCCCGGCCGGGGCATGGGCGAGCGGCTCGCCGTCGACCCGAACAAGAACAGCGTGCTGTACCTCGGCGCACCGAGCGGCAAGGGGCTGTGGCGGTCGACGGACTCGGGCGTCACCTGGTCGCAGGTGACCGCCTTCCCGAATGTCGGCACCTATGTACAGGATCCCAGCGACACCAGCGGGTACGCCAGCGACAACCAGGGGATCGTCTGGGTCACCTTCGACGAGTCGACGGGCACGTCCGGTACGGCGACGAAGACGATCTACGTCGGGGTCGCGGACAAGGACAACGCGGTGTACCGGTCGACGGACGCGGGGGCGACCTGGTCGCGGCTGGCCGGGCAGCCGACGGGCTATCTGGCGCACAAGGGTGTACTGGATACCGTCAACGGCTACCTGTACATCGCATACAGCGACAAGGGCGGTCCGTACGACGGCGGCAAGGGCCGGCTGATGCGGTACGCGACGGCCACCGGGACCTGGACGGACATCAGCCCGGTGGCGGAGGCCGACACCTACTACGGTTTCAGCGGGCTGACGGTCGACCGGCAGAAGCCCGGCACGGTGATGGCGACCGCCTACAGTTCCTGGTGGCCCGACACGCAGATCTTCCGCTCCACGGACAGCGGCGGGACCTGGACGAAGGCGTGGGACTACACGTCGTACCCCAACCGTGCGAACCGGTTCACGATGGATGTCTCCTCGTCGCCGTGGCTGACCTGGGGCGCGAACCCGTCGCCGCCGGAGCAGACGCCCAAACTCGGGTGGATGACCGAGGCGTTGGAGATCGACCCGTTCAACTCCGCCCGCATGATGTACGGGACGGGCGCGACGATCTACGGCACGGAGAACCTCACCAACTGGGACAGCGGCAGCCAGTTCACCGTCAAGCCGATGGTGCAGGGGCTGGAGGAGACGGCGGTCAACGACCTCGCCTCTCCCCCGACCGGTGCCCCGCTGCTCAGTGCGCTCGGTGACGTCGGCGGATTCCGGCACACGGATCTGACGAAGGTGCCGTCGATGATGTTCACGTCCCCGAACTTCACGACGACGACCAGCCTGGACTTCGCGGAGACCACCCCGAACACGGTGGTGCGGGTCGGCAATCTGGACTCGGGCCCGCATGTGGCGTTCTCGACGGACAACGGGGCCAACTGGTTCGCCGGGACGGATCCTTCGGGCGTGAGCGGCGGCGGGACGGTGGCCGCGGCGGCGGACGGCAGCCGGTTCGTGTGGAGCCCGGCGGGCACCGGGGTGCAGTACACGACCGGTTTCGGTACGTCGTGGCAGGCGTCGAGCGGGATCCCCTCCGGTGCTGTCGTCGAGTCGGACCGGGTCGACCCCAAGACCTTCTACGGCTTCAAGTCCGGAAAGTTCTACGTCAGTTCGGACGGCGGAGCGACCTTCACCGCGTCGTCGGCGACGGGCCTGCCCAGTGGGGACAGCGTGCGTTTCAAGGCGCTTCCCGGGACGAAGGGCGATGTGTGGCTGGCCGGCGGGGCGAGCGACGGGGCGTACGGGCTGTGGCACTCCACCGATTCCGGCGCGACGTTCACCAAGCTGTCGAACGTCGAGCAGGCCGACACCATCGGCTTCGGGAAGGCGGCGACCGGTGCCTCGTACCAGACGCTCTACACCAGCGCGAAGATCTCCGGTGTGCGCGGGATCTTCCGTTCGACCGACAAGGGCGTGACCTGGACCCGCATCAACGACGATGCCCATCAATGGGGTTGGACGGGTGCCGCGATCACCGGTGACCCCCGGGTCTACGGCCGGGTGTACGTGTCGACGAACGGCCAGGGCGTCGTCTACGGCGACACCTCCGACACGAGCGGCGGCGGAAGCGGCGACGGAGGCGGCGGTACGGATCCCACCCCGACCGGGGCCTGCGCGGTGACGTACACGATCACCAACCAGTGGTCCGGCGGCTTCCAGGCGGACGTGAAACTCGCCAACACGGGCACCGGCGCCTGGTCCGGCTGGAGCCTCAACTGGGCCTTCCCCAACGGCCAGACGGTCTCCCAGCTCTGGAACGCCGACTACACCCAGTCCGGTGCGGCGGTCACCGCGAAGAACGTCACCTGGAACGCCAACGTGGCGGCGGGCGCCTCCGTGAGCTTCGGCTTCACGGGCAGCTGGACGGGCACGAACGCGAAACCGACGGCGTTCAAGCTCGGCGATCAGAGCTGCACGGCGGGGTGAGCCGGCACCGGCCGACCGGATGATCTCGTTCAGCACCACGGGCCCGTTTTTCGCTCATACGATCGAACCCGCCTTCACCCAGGAGGCAGGAGAGGGGAATGGGGGAACCATGGGAGTGTCCAGACGTGCCCTGCTGGTCTCTTCGGGCTCGGCGGCGGCGGGCGCGGTCCTCGCGTCCGCCGGTGCGGCCGGGGCCGAGGAGAGCGAAGTCGCCGAGCAGGCCGACGAGTCGACCCCGGCGTGGGGCAACAACGTCCCGTTCCGCGGGGTCACCCCGCCGGGCCCGGACGAGGGATCCGTCACCGTGAACTTCACCATCGACCTGATGTCCGGGCCCACGGGGCAGGACGTCACCGCGCTGGATGTCGCGGACGCCATCAACGAGCTGCTCGTCTCCTGCGGTTGGCCCGCCATCCAGTTCTACGGGAACGTGCCCAAGGCGCTGAACTGATCCGTCGCACGGCCGTGCGGAAGGCCCCGTCCGACCTCGGGCGGGGCCTTCCGCACGCCCCGGTCAGGGCGTGTACACCGTCGGCCGGGGTGCCGTCGCCATGCCGTTGCCGATGAAGAAGCTCGGGTGCGGGGGCTGGTTGTAGGCCGTGTTCTGCCAGGCCAGGCCGGTGCGGTACATCGTGTCGTGCAGGAGTGTGGTGATGCGCGTCGTGGTCTCGTACGGGGTCGAGTAGATCCGCAGGGCCGTGTTGTCGGTGGTGGGCCAGACGACCTCCTCGCGCCAGTCGCCGAGGATGTCCCCGGACAGCGACGGGGTCGCCTTGGTGCTGTTGTTGGAGTGGACGTCGGAGCCGGTCAGCAGGCGGGTGTCGGAGGACGTGCCGTACTTGTCGATGTGGGTGCCGTCGAGGAGTTCCCGGGTGGTGTCGGCGTCCCACCAGGACAGGAAGTTGACGGAGGACGGCTCGCGGCCCTTCGTCGCGCCCGCCTCGTCACGGATCGAGGAGTCGGAGGCCGACCAGACCTCGGCGCCGTCGTTGCCGGCCCAGATGTCGCCCGCGACCCCGCGGCCGTTGTCGCAGCAGGCGGCCAGCTGCCAGTTGATCGTGCCGTTCGCCGGGTTGATGTACAGCTCGGCGGGCTGGCTGCCCGACTCCGAGACCTTGAAGTACTCCAGGCCGGCGTGGGACGGGTCGAGGTCGCCGAGGTGCTGGGCGTCGCCGTGGCCCGTCCTCGTCGTCCACAGGCCGTTGCCGTTGTCGTCGACGGCCATCGCGCCGTAGACGATCTCGTCCTTGCCGTCGCCGTCGACGTCACCGACGGAGAGACTGTGCGAGCCCTGGCCGTCGTACCCCTTGCCGCTGTTGGTGGAGGAGTTGGTGTCGAAGGTCCAGCGGCGGGTGAAGGCGCCGCCGCGCCAGTCCCAGGCGGCGATCACCGTACGGGTGTAGTAGCCGCGCGCCATGATCAGGGAGGGGCGGGAGCCGTCGAGGTACGCCGTCCCCGCGAGGAAGCGGTCCACGCGGTTGCCGTACGAGTCGCCCCAGGAGGAGACCGTGCCGCGGGCCGGGACGTAGTCGACGCTCTGCATCGCCCTGCCCGTCTGCCCGTTGAACATGGTGAGGTACTCGGGGCCGGACAGGACATAGCCGCTGGAGTTGCGGTAGTCGGCGGAGGAGCTGCCGATCACCGTGCCGGTGCCGTCGACCGTGCCGTCGGCGGTCTTCATCGCGACCTCGGCCTTGCCGTCGCCGTCGTAGTCGTACACCTGGAACTGCGTGTAGTGGGCGCCGGACCGGATGTTGCGGCCCAGGTCGACCCGCCACAGCCGGGTGCCGTCCAGTCGTATGCCGTCGACGATCGTGTTGCCGGTGTATCCCGACTGCGAGTTGTCCTTGGCGTTGGTCGGCTGCCACTTGAGGACGAAGTCCAGGGCGCCGTCGCCGTCGAGGTCACCCACGGAGGCGTCGTTGGCCTCGTAGGTGTAGGCGACGCCGTCGGGGGTCGTGCCGCCGGCCGGCGGGGTGATCGGGACGTCCTTGTAGCCGGTGCGGAACTGGATCGCGTGGACCGAGTCGGCCTGTTCGACACCGCCCACGATCGCGCGGACCGTGTAGTCGGCCTGGGCGGGGGCGCCGGAGTGGAAGTAGTTGGTGGAGCCGGTGACCGGGGTCGCGTTGACCTTGGTGCCGGCCCGGTAGACGTTGAAGGAGACGCTGTCGGGGTCGGTGCCCAGCCAGCGCCAGCTGACCAGGTTGCCGCTGTCGGTGTGGACGCTGACCACACCCCGGTCGAGGGCCTCGACCTGGCGGGCGGTGGCGGCCGAGGCGGTGCCGGTGCCGAGCGCGGTCAGGCCGGCGGCGACCAGGGCCGCGGCGGCTGTCGTCGCCGACAGGAGGGCTCGGCGTCTGCGGTGCTTGCGCGAGTGCTGCACGGGGCGAACCTCCAGAGAGGACGGACGGGTTCCGCACTCTCAGTCGCCGTGGGGTCCGGCCGCGTTGCCGTGTTTTTCGGCCACTTCGGCGGCCGGTTCGACGGGGGCCGGCTCGACGGGCTGGTTCGACGGGTCCGGTTCGACAGGGGCCGGTTCGACAGGGTCGGTTGGTTCAGCGGTCCGACGCCGGATGGGGCAGCGCCCGCGGTGGTTTCCGGAACGCGCGCAGGGTGAACTCCGGTTCCGGGCGCGGCCGTTCCTGGTCGGGCAGGGCCGCGAGACGGGCGGCGAACTCGTCGGCCAGCGGGTCTCCGGGCGGCAGGGTGACGAACCATCCGCGTCTGAGGTCGGCGATCGCCCGGCGTGGACTGCGCCCCTGCCCCCGGCCGGCGAAGCGGGCCTGCCCGGCGGGGATCAGACCGCAGTCGGCGGCATACGACTCGACGAGCGCCGTGGCGTCGGAGGCGGGGCGGCGCGGGCGGGACGACAGGACGCCGTCGATGTCGCTGCCCACGTTGTGCGAGGCGCCCTTGTCGACGGTGGTGACGTACACCCCGCCCGGCCGCAGCACCCGGGCGCACTCGGCGACGATCCTGCGCACGTCCCCGGGATCATCGACGAGGTGCAGCAGCCACACACTGGTCACCGCGTCGAAGTGGCCGTCGCGAAAGGGCAGTCGGCGGCTGTCCGCGCGAACGATCGCGCCGGGGAGCCGGGCGCCCGCGTGCCGGGCCATCTCGGGCGACAGATCGACGCCCGTCACCCGCGGGGCACCGGGACCGGAGGCGAGCCGGCGGGTGACGATCCCCGTACCGCAGGCGACGTCCAGCAGGGTGCGGGTAACGGGCGGCAGCAGGCCGAGGACGGCGGCCGCGGCGGCGGCCGCGCGGGGTTCGCCGCCGCGTGAGGCGTCGTAGCGTTCGGCTTCCTTGTCGTAGTCCAGCACGCGCGCTCCCCGGTCCGCCCGTCGACTGTATGCGATGTGCGATCTGCGCCACACTGTATGCCGCGAGCCGCATACAGCTCGCCGTATGTCAGCTATCGAATGCTGTCGACCGGATGCGGCATACAGGTGACCGGCGACCAGCGACCGGCGACCGGCGACCGGCCTCTGTATACCGTCGCCCGGCGCCGTCACTCCGCCCCGTGTCCGCCCGCCGCCGCCTCCACCTGCCGTGCCAGCTCGAAGTCCAGCGCGGTGACGGCCCCGCCGACGCTGTGGGTGTTCACCGCGAGGGAGACCGTGTTGTAGCCGAGGGTGAGGTCGGAGTGGTGGTCCAGCGCGTCCTGGATCTGCGCGACGTGGACGACGAGGGCGGTCGCGGCGAAATGGGAGGCCAGGCGGTAGGAGCGGGTGAGGCGGTCGCCGTCCACGGCCCAGCCGGGCAGGTCGGACAGACGGTCCTCGATCTCCTTCGGGGAAAGCGGTTCCACAGCCACGGGGTGACTCCGTTCGTGGGTGTCGCGTACCCGTCCAGACTGCCACAGCGGAGCGGCTGCGGCGCTGGTCAGGCCCGGGCCGCCTCGTCGGCCAGGTCGTCGGCCACCGCGGCGATACGGGCCCGGCCCTCCAGCAGGCGCAGCCAGGAGTGCGGGAGGCCGTGGTCGCCGTGGCGGGCGCCGACGAGGTTGCCGCAGAGGGAGCCCGTGGAGTCGCTGTCGCCCGAGTGGTTGACGGCGAGGAGCAGGGCGCGTTCGACGTCGGTGTGGGCCAGGGCGGCGTAGACGCCGATGGCGAGGGCCTCCTCGGCGATCCAGCCGGCGCCGAGCCGTTCGGTCTTCTCGGCGGTGGGGTCGCCGTCCGCCGCGAGGTCCAGGGCCTGCCGCAGGGCGGTGCTCGTCTCCTCGTGGCCGGGGTGCCGGGCCAGCAGGCGCAGGGTGCGCAGGACGGCGCCCTCCAGGGACTCCCCGTCGACGAGGTGCCGGACGATGGCGGCGAGGGCGCCGGCCGCGTAGTAGCCGGTGGGGTGGCCGTGGGTCGTCTGGGCGCAGACGGCGGCGAGTTGGAAGGAGGACTCGGCGGAGGCGCCGGTGAGGCCGAAGGGGGCCGCCCGCATGACGGCGCCGCAGCCCTTGGAGTCCGGGTTGACCGGTCCGGGCGGGCCGAGCTCGGTCCAGGGCTCGGGGACGAAGTCCTGCTGGAGACCGCTCAGGCAGGCGTTGCCCGGGGCGCGGCGGGCGTACAGCCAGGGCTCGGTGACGAGTCCGCCGGCCGGGCCCGCGTAGCCGTGGGCGGTGGGGCCGCCGTCGGGTGCGGGGACGCGCTGGGTGTGCAGCCAGCGTTCGTAGGCCCAGCGCACCAGCCGGGGACCGCCGCCGCCGATCCCCTTTCCGCGTTCGCGGCGCACGGCCTGTTCGACGCCCTCCGCGGTGAACAGGGTCATCTGGGTGTCGTCGCTGATCCGGCCGACCACGCCGGCCGCGTCGGGGACGAGCCCGGTGACACCGCGTGCGCCGTGGGCGGCGCGGATCCGGGCGAGGGAGTCGAACTCCACGGGGTAGCCCAGCGCGTCGCCGAGCGCCCCGCCCAGCAGACAGCCGCGCACCCGCGCCCGGTACACCGCCTCGGCCTCGAACGCGTTCCTCCGCGCGATCCACGGCACGGTCGTCCACCCCCTCTCGCCCACGCCCCTGCGCGGGCTCTGTCGACTACGGTCGTCCGTATGGCCATTGTCGCGACCCGTACGAACGCCGCGTCCGCCGCCCCCGCCGAGCCGGGGGTGGGCCCCTTGCTGCGGGCCTGGCGCGAGCGGCGCCGGATCAGTCAGCTGGAGCTGGCGCTGCGGGCGGGTTCCTCGGCCCGGCACATCAGTTTCGTGGAGACGGGCCGCTCCCGGCCCAGTGAGGAGATGGTGCTGCGGCTGGCCGAGCATCTGGAGGTGCCGGTGCGGGAGCGCAACGCGCTGCTGCTGGCGGCGGGTTACGCCCCGCACTACCCGGAGACCCCGCTCGACGACCCGGCGCTGGACGGGCTGCGGGCCGGTCTGGAGCGGCTCATCCAGGGCTACGAGCCGTATCCGGCGCTGGTGGTGGACGCGCGGTACGACGTCGTGGCGGCCAACCGGGGCATCGCGATGCTGCTGGAGGGGCTGCCGGAGTCGCTGCTCGTGCCGCCGCTGAACGCGATGCGGCTGACGCTGCATCCGCGGGGTCTGGCGCCGCGCATCCGTAATCTGCCCGAGTGGCGGGGCCATCTCCTCGCCCAGATGGAGCGTCAGATCGCCCTGCACCGGTCGGCGCCGCTGCGGGCGCTGTACGAGGAGGTGGCCGCCTATCCGGTGCCGGAGGCGAGTGCGTGCGGGCGTTCCGCCGAACCGCCGGAGCCCGTGCCGTACTTCGCGCTGCCGATGCAGATCGAGCACGCGGGGCGGACCCTGTCGTTCATCTCGTCGATCGCCACGTTCAACACGCCCATGGACGTGACCGTCGCCGAGCTGGCCGTCGAGACGCTGCTCCCGGCCGATCCGGCGACGGTCAAGTACCTGCATTCACTGATGGGTTGAGGCCTTCAGGGCGAGGTGCTGGAGTACGGCGAAACCGGCCACCGTCAGGGCCTGGAGCACGGTCCACACCGCGCCCGCGGCGGTCGGCGACAGCCACAGGGCGAGGGCGACGCAACTGAGCACGCTCCAGGTGAGGTTGGCCTCCACCACGGCCCGCACCGGCAGCGCCGCCGGCCGGGCCCGCGAGGCCAGTACGGCGACGGCGGCCGCGTACACCGTGAGGAACGCGCCGAGCGCGAGGAGCAGGGTGGCGTCGACACCGAGGAGGCGGCCGAGCGGGCCGGAGGCGGTGAGGTAGGCGACGCCGTTCACGCCGGTGACGACGGCGTCCACGGCCAGGAAGCGGCGCAGCGCGGTGTACGGCTCGGCGGTGCGGGCGAGTGCGGTGAGCGGGGCGGGCTGGGCTGCGGACATGGCGGATCACCCTCCGTCGAGGTCGGAATCGGCTGCGAGGCCGGAATCAGCTGCGGGATCGGGATCGGGTTGCGGATCCCGGGGCGGGTTCCGAGCCGGAGTGCGCCGGCCCGGAACCCGGTGACTCCACGATCCCGCCCGGACGGGGACGAGTCGATTACCCCGGAGGTCATGGCCGGCCGGCCGCAGCCGCCCCGGGGGTCACGCGTGACGAGGACGTCATCGCCGTACCCGTGAGACTGCGGCTGGAACATGACACACTGACCCGCGTGCCTCGACACGTAGGGGAGACGTGGCGTGAGTGAACGGCGGCCCGCGCCCACGGTGGGTCAGGTGGTGCTCGGCAGACGGCTTCAGGAGCTGCGCGAGGCGGCCGGTCTCGGCCGTGAGGAGGCGGCCCGCGCCCTGCGGGTGGCTCCGGCGACCGTACGGCGCATGGAGACGGCCGAGGTCGCGCTGAAGATCCCGTACGTGCAGGTGCTGCTGGAGGCGTACGGCGTCTCCGAGGGCGAGGCCGAGGCGTTCGTCCGGCTCGCCGAGGACGCGAACCTCCCCGGCTGGTGGCAGCGCTTCCACGACGTGCTGCCGGAGTGGTTCAGTCTGTACGTCAGCCTGGAGGGCGCGGCCCGGCTGATCCGCAGTTACGAACCGCACTTCGTGCCGGGGCTGTTGCAGACGGAGCGGTACGCCCGTGCCGTACTGGAGGCCGGCACGGTCGGGCGGACCACGCCGGACGCGATCGAGCGGCATGTGTCGCTGCGGATGGCCCGGCAGCGGCTGCTGGAGGGTCCGAACCCGCCGCATCTGTGGGCGGTGCTGGACGAGACGGTGCTGCGCCGGCCGGTGTGCGAGGACCCCTCCGTCATGCGCGAACAGCTCGACAAGCTGCTGGAGTTGACCGAGCGGGACCGGGTCACCCTGCAGATCGCCGAGTTCGCCGACGGCCCGCATCCGGGGACGGCGGCGCCCTTCTCGCTGTTCCGTTTCGCCGAGCCCGAGCTGCCCGACATGGTCGTCACCGAGTATCTGACGGGCGCCCTGTATCTCGACTCGCGCAAGGAGGTCTCCGCGCACCTGGAGGTCCTCGACCATCTGACGACGCACGCCGCGTCCGCCCAGGCGACCCGCGGGCTCCTGGAGGACCTCCGCGAGACCCTCTGAGCACCGCTGATCACCGTCCGACCGCACTGTCCGCACCGTCCGCACCACGCGCGAGGAGAAGAGCCCGTATGACCGGATCCGAGGACCGGAAGGCGCCCGTTCGCATCGACACCAGCAGACCGCATCCGGCGCGTGTCTACGACTGGTGGCTGGGCGGCAAGGACAACTACCCGGTGGACGAGGAGCTGGCCCGGAGGATCCTCGCCGTGGACGGCACGGTGCTGCGCGGGGCGCGCGGCAACCGGCGTTTCATGCAGCGGGCCGTGCGCGCCGCCGCCGAGGCGGGGATCCGGCAGTTCCTGGACATCGGCACGGGTATCCCCACCGAGCCGAACCTGCACCAGATCGCGCAGGGCGTGGCGCCCGAGGCGCGGGTGGTGTACGCGGACAACGACCCGATCGTGCTGCGGCACGCGGAGGCGCTGCTGCGCGGCACGCCCGAGGGTTCCACCGAGTACGTGCACGCCGATGTCCGTGACCTGGCGGCGCTGCTGGAGCGGGCCGAGCAGTCCCTGGACCTGGGCCGGCCGGTGGCGCTGTCCCTGGTGGCGCTGACGCACTACCTCGACGACGGGGCCTACGACCTCGTACGGGAGTACGTCGCGCGGCTCGCGCCGGGCAGCTGGCTGATCCTCTCGCAGGTCACCCCGGATCTCAGCCCCGAGGCCATCGAGAACGCGGCGAGCCACTTCCGGCGCAGCGGCACCCCGTTCTTCCCGCGTTCCCTCACCGAGTTCGCGCGTTTCTTCGAGGGGCTGGAGCTGCTCGGTCCCGGTCTGATCCCGGTCTCGGGCTGGCGGCCGGAGCCGGAGGACGTGGCGGCGCAGGCGGAGGGCATCGTGCCGGTGTACGCGGGGGTCGCCCGCAAGGCGTGAGCGCGGGCGCGACGGGCGTACCCGGAGGTCCCGGGCACACTCCGCGCCGGCCGCGGTGTCAGGCTCCCCTGGCCTGGTCGGTGTCGTCGTCGACGATCTCCGCGTCGACGACGGTCTCGTCGTCGTCCGTCGCCCGGCCGGTGTCCCGGCCCGCGCCGGGGTCGGTGTCGTGGTCGGCCGTGGGGGTGGCGGTCGGCGGCTGCTGGGCCTGGGCGTACATCGCCTGGCCCATCCTCTGGCTGACGGTGGCCAGTTCGTCGAGTCCGGCCCGCAGGGCGGCGGTGTCGGCCTGCTGTTCCAGCAGGCCCTTCAGCCCGGTGACCGCCGAGGACACCTCCTCCCTGGTCTCGGCGGGGACGCGTTCCTCGTTCTCGCGGAGGAACTTCTCGGTCTGGTAGACGAGTTGCTCGGCCTGGTTGCGGGTCTCGGCGGCCTCGCGGCGGGCGCGGTCCTCGTCGGCGTACTGCTCGGCCTCGCGCATCATGCGGTCGATGTCGTCCTTGGGGAGCGCCGAGCCGCCGGTGACGGTCATCTTCTGTTCGCGGCCGGTGGCGAGGTCCTTGGCGAAGACGTGCATGATCCCGTTGGCGTCGATGTCGAAGGCGACCTCGATCTGCGGGACCCCGCGCGGGGCAGGCGGCAACCCGGTGAGGTCGAAGACGCCGAGCTTCTTGTTGTAGGCGGCGATCTCGCGTTCGCCCTGGTAGACCTGGATGCCGACGGAGGGCTGGTTGTCGGCGGCGGTGGTGAAGATCTCCGAACGGCGGGTGGGGATCGTGGTGTTGCGTTCGATGAGCCTGGTCATGATGCCGCCCTTGGTCTCGATGCCGAGGGACAGCGGGGTGACGTCGAGGAGCAGGACGTCCTTGACGTCGCCGCGGATCACGCCGGCCTGGAGGGCGGCGCCGACGGCGACGACCTCGTCGGGGTTGACGCCCTTGTGCGGGTCCTTGCCGGTCAGCTCCCGTACGAGATCGGTGACCGCGGGCATCCGGGTGGAGCCGCCGACGAGGATGACGTGGTCGATCGCGGACAGCTTGATCTTGGCGTCCTTGACGGCCTGGTGGAACGGGGTGCGGCAGCGGTCGAGCAGGTCGGCCGTGAGTTCCTGGAACTGGGCGCGGGTCAGTTTCTCGTCCAGGTGCAGGGGGCCTTCGGCGGAGGCGGTGATATAGGGGAGGTTGACGGTGGTCTCGGAGGACGAGGAGAGTTCGATCTTCGCTTTCTCGGCTCCCTCGCGCAGCCGTTGCACCGCCATCCGGTCGGCGCCGAGGTCGATGCCGTACTGGCCCTTGAACTTCTTCACGAGGTGCTCGACGACCCGCTGGTCCCAGTCGTCGCCGCCGAGCAGGGTGTCGCCGTTGGTGGCCTTGACCTCGATGACGCCGTCGCCGATCTCCAGGAGCGAGACGTCGAAGGTGCCGCCGCCGAGGTCGAAGACGAGGACGGTCTGTTCCTGGCTGCGGTCGAGGCCGTAGGCGAGGGCGGCGGCGGTCGGCTCGTTGATGATCCGCAGCACCTTCAGGCCGGCGATCTCCCCGGCTTCCTTGGTGGCCTGCCGCTGGGAGTCGTCGAAGTAGGCGGGGACGGTGATCACGGCGTCGGTGACGTCCTCGCCGAGGTAGGCCTCGGCGTCCCGCTTCAGTTTCTGCAGGACGCGGGCGGAGAGTTCCTGGGCGCGGTAGCGGGTGCCGTCCACGTCGCCGTGCTCGGGGAAGCGCCAGTGCGCGTCGCCCATGTGCCGCTTGACCGAGCGGGCGGTGCGGTCGACGTTGGTGACGGCCTGCCGTTTGGCGACCTCGCCGACGAGTACCTCGCCGTTCTTGGCGAAGGCCACGACGGACGGGGTGGTCCGTGCGCCCTCCGCGTTGGCGATGACCGTGGGGTCGCCGCCCTCCAGGACGGCCACCACCGAGTTCGTGGTGCCGAGATCGATGCCGACCGGACGTCCCATCGCCGTCCCCTTTCGCCAGGGAGCCACCCGTGCCACCGGACTTCCAGCACAAATCGTGCGCGGGATTCTGTCAATGGGGCACTGGGGCACACCCCGGGCGGTTGCCCCGGCCGCCGGGCGCCCAGGGCGTGCCGAACCGGCCGGTACGCGGGTGCGTGCCGGCCGGGGTGGGGTGCCGGGTCAGGCGAGCTTGGCCGACAGGGTGATCGTGGTGCCGGTGAGGGCCTGGCTGACCGGGCAGTTCTTCTTGGCGTCCTCGGCGGCGGCGGCGAAGGCGTCGTCGTCGATGCCGGGGACGGTGCCCTCGACGGTGAGGTGGATGCCGGTGATGCCCTCACCCGGCTGGAAGGTGACGTCGGCCGAGGTGACGAGCTTGGTGGGCGGGGTGCCCGCGCCCGCCAGCCCGTGCGACAGGGCCATGGAGAAGCAGCTGGAGTGGGCGGCGGCGATCAGCTCCTCGGGGCTGGTTTTGCCGTTCGCCTTCTCGGCGCGCGACGGCCACGACACCGGCTGCTGACCGATGCCGGAGGAGTCGAAGGTGACGACGCCGTTGCCCTCGAGCAGGTTGCCTTCCCAGACGGTGTGAGCGGAGCGCGTGGTGGCCACGGTTGTTCCTTTCGCGTGGGTTTCCCGTCGGACGGGTTTCCGTGGGCCCCATCCGATCACATTCCGGCTCACCGCACCCGGAACACCGGCCCCTGAGCCGTGAACGGCAGCCGACCGCCCTGCGGGACGAGGTAGGCGTGTTCGCGCCGGACGCGCAGGACGTCGCACCAGCCGTCGGTGATGATCAGCACGGGAGCGTCGCGCGGGAAGTCGTCGGCGCGGTGCAGGAGGTCGATGCCGGGCTGGAGGACCGTACCGCCGCGGCCGCGCACCCTGACCCGGCCGGCGATCTCGGTGACGGGGAGGTAGCCGGCGTCGTGCGGGGCGGCGTCGCAGAAGACGACGCGGGCGGCGGACACGTCGCGGGCCTCGGCATAGGAGGCGATGGCCCCGAGGGCCTTGCCGAGGAGGGAGGTGTTCATGGAGGCGGAGGTGTCGAGGACGACGCCGAAGGTGCAGCGGGGCACCTCCTCGGGCGGGAACCAGCGGCCGGCGCGCGGGATGTCGGGGGTGGAGGCCTGGCGGCGGGCGGGGCGGGCGTACGACCGTACGGGCTCGGGGCGGGGGACGAACTCGTCGAACCAGCGGGCGAGGCGGGCGTCCCAGGGCAGCGGAGGATGGCTGAGGGCCCGGATCTCCTCGACGAGTCCGCCGGGGAGGAAGCCGCGTTCCTCGCGTTGGTGCAGGTCGAGGCCGTGGGCGAGGCCGCGCCGGTAGAAGCCGTCGAGGTCGACGCAGTCGCGGGGCGGGCCGAGGGGGCCGCCGAGGACGTCGCCGACGCCCTTGCCGCGCAGGGTGGACAGGCGGCGCAGACGGCGCAGGTCGCCGGCGATGCGGTCGTAGACCTCCTCGGCGGACAGACCGGCGAGCTCCGGGTCGTAGAGCAGGCCCTCGGGCATGGTGCCGATCTGCATCTCGCGCAGCCAGCCGTTGATGACGTAGTCGCAGGCGACGTTGAAGAGGTAGGGGTCGCGGGTGCCGCAGCGGTCGCCGTGGCGCAGGGCGGCGTGCAGCATCTCGTGGGCGAGGACGAAGCGCCATTCGTCGTCCTCGAGGCCGTACAGCGGGTTGAGGTAGATCTCGCCGGCCTCGGCGTCGACGGCGGCGATCTGGATGCCGTGGGCGCGGGCCAGCTCGGCGTCGGGGACGAGCTTGATGCCGGCGGCGATGCCACCGAGCAGCGGGTAGGAGGAGACGAACCAGCTCAGGGCCCGTTCCCAGGGGCGCGCGGAATCCAGGTCGTCGTCGAGGGAGGCGCGCCGGCCGCCGGCCATGTCCATGGCGGCGGAGACGGTCCGGGTGAGGGCGGTGGCGAAGGCGAGCTGCCGGTCGGGGGGCTTTCCCTGGATCCGGGTGACCCAGGTCAGCAGCAGCTGGTCGGGGTCCGGGCCCGCGGTGCCGCAGTGCTGGTAGGCGGTGGGGAGGCCGTCGCGGCGCCAGCGGGCGGCGAGCTGTTCCTCGTCGCCGTCGGGGTAGGTGAGCGGCCGGCCCTCCGGGGGTCTGCCGACGGGGAAGGTGAGCAGGAATCGGTTGACGACGGCGCAGCGGGCGGCGATGTCGTACCGGTCGGGCTGGACGCGGGGGCCCTCGGCCGCCGGGACGTGGCCGAAGCCGAGGTGGAGGGTGGCGTGGGCGAGGGACCAGGCCCAGACGGCCGGGTCGGCGATCCGGGCCGGGTGGACGTGGACCGTGCCGTGGGAGTCGACCCGGACGAGGCCCTCGCGGGGCGCCAGCGTGCAGTCCTCCTCGCGGCACACGCCGTGGGCGACGGCGTCGAGGGCCGGGTTGGCGTGCATCAGCCGCAGCCCCTCGGCGAACGCCTCGGCCGCCAGATCCCGCTTCTTCTTCCCGCGCCCACCCTTGCTCATCGCCCCGCCTCCGCCCACTTCATGACCACGCCCTGCCTCCGGCCCGCGCCACGCATCACCACACTGTGACTCTTGCCCGCACCACGCATCACCGCGCCGTGACTCTCGCCCCCACCACTTGTCGCCGCACCCTGCCCCCGACCCGCGCCACACGTCGCCGCACCCCGCCCTCGGCCCGCCGCGCGCATGCCCGCGCCCCGCCCCCGGCCCAAACCGCTCATCACCACACCCTGCCCCCGGCCCGTCCCACGCATCACCGCGCCGTAACTCTCGCCCGCACCACATGTCGCCGCACCCCACCCCCGGCCCGCCGCGCCCATGTCCGCGCCCCGCCCCCGGCCCAAACCGCTCATCACCACACCCTGCCCCCGGCCCGTCCCACGCATGTCCGCGCCCCGCCCCCGGCCCAACCCGCTCATCACCGCACCCTGCCCCCGGCCCATCCCACGCATCACCGCGCCGTAACTCTTGCCCGCACCACATGTCGCCGCACCCCGCCCCCGGCCCGTCCCACGCATGCCCGCGCCCCGCCCCCGGCCCAACCCGCTCATCACCGCACCCTGCCCCCGGCCCGTCCCACGCATGTCCGCGCCCCGCCTCCAGCCCAACCCGCTCATCACCGCCCCCTGCCTCCGGCCCGCGCCACGCGTCGCCGCGCCCCGTCGGTCCGGCCCGCTCATCGCCGCGCCGCCGGCCGGTTCTTCCCTTTCGCCCGGTCCAGCCGGACCACCTGGTCGGCCCGGGTCATCGCCGCGCCTCCACCAGGCGGGGCAGGTCGCGGGCGGCCTCGACCAGGAACCAGGCGGGCAGGACGGGGTTGCCGTCGGGGTCGGAGGCGATGACGGTCTGCGCGACCTCGACGGAGATCTCGGCGAGCTGCACGAGGAGCGACTTGGCGCGGTACGCGGTCTGCCGGCCGTTCGCCGACATGTGTTCCTTGACGGCGGGGAGTTCCTTGATCAGCCGGCCGCGGAAGGAGTCGGCGAGGTAGTAGAGCAGGTCGCGGTCCTCGACGCGGTGCGGCCAGGGCGCGTCGCCCCGCAGGACGGCCTCGATGCCGTACCGGCTGCGGACGATCTTGACGTAGCCGCAGAAGGCGGTGGCGTGCGCGGGCGTGAGCGTGCCGTGCGCGAGGACCTTGAGGGTGTCCTCGTCGAGGTCGCGGCCGAAGGAGTGCAGGGCGTCGGAGAGCATGTGCCAGGAGCGGGGGGTGGAGAAGGGTTCCTCGGTCTTCGGCGGCTTGGACCACAGGTGGTCGGGCCGGTCGGTGAGGTGGTCGAGGACCCAGGGGTGGATGCCGTGGGCCGCCGCCCAGGCCAGCCAGTCCCGCGAGGAGGCCTCCAGGTGGACGTGGGTGAGGCGGTTGACGAGCGCGGAGGCGATGGGCCGGGCGAGCGCGTTGTCGGTGGCGCGGTTGCCGGCGCCGATGACGATCGAGCCCTCGGGGAGTTCGTAGGTGCCGATACGGCGGTCCAGGATCAGCGAGTAGAACGCCTTCTGCACGTCCGGGCCGGCCGCGTTCAGCTCGTCCAGGAACAGGCAGTACGGCTCGTCGCGGGCGATCGCCTCGGGCGGGCAGAACACCGACCGTCCGTCACGGATCTGGGGCACGCCGATCAGGTCCTCCGGTGCGAGCTGCGTGCCGAGCAGGCTGACGCACTCCAGGCCGAGGGACTCGGCGAACTCCCTGACCAGGGAAGACTTCCCGATGCCGGGGGCGCCCCAGAGGAAGACGGGCCGCACGGTGGCGAGGCCGAGGAGGAGGTCGGGGATGCGGGAGGGCGTGACGGTGACGGCAGCCTGCAACGCTGCTGCTCCTTGGGACCGGAGGGAGGGCGACCCGGCCAGTCTGCGTGTACGGCCGTGGCGGCGCAGCCGATTTTCAGGCGGCCCGTTCCTCCGGGGCCTGCTCCAGCGGTATCTGGGGTCCGTCGGATTCGCGGAGCCAGCGGCGCAGGACGCGGTGGAGGTGTTCGGCGCCGGTGAGGGTCCCCCCGCCGTCGACGGGGGCGGACAGGGCGAGCGGGGACAGCAGGAAGGGCCGGGACTGGGCGCCGCCGAGGCCGCCGTGGGAACCGATCTGCTCCTCGAAGGCGAGGACCTCGCCGTCGGCCGGGTCGTGGAAGGAGTTGACCATGATGTCGGCGGTGTGCGGGAAGGAGTGGGTGCGGCGCACGGCGTCGGCGGCGCCGGGCCCGAACGGGGCCAGCGGGCCGGGCTCGTCGTCGAGCCGGTCCAGGGGGGTCTGGGCGCCGTGGGCGCCGAGGACGACCCCGCCGTGCTCCTCGCTGCGGACGAGGAGGAAGCCGATGCCGGGGTGGTTGGCGAGGGTGGACAGCAGGGCGGGGTGGCGGGCGTCGATCTCCTCCTTCGTCATCCGGTGCGGGACGTCGGGGAAGGAGATCAGGCCGAGGTTCCCGGAGGCGAGGACGATCGGTTCGGAGCGGCGGCCGGCCGGGCGGTGCCGTTCGCCGCTCTCCTCGACGGGCCGGCGCAGCGCGGCGCGGACGGCCGCGCGGGCCTCGGCGCCGCTGTGCGTCCGTTCGGCGCGGCGCGGCACGGGCAGCCCGCTGCCGGCGCGCACCAGGTCGCCGAGGGTGAGGCCGTAGCGGGCTCGGAAGGTCTCGCCGGGGCTCTGGCCGTGGTCGGAGAGGACGACGATCCGGTAGGGGCGGGGGGCGTGCTCGGCGGCCTTCTCGATCAGGGCGAGGGCGCGGTCGAGGCGGCCGAGGACCTGGTCGGTGTCCCGGCCGAGCGGCCCGGAGTGGTGGGCGACCTCGTCGTAGGCGACCAGGTCGGCGTAGACGGCGGTGCGGCCGGCGAGCAGGTCGCCCATGACGGCGGCCACGACGACGTCGCGTTCGACGACGGTGGCGAAGGCGCGGACGAACGGGTACAGGCCGCCGCGGCTCACGCGGGGGCGCTCCTTGCGCAGCCGCGCGCGGGTGGACTGGGCGATCTCGCGGACCACCTCGGCGACGAAGGACAGGGCGGTGCGCACGGCGTTGGCGGGGTCGGAGAAGTAGGCGAAGTAGCCGGCGCGGGAGCGGGTCTCGCGGCCCCGGCGGCGGGTGGCGATGGACAGCACGAGGGCCTGTTCGTCGGCGCCGCCGCCGAAGAGGTTGCCGCGGCTCGCGCCGTCCAGGGTGAGGAGTCCGCCGTCGCCGGTGCGCTCGACGGCGCGGCGCTGGAGTTCGGCGGCGCTGGTGGGGCGGTTGCAGACCATCACCTCCCGGCTGTCCTTCTCGTACCAGCGGAAGGCGGGCACGTCGTGGTTGCTGCCGTGCAGGATGCCCAGCTGGCTGGCGCCGGTCTGGCTGGACCAGTCCGTGTGCCAGGGGGTGAGGCGGTGGGTGGGCAGGCCGGTGGGGCGGGAGGCGGGGTCGGGGCGGGCTTCGGCGGCGTCGGCCGGGGTCCGGCCGAGCCAGCCGGCGACCGTCGGCATCAGGCCCTTGTCGACGGCGGCGGACAGGACGTCGTGGCCGACGCCGTCGAGCTGGAGGAACACGGTGCCCGGGGTGGCGGCGCAGGGCGGGCCGCCCCGGCGGCGGCGGTCGGCGAGGCGGTAGAGGCGGCGGCGGTAGGCGTCGTCGTCGCGGACGGCGAGGGCGCCGCCGGTCGCGGAGGCGACGGCGGACATCACGGCGGCGACGATGACGGCGGTCTCGGGCGCGGCCTCGGTCTGTCCGGAGGGCGTCAGCCGCAGCGCTATCAGCAGCAGCGAGCCGTTGAGGAAGAACACCAGCAGGCCGAGGACGAGCGCCGGCACCAGCAGCAGGAGCCGGACGAGGAGGGGCCAGACCAGGGCGGAGAGGAGACCGAAGACACCGGCGCCGACGGCCGCGGTGACGGCGATGGTGGTGGCGCTGTCGCCGTCGGCGGACTGGAGCCGGAAGTCGGGCAGGATCCCCGCGAGCACCAGCATCGTCAGCGTGGAGACGGCCCACACGGCGAGGCTCCGCCCCGCCTGGCTGACGGCTCGCCGCCACCGCACCCCACGCACGCCCCGTCACCTCGCCCCTTCCGGCCCCGACGCCGAACGGAGGGGCCCGTCGTCCACCCTGTCACACGGGACCGACAACCGGCCCGGTCACCGTCGGTCGCCCCGGCGTCGCGCACGGCGTCCCGTCCGGGGCTCACCGTCCGGGGCTCACCGTCCGGGGCGGCTCACCGCCCGGCGTTCACCGTCCGTCGTAGCCGGCCGTCGGCATCGACAGGCGCCGGTGGACGTGGGCCTTCATCTGGGCGTCGTAGGCGGGTTCGGCGTAGCCGACGGTCTCCACGCGCACCCCGCGGCGGGTGCACTCCTCGGTGAACTCCTCGACGTCCGACAGGGCGCTCTCGAGGACCCGGCGGCTGGGCGCGACGAACAGGTCGACGCCGGGCCGCACCCCGTCCCAGAGCACGCAGTGGTCGGCGCGCAGTCCGCGCACGAGCAGTTCGCGGCTGACGGTGTAGCCGCGCTGGGCGGCCCAGCGCGCGCACATCGCGTGCTGGCTGCGGGAGTCCACCAGGAAGGGATCGGCGTCCAGTTCCTCGAGCGGTGTCAGACTCGCGATCGCCGTGACCCGCACCGGTCCCATGGCGTCCCCCTCACCTCCGGGTTTCGCCGCCGACCCTACTCCTGCCCGTAGGCTTCGGGGGAGTCGCGCGAAGGAGGCAAAGGGGTGCCGGTGGAGATCACCTGGTGGGGTCACGCGACCTGTACGGTCGAGGATGCGAACGTGCGCGTGCTGACCGACCCTCTGTTCGCGCGCCGGCTCGCGCATCTGCGCCGCCGCCGGGGCGTGCTCCCCCCGCCGGCCGCCTGGCGGGCGGACGTGGCGGTCGTCTCCCATCTGCACGCCGACCATCTCCATGTGCCGTCGCTGGCGCGCCTCGCGCCGGGTACGCGCCTGCTGGTGCCCCGGGGTGCGCCGCGCGCCGTCCCGGGGCTGCGGCGGCTGACGCATCTCCAGGTCAGCGAGATGGAGCCGGGTGAGGTGACCTCGGTGCGCGGGGTGCGGATACGGGCGGTGCCCGCGCGGCACGACGGACGGCGGCTGCCGGTGGGCCGGCACCGCTCCCCCGCGCTCGGGTACGTCGTCGAGGGCGAGGCGCGCACCTACTTCGCCGGGGACACCGGGCTGTTCGAGGACATGGCGCGTGAGGTGGGGCCGGTCGACGTGGCGCTGCTGCCGGTCGGCGGCTGGGGCCCGTACCTGGGCGAGGGGCATCTGGACGCGGGCCGGGCGGCCGAGGCGCTGGCCCGGCTGGCGCCGGGGAGCGCGGTGCCGGTGCACTACGGCACGTACTGGCCCATCGGGATGGACGCCGTGCGCCCCCATGAGTTCCATGCGCCGGGTGAGGAGTTCGTGCGCCTCGCGGCGCTGCGTGCGCCGGGCGTGACGGTGCACCGGCTGGAACACGGCGAGAGTGTGCGCCCCGAGGTCCTGCGGTGAGGTGGTGGCTCGCGGCGGCCGCGACGACGGTCGTACCGGCGGAGTCGACGCAGCAGGCGATCGGCTATCCGTCGCTGTTCCTGCTGGTGCTGATCGGGGCGCTGGTGCCGGTGGTGCCGACGGGGGCGCTGGTGAGTTCGGCGGCGGTGGTGGCGTTTCATCAGACCGCGCCGTTCTCGCTGGCGCTGGTGTTCGTGACGGCGTCGCTGGCCGCGTTCCTCGGGGACGCGACGCTGTACTGGCTGGGGCGGCGCGGGATGCGGTCGAGGAACGGCTCGCGCTGGCTGGAGGCGATCCGGGCGCGGGCGCCGGAGCAGCGGCTGGAGCAGGCGCAGACCCGGCTCGCCGAGCACGATGTGGCGGTGCTGGTGCTGTCGCGGCTGGTGCCGGCGGGCCGGATCCCGGTGATGCTGGCCTGTCTGATGGCGGACTGGCCGCTGCGGCGGTTCGTGCGGGGCAATCTGCCGGCCTGTCTGGCGTGGGCGCTCACGTATCAGCTGATCGGGATTCTG
Source organism: Streptomyces sp. NPDC005811 (assembly GCF_040630405.1). Lineage (NCBI taxonomy): Bacteria > Bacillati > Actinomycetota > Actinomycetes > Kitasatosporales > Streptomycetaceae > Streptomyces > Streptomyces sp. NPDC005811. Next base: position 51,127 of record NZ_JBEXXK010000012.1, read on the forward strand.
GGGGGTTCGCTGTTCCCGGAGCCGTGGCAGGGGGTGGTCACGGCGGTCGCGCTGACCGTGCTGATCAGCGCGGCGCCGAGTGTGTGGCGCCGGATCAGGAGACCCGGCGCCGGCTAGCCCAGGGTCCGTGAGCCGCCGATGGGCAGGTCCCAGAGGTCCTCGCGGTCCAGGCCCGCGTTCTCCCAGGCCTTGCGGACGCGTTCCAGGGGTTCCAGGACCGGCTCCGCGGACAGGACGAAGGTCGCCCAGTGCATGGGCGCCATCCGGCGGGCGCCGAGGTCGAGGGCGGCCCGGACGGCCTCCTCGGGGTCGCAGTGGACGTCGCTGAGCCACCAGCGGGGGTCGTAGGCGCCGATGGGCAGCAGGGCGAGGTCGATGCCGGGGTAGCGGCGGCCGATCAGGGAGAACCAGTGGCCGTAGCCGGTGTCGCCGGCGAAGTACAGGCGCTGTCCGTCGGGGGCGGTGAGCACCCAGCCGCCCCAGAGGGAGTGACAGGTGTCGAGGAGGGTGCGCTTGGACCAGTGGTGGGCGGGGACGAAGTCGAGGCGGACGCCGGACAGTTCGGCCGCCTCCCACCAGTCCAGCTCGGTGACGGCCGTGAACCGGCGCCGCCGGAACCAGCGTCCGAGGCCGGCAGGCACGAACACGGGGGTGTCGCGCGGCAGTCGGCGCAGGGTCGGGGCGTCCAGGTGGTCGTAGTGGTTGTGGCTGATGACGACCGCGTCGACGGGCGGCAGGTCCTCCCACGGGACGCCCACGGGGGTGATGCGGGTGGGGGTGCCGAGGATACGGCGGGACCAGACCGGGTCGGTGAGGACGGTGAGTCCGCCGATGCGCAGCACCCAACTGGCGTGTCCCGCCCAGGTGACGGCGAGGGTGCCGGGATCCGCGCGGGGCAGCGGGGCGGGGGCGAAGGGCAGCCGGGGGACGTCGGCGAGGCCTTCCCTGCCGGGGCGTACGGAGCCCTCGCGGGCGAAGCGGGCGAGGGCCTTGAGTCCGGGCAGCGGGGCGGTCAGCCGGTGGTGGAAGGAACGCGGCCAGGCCCGCCGCTCACCGGCCGGGCGGGGCTCGGCGAGCGGCGGAAAAGGGGGCGGGACCAGGGTGTCGGTGTCCTGCGGGGGCACGGGTCCGGCGGTGGTGGTGGGCGACTCGGACTGCTGCGTCATCGAGGAGGCTCCCGTCGCTGAGCGTCGTCACGGAGATCGTCGAAGACCGACCTCACAAGCGTCAACGCGCGTTGCACGTGTGGCAGTTCCAACGGCGTGGGCGAGATGAGGCATTCCGCGCGCTCGGCGTCCGTACCGCCCAGCAGGGGTCCGGTGGACAGCCGTACGCGCAGCGCGCCGAGGTCGTCCCCGAAGCGGTGGCCGCCGGGCGCGGGCATGCCGAGCCGGGCGGTGAGGAAGTCCTCCAGGTCCTGGGAGTCGCCCACCCCGCGCGCGGCGAGCGCCTCCCGCAGGGGGCCGAGGTCGGCGTACAGGTGGCGGCCGGCCTGCGGCGGCGCGGCGAGGGCTCCCGCGGCCACGACGGTGGCGTGCAGGGCGCGGGCCATGCGCGCGTGGAGCCGTACGGTGGCGGCCCCGCGCGCGGTGACCGGTTCGGGTCCGGTCAGGGCGTACGCGGCGGCCGCGGCGACGGGCGCGGCCACGCGGGCGTCGAGCGCGGTGAGGACGTCGAGCACGCGCGCGTGCAGGTCGTCCCCGGCGGCCGAGGCGGGCAGCCGGGCGACGGCGGCGGGCCAGCCGCCGGGCAGCAGCGCGCCGGCCAGGTCGGTGACGACGGTGACCCGCTCGGGCAGCATCTCGGCGGGGCCGACCGGCACGGTGTCGTGCGGGGTGTGCAGGGTGTCGCGCCAGGTCTCGTCGCTGATCAGGTGCAGGCCTTCCCCGGCGGCGGCCTCGACGGCCTCGTGGAGCACCTCGGGCGGGGCGACGGTGGCGGTGGGGTCGTCGGCGGGGGACAGCACCAGCAGCCGCGGGTCCCCGCCCTCGGCGCGCACCCGGCGCACCGTCTCCAGCAGGGCGTACGGGTCCGGTACGCCGCCGCACTCGGCGGGGGTCGCGACATGGAAGACGGGCCGGCCGAGGAGGCGGGCGTACGGGGCCCACCAGGCCGCGCAGGGCCGGGGCACCAGGACGTCGCCGCCGAGCGCGGCGGTCAGCGCGACGAGCAGCGCGGGCGCTCCGGGCGCGGCGACGGTCCGGCCGGGCCCGGCGGGGACTCCGCGCCGTTCCAGGTGGCCGCGGGCGGCGTCCAGGAGTTCGGGGCCGCCGCCGACGGGTTCGCCGTACGCGCGCGTGGCGGCCCGGGCGAGGACGTCGGCGAGTTCGGGGAGGACGGGCAGTCCGTCGGGCGGGAGCGGGGGGCCGTAGCGGACGGGCCCGTGGTCCTCCGGTTCCGTGCGCCGCATGGGGTCCTCCGCGCAGTCCGTCCCTGGTGCCGGATGCCGGCACCCGCAGGGGTCCGCGTGGGGTGCGGTGCCCGGGTGCCGGTGGTGCGTGCCGTCTCGTACGGGGCGGGTGATGCCCCCGTGCTGTGTGGACCCCGTGGGTCCCGGGCCCATGGCCGCCCGTCCGCGTCGCGCCGGTCACAGCCGGGGCCGGAGCGGCCTGCGGGCGGGGTCAGAGGCCCGCCGGGGTCCTGCGGCGGCGCAGCAGCCGGTGGGCGGCGGCGCCGAACGCGCCCGCGATCAGCAGTCCGCCGGCGACGAGGGCGGGCACGGAGTCACGGAAGGCACCGCCCGTGCCGGCCCGTGCACCGTGTTCGACGGTGGCCGGGGTGGTGGGACGCTCCGTGGGCCGCTGCGTGGGGTGCTGCGTGGGACGGGCGGTCGGGCAGGGCTTGTCGTGGGGGCAGGCGTGGCCACCGTCGCAGGAGGGGGCGCTCTGGCCGGGGGTCAGGGGGCAGGGCGGGATGCCGCCCGAGCCGACAGCCCCGCCGATGCCTCCACCGATGCCTCCACCGATGCCTCCGCCGATGCCGGCGCCCAGATCCGCGCCCAGATCCGCGGTGAGATCCGCACCGGGATCCGTGCCGACGCCTCCGTCCAGGTCCGCTCCCCCGTCCGGACCCACGCTTCCGCTGCCGCCGAGCCCGCCGTCCACTCCCCCGCTCCCACCCGCGTCCCCGCCGGTGGTGCCGCCCGCGGTGGTGGGCCGGTTGACGTCGAACGTGGCGCTCCAGGGGCTGCCCTGGCCACCGGGGGGTGCCGGGCAGGTGCCGTCGACGGTCCAGGCGGTGTCCGGGCCGAGCCCACCGTCGCCCTGGCCGAGGTCGGCGGCGACGAGGGCGCTGCCCTGGTAGACGGGCCCGGCGGCGGTCCCGTCGTCGCCGGGGACCCTGGTCAGCTTGACGGTCCCCTCGGAGAACGCCTGTGAGGCGGCGTCCAGGGTCTCCGGGGCGGTGCCGCCGAGGGGGTCGCAGGAGACCGACACGGTGACGCTGCCCCCGGGGTCGATGCTGCCGGGGCCGACCTCGGCCGCCGGATCGGCGACCGCGACCGGCGCGACGGCGACCAGCAGGGCGGCGGCGAGGAGGAAGGGGGCGGTGCGGCGCATGGGACGGCTCCTTCGGCCGACGAGGACGGGGCACGGCGTTCACGCCCCGCCCCCATCACAGCCGCAGACCCGTGCGACCGCGCGCGGCCACGGTCCATTGGCGGGACGGGGTCCGCCACCCGGGTGACCCGCGGACGGGGGCCGGGCACCCGGCCGGGGCGCCCGGCGGCGAAGGATCCCGGGGATCCCGTGTCGGCCCCCGCGGCACGGGTACGCGGTGGACCGGCCCGAACATCCGGCCCGAACATCCGGAGGGAGACATGCAGCGAGGCAGCGACCGGTTGAGCGTGCACCGGGACGAAGAGATGAAGCACGAGTTGCGGGGCCTGCTCCGCTCGGGACACCCCACGCGGTCCGCGGAGTGGCACGATCCGGAACCTCCCGCCGAGGACGATCCGCAGATCTGGGGCGGTCCGGTGGTACCGGGGTCCCCCCAGGCGTCGCCGGCGGCGGTCCGGCAGGAGCTGGGCCGGATCCTGGGGCGCGGTTCCTTCCCCGCGGATCCGCGGGAACTGTCCCTGACCCTGCGCCACAGGAACGCGCCCGACGCGCTGGTGGACGCCGTGCACCGGCTGCCGCACAAGAAGCGCTACGCGAACGCGGCGGAACTGGCCGAGGCGGTGGTCGCGAACGGCCGGTGAGGTCGGCGCGCAGCTCCGGACAGGGGACTTCGGTGGCCCATGTCCCCCGAGTGGCATGCCAGTGGTTGCCGCGGATGGGTCGGCGTGTTGGGGTGCAAAAGGTGCAATCGTAACATACGGTGCACACTCGTAACGTTCAGTTACATCACGAGACACACCACCCAGAGAGCAAAGGGGATGTAATGCGCACGCTTCGCAAGGCCGGCCTCGTGGCCGCAATGATCGGCACCCTCACCCTGGCCGGTGCGGGAGTCGCCTCCGCGGGCGGCTCGGACGGCAACGCCCAGAACTGCACCCAGACGGGCGAGGTCAACGTCGGCCTGGTGAACCTGTCGAAGCTGAACCTCGGACTCGGGGCGCTCCTCGGCCTCGGCTCGGCCAACCAGGACAACGGGGAACAGTTCAGCTGCATCAACGGCAACGGCAACACCAGCGTGCAGGCCGACGGCGGCGACGACAGCCAGTAAGGCACAGCACTGAACAGGGCGGCCCCGGGATCCGACTGCGGATCCCGGGGCCGCCTCACGCCCGGCCGTCCGGCCCGGACGGCCGGCTCACTTCTCTCCGTCGGCACTTCTCTCCGGCGGCCCGCTTCTCTCCGGCGGCTCACCTCGCCCCGGAGCCCCCGCCCGCCGAGCCCGGCCCCCACTTGCCGACCGGAGTCTCCGCCGCGACCGTCCCGGTCGCCGGGCGGGCGCCGCGTCCGCCGTTCGCCGCGACGGCCCGCTCCCTGGCCCCCTCGCGGGTGCGGCCGGGAGAGACGAAGCGGCCCGGGTTGCGGCGCAGGTACTCGCCCTCCAGCTGTGCCATACGGTCGTTGTGGGCGCGCAGGGCGTCGTTCGAGCCGTACAGCAGGGTGTCGTGGCGCGTGCGGTGGATCGTCTCCAGCTCTTTCATGAGCTGCTGGTCGTCCAGCCGGTCAGGGTCGACTCCGGTCATGGTGGTGCCCCGCTCGTCGTTCCGCCTACTGCGTCCACTCCACTGTACGAACATTCGGGCCCCCGGGCCCCCGGGCGTCGGCTACCGGGCGCGCTCCACCCGCCGCTCGTCCCACACCGGCTCCGGCGTCTCGCGCACCCGGCCGTCGCTCCCGAAGACGAGGTAGCGGTCGAAGGCGCGGGCGAACCAGCGGTCGTGGGTGACCGCGAGGACCGTGCCCTCGAAGGCCTCCAGCCCCTCCTGGAGCGCCTCGGCGGACTCCAGGTCCAGGTTGTCCGTGGGCTCGTCGAGCAGGAGGGCGGTCGCGCCCTCCAGTTCCAGGAGCAGGATCTGGAAGCGGGCCTGCTGGCCGCCGGAGAGCCGCTCGAAGGCCTGCTCGGCCTGCTGGGTGAGCTCGTAGCGGCGCAGCCGGGACATGGCCGCGCCCCGGTCCTGGGCGTGCTCCTTCCACAGGATGTCTAGGAGGGTGCGGCCCTGGAGCTCGGGGTGGGCGTGGGTCTGGGCGAAGTGCCCGGCCACGACCCGCGCGCCGAGCTTCCACTCGCCGGTGTGGGCCACGGAGTCCCCGGCGAGGAGGCGCAGGAAGTGGGACTTGCCGGAGCCGTTGGAGCCGAGGACGGCGACCCGTTCGCCGTAGAAGACCTCCAGGTCGAACGGTTTCATCAGGCCGGTCAGCTCAAGTCCCTTGCAGGTGACGGCCCGTACGCCCGTGCGGCCGCCCTTGAGGCGCATCGTGATGTCCTGCTCGCGCGGCGGCTCCGGCGGCGGGCCGGCCTCCTCGAACTTGCGCAGCCTGGTCTGGGCGGCCTGATAGCGGGAGGCCAGCTCATGGCTGATGGAGGCTGCCTGGCGGAGGTTCAGGACGAGCTTCTTCAGCTGGGCGTGCTTCTCGTCCCAGCGGCGGCGCAACTCCTCGAAGCGGGCGAAGCGTTCCCGGCGGGCCTCGTGGTAGGTGGCGAAGCCGCCGCCGTGCACCCAGGCGTCCGCGCCGGTGGGCGAGGGCTCCACGGAGACGATCTTCTCGGCGCCGCGGGAGAGGAGTTCGCGGTCGTGGGAGACGAAGAGGACCGTCTTGCGGGTCTCCTTCAGCCGCTCCTCCAGCCAGCGCTTGCCGGGGACGTCGAGGTAGTTGTCGGGCTCGTCGAGGAGCAGCACCTCGTCGGTGCCGCGCAGGAGGGCCTCCAGCACCAGCCGCTTCTGCTCACCGCCGGAGAGGGTCCGTACGAGCCGGAACTGCGCCGTGTCGTACGGCACCCCGAGCGCGGCCGTGGTGCACATGTCCCACAGGGTCTCGGCCTCGTAGCCGCGGGCCTCGGCCCAGTCGGAGAGGGCCTGCGCGTACTGGAGCTGGGCGGCCTCGTCGTCGACGGTCATGATCGCGTGCTCGGCCTTGTCCACGGCCTTCGCGACGTCCTGGATCCGCGGCGAGGACACCGACACCAGCAGGTCGCGCACGGTCGTCTCGTCGCGTACGGAGCCGACGAACTGGCGCATCACCCCGAGGCCGCCGCTGACCGTGACGGTGCCGCCGTGGGGCTTCAGCTCGCCGGAGATCAGGCGCAGCAGGGTGGTCTTGCCGGCGCCGTTGGGGCCGACCAGGGCGACCACGGCCCCTTCGCCCACCCGGAAGGACACGTCGCCGAGCAACGCCCTCCCGTCGGGGAGGTAGTACTCGAGGTGCGCGGCTTCCAGGTGTCCCATGAGGAGGCATTCTGCGGGCCGCCCCCGCCGGGCGGCAAACTCTTAATCCCCCTGGTCCCCGGTGGCGGGCTCGCCCGCCGGGCCGCCCTCGCCCGCCGGCCGCACCGTGGCGCCCGCCCAGGTCAGGACCTGCCAGCCGGTGGCGGGGTCGCCCTCCAGGATCACCGTGCCGGTGTTGGCGAGGCGGTGGGCGGCGGCGAAGGGGACGTCGATGTTGCGGGCGCGGGCGGCGGTCCAGGTGCGGATGGCGGCGCCGTGGCTGACGAGGGCCGCGGTGGCCGCGCCCGCGGCGGCCTCGGCGACCACGGCGTCGTAGCGGGCGAGGAACTCGGCGCCGCTCTCGCCGCCGGGCATGCGCAGGTCCAGGTCGCCTGCGGCCCAGGCGAACACCGTGCGCATGTAGAGCGCGGCCTGCTCGGACTCGCCGGGCTGCATCTCCAGGTCGCCGGCGAAGACCTCGCGGATGCCGTCGCGGACCTGGATGTCGAGGCCGCGGGCGGCGGCCAGCGGGGCCGCGGTGAGCCGGGTGCGGACCAGGGTGGAGGCGTACACCGCGTCGAGGTCCTCGCCGGCGAGGGCGTCGACCAGGGCGGCCGCCTGCCGCTCGCCGAGTTCGGTGAGGCCGGGTCCGGGAGCGGCGGTGTCGAGGAGGTAGTGGACGTTCGTGGGGGTCTGGCCGTGGCGGACGAGCAGCAGGCGCATGCGGGGACCCTCCCGGTCGCGGACGCCGCCCGCGCGACGGACGGCGGCTTCAGGGTAGCCGACCGCTTCCGACCACGTCCGGCCGCTTCCGACCACTTCCTGACGGGTCGTCAGTCCATATACCAAAACAGATGGTCTCGAGATGCGGTCGATGCGCGTACGGTGATGAGCATCGCCCCGGACTCCCGGAGCCCGGGGGCCGGTACGTCGAGAAGAGGGGCCGAGCCATGCCGAAGGCACAGGAGACCGCCGTCTACACGCACGGGCACCACGAGTCGGTGCTGCGTTCCCACACCTGGCGCACCGCCGCCAACTCCGCGGCCTATCTGCTCGGTTCACTGAAGCCGCACATGCGGATCCTGGACATCGGCTGCGGCCCGGGCACGATCACCGCCGACCTGGCGGCCCTGGTCCCCGACGGCCATGTCACCGGCGTCGACCGCGCCGAGGACGTCCTGACGCAGGCGCGGGCCACGGCAGCCGACCGGTGCCTGGCGAACGTCGACTTCGCCGTCGCCGACGTCCACGCCCTGGAGTACCCGGACGACTCGTTCTGCGTGGTCCACGCCCACCAGGTGCTCCAGCACGTGGGCGATCCGGTGCAGGCGCTGCGCGAGATGCGGCGGGTGACGAAGCCGGGCGGGTACGTCGCGGTGCGCGACTCGGACTACTCGGCGATGATCTGGTACCCCGCCTCGGCCGGCATGGACGAGTGGCAGGACCTGTACCGGCGGGTGGCACGGGCCAACGGGGGCGAGCCGGACGCCGGGCGGCGGCTGAAGTCCTGGGCGCTGGCGGCCGGTTTCACCGACATCACGGCGACCTCCGCCACCTGGACGTTCAGCAGCCCGCAGGAGCGGGCGTGGTGGAGCGGCCTGTGGGCCGACCGGACCCTGGCGTCGGCGTACGCGGAACGCGCCGTCGAGGGCGGGCACGCCACACCGGAGCAGCTGCGGGCCGTGTCGGAGGCCTGGCGGGAGTGGGGCCACCAGGAGGACGGCTGGTTCGCGGTGCTGCACGGAGAGATCCTGTGCCGAAAGGACGCCTGAACCGCGGATGATTCGCGGATTCCGGGAAACCCGGAACGCAGGAGGTTCACACTATGGTTCCGATTCTGCTGGTCCTGCTGCTGGTGCTGATTCTTTTCGGCGCCGGATTCGCGGTGAAGTTGCTGTGGTGGATCGCAGTCGCGGTTCTCGTCGTCTGGCTGCTCGGATTCCTCCTCCGGGGGACCTCCGCGGCCGGAGGCAGGGGCCGTTGGTACAGGTGGTGAGTTAAAAAGGCGCCCTTATTCCCTGGGGAGCAGCGGTCCGAGCGGCCCGAGGTCCAGATTCAGGTCCTCGGGCCGTAGTCCGTAGCGCTCGCGCAGTTCGGTCATGCGGTCGTCGAGCAGCATCAGGGTGAGCCCGATGCGCTCCTCCTGCTCCTCGCTGAGGTCTCCCTGGTCGACACGGCGCAGCGCCTGCCGTTCCATCAGCTGGCGCACCAGTTCCACCACCGTGAGGACGAGCTTGACCAGGTCGCGTTCGACCGTGTCGGGTTCGAGGTCCATACGGCTGCGGCGGGCGGTCACCGTGCATCCCCCCAGGGCGACGGCACGGTGTCGTTCACGGAGCTGATCAGCGCGTTCAGGTCGATTCGGACGAGGTCGACGTCCGCGATGCGCAGGGTCACGTCCCCGGTGACGACGACCCCGCCGGCCAGCAGCCGGTCCAGGAGGTCCACCAGGGCCACCTCACGTCGCTCGACGACCGTCATGTCGCCTCCTCCGGTTCACCGGATTCCCTTTCAGCGCCCTGCTCGACGAACGAATAGGCGGCCCACGGTCCGGTGAGTTCCACGCGGATTCCGGATTCCTCGCCCTTCGTGCGGTCCACGATCTCCACGAATTCCTCGGACCGGGCGCGCGGTACGAGATAGGCGGCGTTCAGCACGTTCTCTCCCGCGCCGGCCGCGGAAAGCGTGGAATTCTGCGGCGGGTGGAGCCGGGCGTCCTCGGCGTGCGCGCGGAGAGTGGAATGCAGCCGGGCCGCGAACCGCTCGGCGCGCTGCCAGGTGTCCTCGCGGGCCCTGCTCTGCCGACGGCGCTGCTGGAGGTAGTCCCGCCCGGAGGCGGGCCGCGCGGGGGACGGCGTGGCCGCGACCGGCTCGGGTTCCGGTGCGACGTACACCTTGACGCCCCACTCCACGCGCCCGGTCAGCCGGTCCAGCGTGCGACGGAAGTGGTCCTCCTGCCGCTCCATCATCACGCGTACGCCGCTGTCGTCACGGAAGACGGTGGCCAGCCGCAGCGGCAGCGGTGTGGTGACGGCGGTGAGCGCGTCGACGACCTGCTGATGGGAGCGGGCCGTGGCGGCCAGCCAGTCCAGGTCCTCCAGATGGCCGCGCAGCGCCTCCTCGGAGAAGTCCCGTTCCGGTACATGGCTGACCACGGCGATCAGACCGTGGTGGGTGAGGAGCCGGGGCGGATCGCCCGCGACCCCCGTCAGATCGGCCTGCAGGGGTGCGCCGAGCGGCCGGCACACGGCGTAGACGTAACGCAGTCCGGTCATCGAGACTCTCCTCACGGACGTCCTGCGGGGCACGTGCCGGGGCCAGTTCCTCGAGTCGGGCGAGCCGGGCGCGCAACTCGGCGTTCTCCCGGGCGAGTTCGTCGCGGCGGGCGCGGGTGGACAGGGCCGGGTCGTCCTCCCACCAGTCGATGCCCATCTCCTTCGCCTTGTCGACGGAGGCGACCACGAGCCGGAGCTTGACGGTGAGCAGCTCGATGTCGAGCAGGTTGATCCGGATGTCGCCGGCGATGACGATCCCCTTGTCGAGGACGCGTTCCAGGATGTCGGCGAGGCTGGCGCCGCTGCTCTGGGCGTACGGCTCCGGCAGGCGGCTCGGCATGGTCATCGCCGGCCTCCGCCCTCGTCGTCCTCGGTGTCCGCGGTGTCCTCGTCCTCGAAGCCGTCCTCGTCCTCGTAGGCGTCCTCGGGCTCCTCCTCGTCGTACTCGTCCTCGGGCTCACCCTCGTGTCCGCCGGTCTCGCCGTCCTCGTCCTCCTCCTCGTCCTCCTCGTACGGGCGGTCCTCGGCGTCCGGGCCGTCTTCCTCCTCGTCCTCCCGGTTCCCCTCATCGTCCTCCCGGGCGTCCTCCTCCGCGACCGCGTCCTCGTGGGAGCGGACGACCTCGCCGTCACGGATCTCGCCGCGCCAGCCGTCGCCCGCCTCTCCCTTCAGGGTGATGAAGCGGGCGAAGTTCTTCAGGTCGAGCCGGGCACGGCGGCCCTGGGCGCGCCAGATGTTGCCGGTCTTCTCGAAGAACCCCGAGGGGTAGTACTCGATGACGAGCAGGACACGGGTGAGGGTGTCGGTGAGACGGTGGAAGGAGACGGCACCCTTCGTGGTGCCCTTGGCACCCTCCGAGGTCCAGGAGATCCGCCGGTCCGGCACCTGTTCGGTGGTCTTCGCCTTCCAGCTGCGGCTGGACCAGAAGATCTTCGCCTGCCAGTCGCTGGCGGTGTCGTCGGCGCGGGAGGCGCTCTTGACGCCCTTGGCGAAGGTGCTGAAGTCCTGGTAGCGGGTCCACTGGTCGTAGGCCGTGCGCAGCGGCACCCCCACGTCGATCTGCTCCATGATGACGGTCGGCTTGTGGCCCGCGCCGCCCTTGCCCTTGCCGCCCTTGCCGCCGAGGCTCTTCAGGGCGCCGGTCACGCTGTCCTTGGCGTGGGAGGCGCCGAGCTCCAGGGCGGTGCGCAGCGGCCCCTTGCCGCCGGCGAGCTTGCGGCCGCCGTCCAGGGCCAGCTTGGCGAAGCCGGGGCTGTTCCCCTCGGCCATGTCGTCGAGCTTGCCGGTGGTCTCGCCGAGCTTGCGGCCGACGCCCACCAGCAGGCGTTCGGCCTGGGCCGACAGGTACTCCTGGACCTCTTCCTTCAGCCGGTCGGCGGCCTCGCCGTGGGCCACCCCGGCCAGCGGGTTCCCGCCGTTCGCGGCCTGGGAGGTCGCGGAGGTCGTGGATCCGAGCGTCCCGGTCATCGCTCATCGCCTCCCTTCCGTCCCCCGCCGCCACGACTGCCGCCGCCGCGGGAGGCCGTGCGCGCCCCGGTCCTGCGGGTGCCCGTGCTCTGCTTCGCGGCCGGTTTGCGGTCGCCGGTCTTCTTGGCCGGCGCCTTCTTCGCGGCGGCCTTCTGGCCTGTCTTCTTCGCCGGTGCCTTCCTGGCGGGCCGCCTCCGCGCGCGCTCCCCGTCCTCACGGTCCTCCCCGTCCTCCCCGTCCTCCCTGTCCTCACGGTCCTCATCGTCCGCGCGGTCCTCGGGCTCCTCGCGCTCCCCTGTGTCCTCGGTGTCCTCGGTGTCCTCGGCGTCCTCCGCGTCCCCTGTGCCCTCTGCGTCCTCTGCGCCTTCTGTGTCCTCTGCTCCTTCGGCGTCCTTCGCGTCCTCGTGCTCCGCCTCTGCGCCGGAGTCGTCCTCGTCCTCGGAGGTCCCGCCCTCCAGCTGGCCGCGTACCTCGGCGGTGCGGTCGTGCAGCCGGTCGGCGAGGGCCTCCATCTGGCGTTCGACCAGGGCACCGGTGGCGGCCTTGCCGACCCCGCGTAGGTCCTCGCGTATCTCCTCGCCGATCTCCTTGAACTGCGGATTGTCCTTCAGCTGCTGGGACAGCAGCTCCGTGACCGCCTGCGGGGTCAGGTTCAGCCGTTTCCCGGCCGCGAGCGTGCCGAGGGCGAACGCCAGCTTCAGTTTCTTCGTCCGTCCGAGGAGATATCCGGCCCCGAGCGCGAGGCCCAGTCCCATACGGTTCATCGTGTCGTCCCGTCGTCCGTCGCCGCGCTCCTGCGCGTCGCGCTCTCCAGCCGGTCGAGGAGTTCGTCCTCCAGCCGGTCGAATTCGTCCTCCGTGATCTCGCCGGCCTCCAGCAGCTCTTCCAGCCGGGCGAGTTCAGCCTGCACGGCGGCCGGGTCGTAGTAGATCCGCTCCGCCTCCCGCACCACCTGCCCGATCACCCACGCGCTGCCGCGCACTGGCGCGAACGGCAGCAGGAGCACCTCGGAGATCAGTCCCACGGGGTCACCCGCTCCCCGGATCGCCCGCGGGTGCGGACGGTCCTGGTTCGACGAAGCTGTACGGCGGCAGGGGGCCGTTGACGCGTACGTCGAGGTGCGGGCGGGCCTTGCGCAGCTTCTCGGCGGCCTCCAGGAACGCGGCGGCCCCGTCCCGTTCCACGAGGAAGGAGACGTTGGCCAGCCAGCCGGTGGACTCGGGGCCCACGCCGGCGGCGGTGGCGAGCGGCCGCAAGGCCTGCCGCACCTCGGCCGCGTCCTCGGCCTCCCTGGCCCGGACCGCGCCGGCGACGACCTCACCGAGCCGCAGCCGCTGCTCGTAGGTGCCGCCCCCGGCCCGCCGGTTGGCCTCGGCGAGCGCGCGCAGCTCGGCGCTGTCGGCCATCACCTGGTGCAGGACGGCGTCCTGCACATGCGAGGCCTTGACGTTGTACTCGACCTTGCCGTCGAGTGCCTCCAGGCGCTCCCGGTAGTGCTCGGACCGCTCGGCGAGCACGTCGATGACCGTGTCGTCGTCGGGCGCGACGCTGCCGAACCGCATGGGCAGCACACAGCCGTCTGCGCCCGTCTCGGCCAGGACGTTCTGGTGGGCGAGGAGTTCCCTGCGCTTGGGGCGCAGTTCGTCGGGGGCGTCGCTGACGACCGCGACCAGGTCGCCCTCGGTCAGCACACGCAGCGGGCGGGGCGGGTCGCCGACGCCGGCCAGGCCCTCGGAGAGGGCGGGGTGCGAGCGGGCGGCGATGCCGTAGACGTACGTGCTCACGCCTCTTCCTCCTTCCTGCGGGCCGCGGTGCTCCTGCGGGGCCGCGGCCGGGACTCACGCTCGGGCTCCTTCGAGGAGCTCTCGTCGCGGGCCTGGCGGAACGCGTCGGAGACGGTCTCGGCGGCCCCGGACAGCGCGCCCTTGGACTTGCCGCGCGCGCCGGACTCGGTGATCTCGCCGACCATGTCGGGCAGGCCGGGGGTCCGGTGCGGCCCGGCCTCCAGGTCGAGCCGGTTGCAGGCCTCGGCGAACCGCAGATAGGTGTCGACGCTGGCCACCACGACCCGTACGTCGATCTTGAGGATCTCGATGCCGACCAGGGAGACCCGCACGAACGCGTCGATGACGAGACCCCGGTCGAGGACGAGCTCCAGAACGTCGTAGAGACTGCTGCCGCCGCCTCCACCGCCGGTCTGTTGTGCCGGGACAACGGTCATGTCGGCCGCGCCTCCTTGTCTGGGGATGGTGCTCGCAGATGATCGGGAACGGGGGCCGGGGCGCGCGGGCGGCCTAGCGGCCGCCGCCTCGGTGTGCGTCGGAACGCCCCCGTTCGTAACGGCTCACGCGCCGGTAGCCGGTGAGCCGGCCCCGCGGGTCGAGATCGACGTGGTAGCCCGCCATCAGGCTCATGGTGTCGGGCACCCGGGCGAGTTCCAGGACCTCGATCTCCAGGGTCCAGCCGTCCTCGGTCCGCTCGAAGGACGAGACGGTCTCGGCGGCCCGGCCGGTCAGCTCCGTGAGCTGGGCGCGCGCCTGGCGCAGCACCTCCATGGGGCTCGGCCTCTCGTCGTCCGCCATGCCGCCGCCTCTGCCCTTCGGATCTCGGCTCTTCGGATCACTGCTCTTCGGACGTCTGCTCTTCGTGTCGGACATGGCCACCTCTTCTCGCCATGGCCGGTTCCTCCATCGGGTGGCCCGACACTCCTGGGATAAACCTTCACCAATGCACCAAATGCCCTATATATCAGCCCGGGGTCGTCGAGCTGGGCCCAGGTCATCGGCGCGGCGACGGGTGCGCCGGGCAGGGCGCGCACGGTCCAGGGGGCGACGGCGGTCTGCGCGGAGGCGTTGCGGCCGATGTCGCGGGAGAGGCGGTCGCCGCGGTCCAGTTCGGCGGCGTCCCGGGCGAAGGCGCACCCCGTCGAAGCCGTGCCGCGCGCCGAGGAGGACGACGGCGTGCAGTCCGCGGGATCGCCCGAGGGGTCCAGCTCGAACACCATCAGGTCCGGGCGATCGGGCCGCCCGGTCCGCGACAGCCGGCGGTGCAGGGTGAGGCAGGCATGGTCGGCGAGGAAGGCGAGGGTCGCGAACGGGGCCCGTCGACGCCGTCCGGGTGCCGCTCCGGCATCAGCGGGCGGTCACGCAGCTGCGGCAGCAGGAACACGGCGACCGACCGGGAGTACGCGACCAGACCGGGAGTACGCGACCAGTACGCGACGAGGTGCTCCTTGGTGTACCCGGTCCGCCGGCCGGCCCGCACGCTGCGTACGTCGTCGCCGGCGGCCCGGCTCACGGCACGACCGCCGTCTCCACCAGCAGCCGGACGGACGCGGCGATCGACTCGGCGTCGATGCCCGCGGCGTGCAGCTGCTCGGCCGGGGACGCGGAGCCCGGTGTCCCGCGGACCGCGAGCCGCGCCAGCCGGGGCACGGGACGGCCGTCGAGGAACGCGTCGAGGACGGCGTCGCCGAGGCCGCCCTGCGGATGGTGGTCCTCCACCGTCATCAGGCAGCCGGTCTCCTCGGCGGCGCGGCGCAGGGTGACCCGGTCGACGGGCTTGACCGAGTACAGGTCGACGACCCGGACCGCGATGCCCGCGCCCGCCAGCGCGTCGGCCGCCGAGAGGACCTCGGGGACGGTGACCCCGGCCGCGACGATCGTGAGCCGGTCGCGGTCGGAGGCGCGCAGCACCTTGCTGCCGCCGACCGGGAACTCCTCGTCGGGCCCGTACAGCGCCGGGCCGCCGCCGCGCGAGGTGCGCAGGTAGCGGATGCCGTCGAGCCCGGCCATGGTGGCGACCAGCTGCGCGGTCTGGTTGGCGTCGCACGGATAGAGCACGGTCGAGCCCTGCACGGCGCGGAACATCGCGAGGTCCTCCAGCCCCATCTGCGAGGGCCCGTCCTGCCCGATGGCGACCCCCGCGTGCGAGCCGACCAGGTTGATGCCGGCCCCGCTGACGGACGCCATCCGCACGAAGTCGTGGGCGCGGGTCAGGAAGGCGGCGAACGTGGAGGCGTACGGCACCCAGCCGCGCGTCGCGAGGCCCACCGCGGCGGCGACGAGCTGCTGCTCGGCGATGTAGCACTCGAAGAAGCGGTCGGGGTGTTCCTTCGCGAAGTACTCGGCGCGCGTGGAGTCGCTCACCTCACCGTCCAGGGCGACGACGTCGGGGCGGGCGGTGCCGAGGGCGGCGAGGGCCTGCCCGTAGGCGTCCCGGGTGGCGACCTGCTCGCCGGAGTCCTTCTCCCAGCGGGGCAGGTCCGGCCGTCCGGTGGGGACGGAATGCAGTGTGCGGGCGGCGGGCGGCTCATGGACCGCGACGCGCAGCGCGCGCCGGCCGCCCAGTTCCTCGATCGCCGCGTCGGGGTCGGGCAGCGGCTTGCCGTGCAGGCCCTCGCGGTCCTGGACGCTCGCCACGCCCCGGCCCTTGAGGGTGCGGGCGAGGATCACGGTGGGCTGCCCCCGGGTGGAGAGCGCCTCACCGTACGCCCGGTCGATCGCCTCCACGTCATGGCCGTCGACCTCCACGGTGTGCCAGCCGAAGGCCTGGAAGCGGCGGGCGTAGGCGCCGAGGTCGTGGCCGTGCCGGGTCGGGCCGCGCTGGCCGAGCCGGTTGACGTCGACGATCGCGGTGAGATCGTCCAGATGTTCGTACGCCGCGTGCTCGGCGGCCTCCCACACCGAACCCTCGGCCAGCTCGCTGTCCCCGCACAGCACCCACACCCGGTAGCCGGTGCGGTCCAGCCGCTTGCCGGCCAGGGCGATGCCGACACCGACGGGCAGCCCCTGGCCGAGCGAGCCGGTGGCCGTCTCGACCCAGGGCAGCCGCTGCGGGGTGGGATGCCCTTCCAGCCGACTGCCGAGCGTGCGGAAGGTGAGCAACTCGTCGTCGCCGATCGCGCCGGCCGCCTTGTAGGCGGAGTACAGGAGGGGGGAGGCGTGACCCTTGGAGAGGACGAAGCGGTCGTTGGCCGGGTGGGCGGGACGGTCGAAGTCGTAGCGCAGATGGTGCGCGAGCAGCACGGCCATCAGGTCCGCGGCCGACATCGACGACGTCGGATGCCCGGAGTCGGCGGCGGCCGCCGCACGCACGCTGTCCACGCGCAACTGCTGTCCGAGTTCGGTGAGTTCGGTGAGTTCGGCGGTGTCCATCGGGTAACTGGCCTCCTTCGGAAGGGGGGCGGGGGCGGGTCGCGCGGGCGCCGGACCGGCGCTGGGCGACCTCCGGGGTCGGCGCCACGACGGCGGCGTGGCGGTCCTCCTCCGCGGTGCCGTCCGTCGGGTCGGGTGCGGGCGGGTCCGGTCGCCGGCGGTTCTTCACGGCCTCGGGGGTCGGCGCCACCACGGCGGCGTGCCGGTCGCGGTCGCCGGTTCCGCCGGTGTGCACGGTGCGAGGCGGTGCCACGGTTCACCTCCGGGGTGGGGTGTCGCGTGTACGGGGCTTCCGCGTCCCCCCGGCCGGGAACGGTCAAACGTGCGCGGTCCGGGCCCGGCGCGGGGCGTCACGCCCGGTGGTGCGGGTTCTCGGGGCCGATCCCGTCCGCGTCCGTACCGGGCGGGGCGGGCGGCACGGGCGGTACCGGCGGTACCGGCGGGTAGGGAGTACCGAGTCCTGCGGCCGGGCCTGCTGGGGGCATGGCTCCGGGGACGGGGCCGTGCTCCGCGCGCCGGGCGGCGTGGCTCAGGTCTGCCCCTCCCCCGGTCTTCGGCCGGGCGGCGCCGCGCAGGGCGTACGCGACGGCGGCGAGGATCACCGCGGTGATCAGGGCGGCCGCCCAGCCGGGCAGCCCGAGGTCGAGGGCGAGGCCCAGGGCCAGGGCGAGGGCCGCGCCCGCGTAGAGGGCGACGGCACCGGACGCGGCGTACAGCATGGCCCTGCGGCGCTGCCTGCGGGTCTGCTCGCGCAGCTCGTCGCGGATCGTCTCCCGTGCCACCTGCGCGAGCTCGTCGACGAGGTGCTTGTCCAGATGTTCCAGATGTTCCAGATTTTCTGGATGTTCCAGGCGTCCCCGGTGTTCCGGATGGTCGATGCGCTCCATGGGCGCCGGGTACCCGCCGTCTCCGTGCGGTAACGCCACGGCCCCGAGGGGGAGCTGGAGGAGCTGGAGGTGCTGGGCAGGGTGGCGGCGACGATCCCCGTCCAGGACGTCGAGGACGCCCTCAGGACGCTCACCGAGCTGGGCGCGGACATCATCGCGGGCCCGGTGCCGACCCCTGCGGGCCGCAACCTGATCCGCAACGCCGCCGGGTAGGCGCTAGTCCCGGTCCGGGGCCAGCGCCGAGACGACGAGGTCGGTGAGGAGGGCGCCGGCGGTTGCGTCGGGGTCCAGGTCGGGGTCGTAGATGGTGACGTTGAGGCCGACACAGCGCGGGGAGGCGAGCAACGGCCGCAGCAGGGCGACGAGTTCGTCGGGCAGCAGTCCGTCGGGGTCGGGGCTGTCCACCGCCGGCATGACCGTGGGGTCGAGCACATCGGCGTCCAAGTGGATCCAGAAGCCGTCCAGTTGGGGGATCGCGAAGGCCTGCGCGGTGGCCTCGCCGAGTGCCTCCGGCTCCCAGGTGCGCAGCTCGCCGACGGTGACGACGGGCACCTTCAGGGCGCGGAGTTCGACGACCTCGGGGTCCTCGGCGTAGGCGTCGCGGACGCCGAAGAAGCGGACGTCCTCGTCGCGGAGGTAGGGGCCGAGGCCCTCCAGGTTGGTGAGGTCGCGCTGGCCGCGGCCGGTGGCGAGGGCCGCCTCCTCGCCGCCCGCCGCGCCGACCCGGTCGGAGTTGCCGGGGTGCCGGAAGTCGGGCGAGGCGTCCACGGCCGCCAGCCCGTACCGGCCGAGGCGGCGCAGCGCGAGCGACGCCCCGAGCTGGATCGAGCAGTCCCCGCCGAGGACGACGGGAAACCCGCCGGCCCGCACATGCCGTTCGATCCGGTCGGCGAGCCGGCGCGTGTACGTGGCGAGCGCTGCCGCGTTGAAGACGCCGTCGCCCTCCCGCCAGTCGCCCCGGTCGTAGCGCGGCGGGACGACCACCCCGCCCTCGGCCGCGCCGAGCCGCCGCAGGATCCCCTGCTCACGCAGTGCGCCGGCGAGCTTGTGGCAGCCGGGGACGGTACCGGGCGCGGGCGGCCGCAGACCCAGGTTCGAGGGAGCGTCGATCACGACGAAATTCCGCATGCGCCGCATCCTCGCCGACGTACCCTCGGCCGTCCAAGGAGTTGAGCGAGGAGCGAACATGAGCGAGCGGCACACCTACCGGGTGATCGTCCGGGGTACGTGGGACGGTCTGACCGAGGAGGCCCGTGCCCGGCTGGTCGCCGAGGCCTCCGGCCACGGCCTGGACAGCATGCGCTTCACCGAGGAGGGCACGCTGTCGTACGAGCCGCGGCCGCTGAAGCACTTCTCGATGCGGTTCGTCGTGGTGTCGGACCCGGCGGACGGCGAGGAGATGGCGGGCGCGCTCGCCGAGGACCGGGCGGAGACGACCCTGCGCGAGCGCGGCTACGGGTTCACCGGGCTGCGGTCGACGGTGACGGACCTCGACACCATGAAGATCAACCGGAAGTCCGCATCTCGGCGGTGAGCGCCCATCGCTCGTGATCGCGCCACCCCCCGTCGATGTTGATCATCTTCGGGGAGAATCCCTCCAGCCGGAACCCGCACGCCCGGGCGAGGGCGATCGAGGCGGTGTTCCCCGGCTGCACGTTGATCTCCAGCCGGTGCAACCGCATCGGCCCGAAGGCGTACCCGACCACCAGGTCGAGCCCCTCGCGCATCAGCCCCCGGCCGGCCGCGTGCGCGAAGACCCCGTAGCCGAGCGCACCGCACTGGAAGCCGCCGTGCACGATGTTGTTGATGTTGATGAACCCGGCGACGGCCCCGGTGATGGCCCCCTTTTCACACACGAGGAACCCCGCCTTCGTCGGGTCCTCGATCAGCCGTCCCGCGTAGGCGTCGTACGCCTCGGGGGTGGCCGGCGGGAACAGCCACGGACGGTGCAGGTCCTCGCTCTCGCGGACCCGCGCGGTGAACTCGGCCCCGTCGGCGTAGGTGAAGTGGCGTATCCCCACGCGGGGGCCCTCGGCGAGGTGGCGGGAGGCGGTGTGCGGCATCCCGTCAGCCTACGGCCGGTCAGCGGCGACGGCGGCCCATGCAGAAGTACGCCCCGCACAGCGCGCCGATCAGCCCGGTGGCGAGCAGCGCCGCCCACAACGGCATGGTCACCTCGGGGATCAGCAGTCTGATCTTGGTCTCCTGGGTGTTCTCGAAGATGAAGACCAGAGTGAGCGCGGCGATCACCAGCATGGTGACCCGGCCGGCGGTCAGCGACGCGCGCCAGCCACCGGAGCCGCGGTGGGTCCCCGAGGCCTTCGCGGACTTACCCGTCTTCACGGTCTTCGCGGTCATACGTCCAGGGTGGGCCGCGAACGGCCGGCCCGCACGTCAGCGCAGGGCCGGCACGTCCAGGGTGAGGGTGCCGGCGTCCGCGTCGAGCTCGGCGCCCACGCCGAAGGGCACGGTCAGCGCGCCCTCGCAGTGCCCGAAGCCGAGTTCCTCCACGACCGGCACGCCGAGCCCGCCGAGCCGGTCGGCGAACACCGGCCGCAGCTCCTCGTACGGCCCGCAGCGGTCCCAGGAACCGAGGGCGATCCCGGTGACGCCGTCCAGCCATCCGGTGCGCAGCAGCTGGGTGAGGGCGCGGTCCACGGCGTACGGCGGCTCGGCCACGTCCTCGACGAGCAGCAGCCCGCCGCGCGCGCCGGTCCGGGTGTGCGGGGTGCCGTGTCCGGTGGCGAGCAGGGTGAGGCAGCCGCCGAGGGTGACGCCCCGGGCCCGGCCGGGGGCGAGGGCGCGGCCGGGGGTGGCGGAGGTGAGGGTGCGGACGGTCTCGGGCGCGAAGAGGGTGGCCCTCAGGTGGTCCTGGGCGCGGGCGTTCTTGACGAAGTCGATGCCGGCGGCGACCGGTCCGTAGAGCGTGACCAGGCCGAGGCGGACCGCGAACGCCTCGTGGAGCGTGGTGCTGTCGCTGAACCCGACGAACACCTTCGGCCCGGCCGCCCGCATCGCGTCCCAGTCCAGCAGGTCGACGACGCGCTGGGCGCCGTAGCCGCCGCGGGCGCACAGCACGGCGTCCACGGACGGGTCGCACCAGGCCCGCTGGAGGTCGGCGGCCCGGTCGGCGTCGGTGCCGGCGAGATGTCCGAGGTCCGGGTGGCGGTCCAGGACGTGGGGCGCGGCCACCGGGTCGAGGTCCCAGCCGCGCAGCAGATCGAGCCCGGCCTGGAGCCGTTCCTCCGCCACGGGTCCGCTGGGGGCGACGACGGCCACCCGGGCGCCGGGGGCCAGCCGGGACGGCCGCACGAGGTCCTTCACTGCGTGAACTCCAGGGTGGGGATGCCGGGCGGGCGCAGCCCGAACACCTGAGCGTACAGGGACAGCTCGGCCTCCAGCGCCCGCACGGTGGTCTCCGCCCGTCGGAAGCCGTGCCCCTCGCCCTCGAACGTGAGATGGGCGTACGGCACCCGTCGCCCCGCCAGCCGGGCCAGGAACCGTTCGCACTGGGCCGGCGGGCAGATCACGTCGTCCAGGCCCTGCAACAGCAGAAACGGTACGGTGATCCGATCGGCGTGCTCGACGGGCGAGCGCTCCGCGTACCGGGCGGGCACCTCGGCGAGCGGCCCGACCAGGGTGTCCGGGTAGTGGGACTCCAGGTCGTGGGTCCCGCCGGTCGCCCAGCCCACCAGGTCCAGCACGGGATACCGGATGGTGGCGCACGCATACACCTCGGTGCCGGCCAGCGAGGCGGCGGCGGTCCAGCCGCCGGCGCTGCCGCCGCGGATCGCCAGCCGGCCCCGGTCGGCGGTGCCCTCGTCGGCGAGCGCCCGGGCGACGGCCGCGCAGTCCTCGACGTCCACCACGCCCCACTGCTCCCGCAGCCGCTCCCGGTACTCCCGCCCGTATCCGGTCGACCCGCCGTAGTCGACCTCGGCGACCCCGATGCCCCGGGAGGTGAAGTAGGCGATCTCCAGATCCAGTACCAGCGGCGCCCGGTCGGTGGGCCCTCCGTGCGCCCACACCACGTAGGGCGGCAGCTCGTGCCCGGGTGCCGCGCAGGCCGGGTGGTGCGGCGGGTAGACGTGGGCGTGGACCTCCCGCCCGTCGGGGCCGGCGAAGGTGCGGATCTGGGGCTCGGGGTAGTACACGGGATCCACGGCGTCCTCGTGCGCGCCCCCGATCACGCGGGCCCGGCCGGTCCGGGCGTCCAGCTCCACCACCTCGTAGCCGGTCCGCGGGCTGGCGGCGACCGCGACCACCCGGTTCCCGCGCACCGCGAGCGTGGAGGCGAACTCCGTCCACGGCCCCGCCGCGTCGACCAGTTCCCCGGTCTCCGGGTCGAGGATGCCGAGCGCGGTGGCACCCCGGCCGTGCACGACGGCGACGAGCCCGTCGTCCAGCGGGGCGAACCAGCGCAGGCCGAGCTTCCAGAGGGCGCCGCCGAACTCCTCCTCGCGGGGGCAGAGGGGTTCGTGGTCCCGGTAGAGATTCCACCAGCCGGTGCGGTCGCTCGCATACAGGAGACGGTCACCCGGAGGCTGTATGCGATCTTCGGCGGACTGCGTACAGTCGCCCGCGGACCGCGGACCGTCGACCGTGGACCGCAGGCCGTCGACCGTCGAGTGAGGACCGTCGGCGGACGATTGCATACCGCTGCCCGTCGAGTGAGGACCGTCGGCGGACGATTGCATACCGCTGCCCGTCGAGTGAGGACCGTCGGCGGGCGATTGCATACCGTTGCCCGTCGACCGCTGCCAGTCCACCTGTGCGATCGACTCCTCCGGGCCGCCCGCCACCACCCGTGCCCCGTCCAGGGTTCCGTCCGGAGTGACCTCGGCGACGATCACCTCGGTGCCGTCCCAGGGCATCCGGGGATGGTCCCAGACCAGCCAGGCGGCGTGCCGGCCGTCGGACGAGAGGCGGGGGCCGGTGAGGAAGCGGTGGTGGTCGCCGGTGAGTTCCCGGACGGCGCGGCGGTCGTCGCCGGCCGAGCCGTCGAGGGGGACGGCGGCGAGGAGACGGCGGACGTCGGTGGGAGCGGGGCCGGTGAACTCCTCCAGGACGCACCAGACTTCGCCCCGGTCGAGCAGCAACAGGGGTTCCGCCCAGCGCAGTCCGCCGCCGAGGGCGGACAGCGGCGTCAACGGGCGCGGCTCGTGGCCGGGCCGGCGGACGTACAGGCGCTGGTCGGTGTGGTGGACGAACACCAGGAGCGGGCCGTCGGCCGTCGGGGCGGCCGCCCAGGGGTGGCCGCCGTACTCGTGGACGCGGCTGCGGACGTTCCAGGGCGGGGGCAGCAGGGATTCCTCGGTGCCGTCGGGGTGGCGGCGGACGAGGGTGCGGCGGCCGGCCTCGGCGGGGCGGGGCGCGGTCCACCACACCTCGTCGCCGACGAAACCGACGTACTCGGGCCGCCCGTCGTGGGCGGCGGCGAGGCGGGCGTCGAGGGGTGAGGGCCAGGAACCGTACGGCAGGATCTGCACGTTCTCCCCGCTCGTCTAGGCCGTGCGCAGGAACCGGTCGAGGACCTGGACGCCGAAGTGCAGGGCCTCGACGGGGACGCGTTCGTCGACGCCGTGGAAGAGGGCCTGGTAGTCGAAGCCCTCGGGCAGCTTCAGCGGGGCGAAGCCGTAGGCGGCGTCGATGCCGAGCCGGGAGAACTGCTTGGCGTCGGTGCCGCCGGACATGCAGTACGGCACGACGTGCCCCTCGGGGGCGAACTCCTCGACGGCGGCCCGCATCTTGGCGAAGAGGGGCGCGTCGACGGGTGCCTGGAGGGCGACGGAGCGGTGGCGGAACTCCCAGTCGACGTCGGGGCCGGTGAGTTCGTCGAGGGTGGCGGCGAACTCGTCCTCGGTGCCCGGGAGATAGCGTCCGTCGACATGGGCGACGGCCTCGCCGGGGATGACGTTGAGCTTGTAACCGGCTTCCAGCATGGTCGGGTTGGCGCTGTTGCGGACCGTCGCCTCGACGAGGGAGGCGGCCGGGCCGAGCTTGTCCAGCAGGATGTCCACGGCGTCGGGGTCGTGGAGGGCGCTCTCCAGGCCGTAGAGGGCGGCGAGTTCGGTGAGGGCGGCGCGGACGGTGGGGGTCAGGCGCAGCGGCCACGCGTGCTCGCCGATCCGGGTGACGGCGGCGGCGAGGCGGGTGACGGCGTTCTCCCGGTTCACCTTGGAGCCGTGTCCGGCGCGGCCGCGCGCGGTGAGGCGGAGCCAGCCGGTGCCGCGTTCGCCCGCCGCGATGGGGTAGATCCGGCGGCCGGCGCCGTCGTGGAAGGTGAACGCGCCGGACTCGCCGACGGCCTCGGTGCACCCGTCGAAGAGGGCGGCGTGCCGCTCGGCGAGGAATCCGGCGCCGTCCTCGGCGCTGGCCTCCTCGTCGGCGGTGAAGGCGAGGACGATGTCACGGCGGGGGCGTACGCCCTGCCGGGCCCAGGCGCGTACGACGGCGAGGATCATCGCGTCCATGTTCTTCATGTCGACGGCGCCGCGGCCCCAGACCACTCCGTCGCGGACCTCGCCGGAGAAGGGGTGCACGGTCCAGTCGGCGGCCTCGGCGGGGACGACGTCGAGGTGGCCGTGCAGGAGGAGGGCGTCGGCCGAGGGGTCGGTGCCCTCGACGCGGGCGACGACGTTGGTGCGTCCGGGGGTGCGTTCGAGGAGGACGGGGTCGAGGCCGGCGTCGGCCAGCCGGGCGGCCGCGTACTCGGCGGCGGGCCGTTCCCGGCAGTCGCCGCCGCCCCGGTTGGTGGTGTCGATGCGGATGAGGTCGGAGGTGAACCGGACGACCTCGTCCTGTGCCTGCGCGTCAGCCATTCCGCTCCTGTCCCCGCCGTGCGGCCCTGCCGTACCGCCGCTCAGCCGTACTGTTCCTCGATCGCGGCCGAGACGACGGTGGTGACCGCCTTGAAGGTGCGGATGCACTCGTACATCGTGCCGCTGGTGTACGCGATCCTACGTTCGCCGGTGCGTCCCACGCCGGGTACGACGGTGGCGGCGAGGGCGAGGTGTTCGGCGTCGACCTCGACGGCGACGGTGTACGGTCCGCCGTCGACCGGATCCCGTCGTACGGCGAGGGCCGCCGCCTCCTTGGCGGCCGCCCGGATGTCGGCGGCGGTGCGGGCCGGTGTCCGGCACACGGCGGCGTAGCGGGAGACGTGGTCCTTGACGGCCACCTTCAGGGCCTCGGGGGCGTAGCCGAGGGCGTCCTCGCAGGCCACGTCGTCGCCGGTGACCAGGACGACGGGGACGCCGTACGCGGCGGCGACCCGGGCGTTGAGGAGGCCCTCGCTGGCGCGCACGTCGTTCAGCCAGACGCCGGTGAGGGAGTTGGCGAGGTAGGTGTGGGCGAGGACGCCCTCCATGCCGGCGCCGGCGTGGTAGCCGACGAAGGCGATGCCGTCGACGTCGCCGTGCTGGACGCCTTCCACCATGGAGAGGGACTTGTGCCGGCCGGTGAGCATCTCGACGCGGTCGTCGAGGCGTTCGAGGAGGAGGTTGCGCATGGTCCAGTGGGCCTCGTTGACGACGACCTCGTCGGCGCCGCCGTCGAAGAAGCCGAGGGCGGCCGCGTTGACGTCGGAGGTGAACATCGACCGGCACCGTTCCCACTGCGGGGTCCCCGGCAGCACGTCGGCCGGCCAGGTGACGCCGGTGGCGCCCTCCATGTCGGCGCTGATCAGGATCTTCACGCCCCGTTCCCTTCCGCTGGAGGCTGCCGAGCCTAGTGGGCGGTGCCCCGCTCGCCCCGGGAGCGACTCCGGTCGTAGGCGAGTTGCTTCACCTGGCGGAGCGTCAGGAGGGTTTCCACGGACCGGATGCCCTCCAGGGCGCCGATGCGCTCGCTGAGGTAGGCGTAGAGGGCGCCGGGGCCGGTGTGCAGGGTGGCGGCGAAGAGGTTGGCCCGCCCGGTGGTGGCGGCGGCGAAGCGGACCTCGGGGTGGGCGGCCAGGGCGTGGCCGGCGGCGGCCAGGGCGGCGGGTTCCACGGTGAGCCAGAGCAGCGCCTCGATCTCCTGGCCGAGGGGCTCGACGTCGTGCTGGACGTCGAAGTAGAGCACGCCGTCGGCGAGCAGCCGCTCCAGCCGGCGGGCGACCACGGACTCGGTGAGGCCGGTGGCGGTCTGGAGTGCGGTGAGGGGGGTGCGGCCGTCCTCGTGGAGCAGGGCGAGCAGGCGTTCGTCGTCCGCGTCGACGGTCACCGGTCCGGCGGGGGCCTCGGGGTGGACCCGGCGCAGGGCGGCGGCCTCGTCGGGGGTGAGGGCGTCGGTCTTGGAGAGCCAGCCGAGGGGGCCGCCGTAGAAGGAGTGCAGGAGGCAGTGGGCGCTGATCGAGGTGACGCGCGGGATGCGGCGGAGGTGGCCGAGGAGGAGTTCGTCGCGTTCGCGGCGGCTGCGGGGCCGCATCGCGCACATCACCTCGGTGCCGCCGGAGATCAGGGCGACGTACATGGTGTCGGGGCGGCGGGCGAGGGCGGCGGCGAGCGGGTCGGCGACGTCGGGGGTGCAGGACAGCCGGACGATCCAGTTGCTGCGGCCGAGGCGGACCTCGTCGGTCATGCCGAGGACGCGCAGTCCTGCGGTGGTGCGCAGCCGGCGGAAGCGGCGGGCGACGGTCTGGTCGGAGACCCCGAGGACCCGGGCGAGGCGGTTGAAGGGCGCCCGGCCGTCGAGTTGCAGCGCCTGGAGCAGCTTCAGGTCGAGGGCGTCGAGCGTGGGTGGGTTCACCGGGGGTTCTCCTGGGCGGGGGTGCGTGGGTGTCCGGGGACACCGTGTCATCCGGGGCGGGAGAAGGCGCGCGGATCCGGGCCCACCCCCACCCCACCCCCACCCTTCGGAATACCCCTGGGGGTATCTCTGTTACGGTGAGGGACAGATACCCCCGGGGGTAATTTTTCAGCGAGGGAGAGTGCCGTGTTCTTTGCCGACGTCCTCAAGACCGAGGGGCTGGGGAACCGCAGCTATCTGGCGGGCGGTGCCCGGGCCGCGGTGGTCGTGGATCCGCCGCGGGACATCGACCGGGTGATCGCCGCGGCGGCCCGGCGGGGGGTGCGGATCGTGGCCGTCGCCGAGACCCACGTCCACAACGACTACGTGACGGGCGGCCTGGAGCTGGCCCGGCTGACCGGCGCCCGCTATCTGGTGCCGGCCGGGGCGGAGGTGGCGTACCCGCGGGTGCCGGTCGCGGACGGGGACCTGGAGCCGGTCGACGAGGACCTGGTGCTGCGCGCGGTGGCCACGCCCGGCCACACCCCGCACCACACGGCGTACGTCCTTCAGGAGTCCGGCCGGCCGGTGGCGGCTTTCACCGGCGGGTCGCTGCTGATCGGCAGCGTGGGCCGCCCCGACCTGGTGGAACCGCGGCTGACCGAGCGGCTGGCCCGGGCCCAGCACGCCTCCGCGCACCGGCTCGCGGCCGAGCTGGGCGACGAGGTGTCCGTGCTGCCGACACACGGTTTCGGTAGTTTCTGTTCCGCCGCGCAGGCGGACGGCGGGAGCAGCACGATCGGCGCGGAGAAGGCGTCCAATCCGGCGCTGGCGCAGGACGTGGACACGTTCGTGAAGGAGCTGCTGGCCGGGCTGGACGACGTGCCCGCGTACTACGCGCACATGGGCCCGGCCAACGCGGGCGGGCCGGCGCCGGTGGATCTGACGCCGCCCCGGCGGGCCGACGCGGCCGAGCTCGCCCGGCGGCTCGCGGCCGGCGAGTGGGTGGTGGACCTGCGCGGCCGGGTGGCGTTCGCCGAGGGGCATGTGGCGGGCGCGTTCAACTTCGAGGTCGACGGGCAGCTGGCGACGTATCTCGCCTGGATGGTCCCGTGGGGCAAGCCGGTCACGCTGCTCGCGGCGAGCGCCGAGGACGTCTCCCGGGCGCAGCGGGAGCTGATCCGGGTCGGCATCGACCGGCCGGCCGCGGCGGCCGTCGGCTCCCCGGCCGACTGGCTCCCGGAGGGGACGGCCCCCGTCTCCTTCCCCCGGTCGACCTTCGCGGGACTCGCCGCGGCCCGGGCGCGCCGTGACGACGTCGTCGTGCTGGACGTGCGCCGCGACGGCGAGCGGGCCGCCGGCTGGATCGAGGGCAGTGTCCACATCCCGGTGCACCAGCTGCACCGGCGGCTGGCGGAGGTGCCGGCCGGCACGGTGTGGGTGCACTGCGCGGGCGGGATGCGGGCGGCGATCGCCGCCTCACTGCTCGACGCGGCGGGCCGGGCGGTGGTGGCCGTCGACGACGGCTTCGCCGCGGCGGCCGGGGCCGGGCTGCGTCTGGCCACCGGCCGGGTCACCCCCGTCCAGGCCCACCGGCTGCTCCGGGAGGGTACGGCCGTGCTGGTCGACGTCCGCGAGGAGGACGAGTTCGCCGCCGGTCACGCGCCGGGCGCCGTCCACCTGCCGCTGTCCGCGCTGGCGGACGGGTCGGCGGACGGGTCGGCGGGGCTGCCGGAGGGGCGGGACCCGGTGCTGATCTGCCGGTCCGGCAGCCGGTCCCGGCGGGCCGCCGAGCTGCTCGCCGCGCGCGGGGTGTCCGCGCCGGACGTGGCCGGCGGGATGCGGGAGTGGGCCGCCCTGGGACTGCCCGTCGAGGGGGCGCGCGGGGCCGCCGGGACCGTGCGGTGAGCGCGTTCGCGCTGGCACTGCTCGCCGGGGCCCTCGTCGGTGTCGCCCTGGGCGCGCTGGGGGCGGGCGGCAGCATCCTGACCGTCCCGGCGCTGATCTACCTGCTGGGCTTCGACCCGGCCTCGGCGACCACCGCGAGCCTGGTCATCGTGATCGTCACCTCGGTCACCGCGCTCGTGGCCCACGCGCGGGCGGGGGCGGTGCGCTGGCGGGCGGGCCTGCTGTTCGCGGCGGCGGGGGTGCTGCCCGCCGCGACGGCCGGCGCGCTCTCCGCGCGGATCCCGCAGACCGTGCTGACGGCGATGTTCGCGGTGCTCGCCGCCGTGGCGGCCGTACGGATGCTGCGCCGCGGCACGCCCCGCGCGCGTCCGTCGGTCTCGGCGGCCCGGGCGGCCGGGGCGGGCGCGGGTCTCGGCGCGGTGACCGGGTTCCTCGGGGTCGGCGGCGGCTTCCTGGCCGTGCCGGCGCTGGTGGGTGTCCTGGCCGTGCCCATGGGGGCCGCCGTGGGCACCAGTCTGCTGGTGATCGTCGCCAACGCGCTGGTGGCCCTCGGGGCGCGCGCCTACACGGCGAGCGGGCTGGACTGGGCCCTGATCATGCCGTTCCTGGCGACGGCCGTGCTGGGGGCGTGGGACGGGCGGCGGCTCGCCGCGCGGGTCTCCCCCGCCGCCCTCCAGCGGATCTTCGGCGCGGTGCTGCTCACCGTCGCGGCCGGGATGGGCCTGACCGCGGTGCTGTGACGGTCCCTGTCAGGCCCCGGCGGCTCAGGCCAGCGACAGGAACAGCTTCTCCAGGCGGGCGCGCATCTGCACGGAGTCCCGGACCTCCGGGTCCTCGCTGGTCATGCACTGCTCCAGGCCCGTGGCGATGATCGCGAAACCGGCCCGGTCCAGGGCCCGGGAGACCGCGGCGAGCTGGGTGATCACGTCCTCGCAGTCCCGGCCCTCCTCGATCATCCGGATCACGCCCGCGAGCTGTCCCTGGGCGCGTCGCAGCCGGTTGAGCGCGGACTTCAGCTCCTCGGCCGACATGTCGAGTTGCACGTCTTCTCCTCCTTCATACCCCCGCGGGTATCCTACCCGTGCGGGACAACACCCCACAGAAAGGTTCTGTTCCGTGAACCGTCCGCAGACCACCCCGGCCGCCCCGGCCACCTCCGGCACCCCCGCCGCACTGACCACCGCCGAGGCGGCCGCCCGGCTCGACGCGTTCACGGTCGTGGACGTACGCACCCCGGGCGAGTACGCCTCGGGTCATCTGCCGGGCGCGCACAACGTGCCGCTGGACCGGCTCGGCGAGGCCTCGGCCGCGCTGACGGAGGCCGCGGAACGGCGCCCCCTGCTGATCGTGTGCGCCTCCGGGGCCCGGTCCGCGCGGGGCTGTGCCCGGCTCGCGGACCTCGGGGTCCCGGCGGCCACGCTGGAGGGCGGCACCGGGGCGTGGGCCGCGGCCGGGCACCCGCTGGAGCGGCGGGCCGGTGCCCGCACCCCGTGGCCGATGGACCGCCAGGTGCGGCTGGCCGCCGGCTCCCTCGTCGTCGCCGGGTTCCTGGCGGGCCTCGCCTGGGCACCGGCGCACTGGCTGTCGGGGCTGATCGGCGCCGGTCTGGCGTTCTCCGGCGCGACCGGCACCTGCGGCATGGCCGCCCTCCTGGCCCGCCTGCCCCACAACCGCCCGGGCCGGGACGCGATTCCCTTCGAGGAGACACTGACGCGGCTCGCCGCCTGATCCGGTTCGACGGTCGAGCGGAGCGGGCGCGGCCTCGGCACCCGGGCGGGACCGGCGAGGGAACGCCCCCGTCGGCCCCGCTCGGTGGTCAGTCCCGTCGGCCGGCCACCAGCCAGTTCGACGGGAGTTCGATCAGGGTGCCGTTCGGCGTGGACTCGGTCGTGACGAGCGGGAGTTCGCCGCTCGCGAGGACCGTGAGGCCGGCCGCCTCCAGATGGGCGGGCAGGGCGGCGTCGGCGACCTCGCCCGGTGCTATCCCGTGGCGGAAGATCGGTGCGAGCTTCGGGGGCGGGCCTGCCGGGCCGTGGGCGAGGCCGCCGAGGACCGAGCCGGCGGCCTCGGACGGTTCGACGAGGAAGACCCGGCCCCGCTCGCCGAGCAGCGCGGCGATCCCGTCGGCGAGGGGCTGCCGGTCGGCGGGCTCGCACTGGTGCAGGACGCCCCTCATGTAGACGTGGGTGTCGCCGAGTTCGGTGTGCAGGGCCTCGGCGGCACCGCGTTCGGCGGCGTCCAGCAGCCGGTACCGGGCACGGCCCCCGGGGTCGGCCTGCCGGGCGTGGTCGAGGGCGGCGGCGGCCAGGTCGACGCCGAGGACCTGGGGGAAACGGTCGGCGAGGAAGCGGGTCTGGGTGCCGTTGCCGCAGCCGAGGTCGATCAACGGCAGTACGGTGTCCGCGACATACGGTTCGAACAGGGCGAGGTGGAGGGCCGCGGTCACCTTCGGATCCGCGTCCCAGAACACCGCGCCGGTGTCATGGGGGGCCTCGCGCCAGAAGCCCTCCCAGGCCTCCCGGTATCGCATCGTCACGCTCATCCCAACTCCCCAGGGTGCGGCGCCGATCCGTCATGAGTGACGGGCGAGTACGGTCTACCGCCCCCGGGTTGCCGCTACAAGGAGGACGCGCGGTTCCTTCACGCCTGGCGCGCGCCGCGTACGCCGTTGTGCGCCCCTTGTGTCGAAAGAGGCGTGCGGCTCGTGGAGGGCCGCCAACGGTCCTGGGAGAAAGGTGAGTTGCTCAGCGTCTCGGCAGGGTCAGTTCGAACCACACCGACTTGCCTGCGCCGGTACGGCTGGTCCCCCACTCGCGGGCGAGGGTGCTCACGACCCGCAGTCCCCGCCCGGCCTCGTCCTCGGGTCCGGCGCTCAGCAGGGTCGGCAGGTCGTGGTCGTCGTCGTCCACCTCGCACAGCAGCGTCTCGCCGCGCACCAGCCGCACGGCGACGGGCAGCCGGTGGGAGTGCCGTACGGCATTGGTGACCAGCTCGCCGACCATCAGCTCGGTGGAGTACGCCAGTTTCGCGAGCCCCCAGTCGTGGAGCTGTTCCCGGACGGCCGCGCGGGCCCGCGGGACCTCGGCCGGGTCGAGAGCGAAGCGCCATTCGGCGACGTCGTCGTCCTCGACGCCGTTGAGGCGGGCCATCAGCAGGGCGACGTCGTCCTTGCGGTCGCCGTGGCCCGCTTCGGTGAAGGTCGCGGCGAGGGCGCGGATGATGGTGTCGCAGGCGTCGTCCATGGAGGCCGCCGGGTGGGCGGCGGACTCGCACAGGGCCGCCAGGCCCACACCGATGTCCTCGCCGCGCACCTCCACCAGGCCGTCGGTGCACATCACGAGCCGGTCGCCGGGTTCCACCCGGACGGTGACCGATTCGAAGGGCACGCCGCCGACGCCGATGGGGGCGCCGGTGGGCAGGTCGAGGAGCTCGGTGCGGCCGTCCGACGCGCGGACCAGCACCGGCGGGATGTGGCCCGCGTTGGCGAGGTGGAGTTCGCCCGCGATCGGGTCGTAGACGGCGTACAGGCAGGTCGCGAGGTAGCTGTCGCCGAGGCGCTGGGCGAGGTCGTCGAGGTTGCGCAGGAGCCGGGCGGGCGGCAGGTCGAGGGCGGCCATGGTCTGTACGGCGGTGCGCAACTGGCCCATCATGGCGGCCGAGTTGAGGCCGTGGCCCATGACGTCGCCGACGACGAGGGCGGTGCGGGCGCCGGGGAGCTTCACGGAGTCGAACCAGTCGCCGCCGACCCGGCCGAGGAGGGTGCCGGGCAGATAGCGGGTGGCGATGTCGCAGCCCGCCATGCGCGGCGGGATGTGCGGCAGCATGCTGTCCTGGAGGGTCTCGGCGACGGACTCCTGGTACGTGTACATCCGGGCGTTGTCGAGGACGAGGCCCGCGCGGGCGGCGAGTTCGGCGCCGGTGACCCGGTCCATGTCGTTGAACTCGACGCGCTCGGGGTGGCGCAGCAGGACCATGAAACCGAGGACGACGTTACGGGCCTTGAGCGGGACGACGAGCATGGAGCGGCCGGTGATGAGGGGCCGGATGTCACGTTTCTCGAACTGCGCGGCGATGGCGTGGCCCATCTGCTCGCTGATGCGCGGCACGAGGACGGGCTGCCCGGTGGTCATGCACTGGAAGAACGGCGTGTGGGCGGGGAAGGGCATGGCTTCGCCGACGGGGACGACGTCGTCCCAGCGGCCGGGTTCGTCGGTGTGTTCGACGGCCACCCGGTGCCACAGGGTGCGGGTGTCGGGCACGCCGTCGGGGAAGCCCTCGCCGGCGACGACCTGTTCGCGCAGATAGGTGCCGGCGACGTCGGTGAAGCGGGGGACGACGGCCTTGCTGACCTCGATGATGGTGCGGGAGAGGTCCAGGGAGGTGCCGATCCGCCCACTGACCTCGTTGAGGAACTCCAGGCGCTCGCGGACGGCGGCGTACTCGAGGTCCTCGCCCTCGTCGGTGGGGTCGTCGGGCAGGGGCAGCCCCGCGGCGGCGGCGCGGGCCGCCCGCTCCCGGCGTTCGCGTCGTTCGACGCGGCGGGCGACGCCCCAGTCGGGGGTGACCGGGACCCGGTCGTTCTGGCTGAACTCCAGGACGGGGTAGCCGAGTTCGAGAACCTGGGCGACGATGCGGGCGCTCTCGCCGACGCTCATGCTGGGCAGGATGTCGGGGAGCCGGCGGGCGAGTTCCTCGGCACCTGGGAAGTCGGTGTGCAGGGCGAAGCCGGGCGCGATGCGTTCGACGGCGACGGCGGAGGCGGGGGACTCCGGGCGCAGTACGGCGGTCGCGTCGGCGGCGAGCACCAGGAGCCGTTCCCGGCCGGGGCCGACCAGCGGGTAGGCCCACCACAGGACGTCGGCGCGCTCGCGGCCCTGTCCGGGGACGGTGAGGCGGGCGCGTCCGGCGGCGGGGTAGCCCAGTCCCTGGTCGAGGGAGGAGTCCAGGCCCGGTCCCAGGCCGTCGTAGGCGCCGTACTCGCCGTAGCTGTCCTCGGGTTCGGGGAGGGCGCCGGAGACGGGAAGCAGATCGATGGCGGGCTCGCCGATCGCCTCCTCCTTGGCGACGCCGAAGAGCCGGCGTGCGCCGGTGCTCCAGTGGGAGACGAGGCCGTCGCGGTCGACGACGACCACGGCCAGGGGGACGCGCCCGGGATCGGCGGTGTCGTCGGCCGCCGCGCTGTGTGCTCCGCGGCTGGGAGGTGCGTCCCTCTCGGTGCCACGGTCCATGGCCCAGGCCCTCTCTCCCCAGAGCTGTGCAAGATCTGTCCGCAGCAACAACCGTACGGCGCGCGCAGGTCGGGATGTGCGGCAATTCTGTAATTGGTTTCACCGGAGCGCGCCGGGGTACGCCGCCGGGCCCGCGGTCCGTTCAGTCCGCGTGGCCGAGCCGTACGTCGTGCTCGGCGCGGGCGCCGCCCGCGAGCTTCAGCACGGTGGCGACGGGCGGGTATCCGGTGGCGATGACGGTGTACTCGCCCGAGGCCAGATCGACGAAGCGGAACGTGCCGTCGGGGCCGGTGGTGAGGGTGTCGAGGACGGTGCCCGCCGCGTCGAGGAGCGTCACGCGCGCGTCCTCGACGGGCCGGCCGGTGCCGTCGCGGGCGGTGCCGCGGACCACGGAGCCGCCCGCGAGTTCGATGTCCTGGCGGGTCTCCAGGGAGGCCGTGACGGTGACCGGGAGGGCGGACGGCCGGAAGGCGGGGGCGCTCGCGGCGAGGGTGTACGCCCCGGCGACCAGCCCGGTGACGGCGTAGTCGCCCACGCGGTCGCTGCGGGTGCTCGCGACGACCTCGCCGTGGGCGTCGGCGAGGGTGACGACGGCGTCGGGGACGGGCGTGCCGTCGGCGGTGAGGACGCTCCCGGTGAGGCGTCCGGCGCCGCCGAGGACGAGGTCGAGGTCGACGGGCCGCTCCGCGACGGTGACGGTGACGGCCCGGGGGCGGTGACCGCCGGCGGCGGCGATCAGGACGTAGGCGCCAGGGCCGGGCGTGGACAGGGCGTAGCGGCCGTCCTCCCCGGCGGCGCCGCGGCCGACCTGGGCTCCGGTGGCGTCGATGAGGGTGAGGGCGGCGTGCGGGACGGCGGTGCCGTCGGGGTGGCGGACGGCGCCGGAGACGGGGACACCGGCGGTGTACGGCGTGCGGGCCTGCGGGACGCGGGCGGTCACGGTCACGGGCTCCGTTTCGGCGGTGGGGCGGACAGGTGCTCCGGTCGGACGAGGGGTGCGGTGCGGGGCGGTCTCCCTGAGGAAGCAGGCGGTGAGCAGGGCGAGCAGCAGCAGGAGGAGGGCCAGGAGGGGGAGGATCCCGGCCGAGGCGTCGGCGTGGGCGCCGGTCCAGGCGTCGCGCAGGGCCGGGGGCAGGGTGTGCACGAGGTCCGGGGTGAGGGAGCGCGGGTCGGGGAGGCCGGCGGGCGCGGGCGGGCGGTCGGCGAGGGCGTCGGGGAGCCGGTGGGCGAGGAGGGCGCCGCACAGGGCGGCACCGAGCGCGCCGCCGAGCCGCGCGAGGCCGGTGTGGGCGCCGGTGGCGGCGGTGAGGTCGACGGGGCGGGCGGAGTGGCGCACGGCGCGCAGCAGGACGGGCGTCACGAGGCCGAGGCCGGCGCCGAGGACGGCGGTCCACAGGCAGTACGTCAGCCGGGGCGCGCCGGGGTCGGGGCGGGACAGCGGCCAGGTGGCGAGGAGCGTGAGGGCGCTGCCGAGGACCGGGAGGGTCCGGCGGTGGCCGGTGCGGCGCACCAGCCGCCCGCACAGCAGGGAGGCACCCGCGAGGCCGCCGGTGAGCGGGAGCATGAGGAGTCCGGCCTCGGTGGCGGAGGTGCCGTCGGCCAGTTGCAGCCGGGTCGGCAGACAAGTCGCCGTGCCGGCGAGGACGGCGCCGGTGATCAGGGCGAGCAGGCCGGTGACGGTGAAGACGGGGTCGCGCAGCAGCCGCAGCGGGATCAGGGGGTCGGTGGCGACGCCCTCGGCGAGGAGGAAGAGGAGGACGGCGGCGGCCGCTCCGGCGGCGAGGCCGACGACGACGGCGGAGTTCCCGGCGTGGCGGGTGCCGGCCAGGCCGGCCAGCAGCACCGGGCAGGTGGCCGCAGCGGTGAGCAGCAGGGCGCCGAGCACGTCGAGGCGTGGCCCGGGCCGGGGCGCGGGAGGCTTCGGGGCGAGGGCGACCAGGGCCAGGGCGAGCAGGCCGACGGGGACCGCGGCGTAGAAGCACCAGCGCCAGGAGAACCGGTCGGTGAGGAGGCCGCCGAGGGGCGGTCCGGCGACGCAGGCGAGTGCGGACACGGCCCCGACGAGGCCGGTGCGGGCGGCGCGCCGTCGGGGCGGGACGAGGTCGGCGAGCAGGCTCCGGACGCCGCTGAGGATTCCGCCGGCGCCGAGGCCCTGGAGGGCGCTGAAGGCGATCAGCTGGTCCATGGTCCGGGCGTGTCCGGCGAGCGCGGCGCCCGCGACGCAGATCAGGATCGCGCACTGGAGGACGCCCTTGCGGCCGAGGCGGGCGCCCAGCATGCCGTGCACGGGCAGCGCGACGGCGGCGGCGAGGAGGGAGGCGGCGACCGGCTGGGTCATCCGGTCCAGGGCGTGCAGGTCACCGGCGATCGTCGGCAGGGCGGTGGTGACGGCCGGCTGCTCCACGGCGGCGAGGAACAGGGCGAGCAGCAGCCCGAGCAGGGCCGGACGGGCGCGGCGGGGGTTCGGGGCGGTCCCGGTGGCGGGCGGCGGGGGCGGCGGATCCCGGTGTTCCCGGGGGTGGGGTGCCGGGACCGGCTCGTCCCGCGCCAGTGTCGTGCCGCCCATGGGCCGCTCCCCTCGTCGCACCTGCCGCACGGTTCCCGCGTGAAGCGGCAACTCGGGGCAGGTGCGCGGGGTTACGGCGCCGTCCCGGTCGGGGGCGGATTCCACCCGAACCGGTGAGGGGGGCAACGGGCGGCGGTCGCCCGGGGGTTGCCTACTTCTCGACCTCGGTGGCGAGCTTGACGAGGATCTCGTCGTAGATCCGGGCGAGGCCCTTGGGCGCGAAGGTCCGCTCGAAGAAGCCGCCGATGCCGCCGGCGCCCTTCCAGGTGCTGGTGACGACCACGCGGGCCTTGCCCTCGCCGGCCGGGGTGACGCGCCAGACGGTGACCATGGAGGAGTTGCGGTCCTTCTCCACCAGTTCGCCGTCGGTGGGCTCGGTGACCTCCAGGAGGCAGTCGCGGACCCGCTTGCTGGTGGCCTGGAGCCTCCAGTGGACGAGGGTGCCCTCGCCGTCGCCGCCCTCGCGCACCTCGTACTCGCTGAAGTGGGCGGGCAGCAGGTTCGCGCGCGTGCCGCTGTAGTCGGCCAGCGTGTCGAACACCTTGTCGGGGTCCGCCGCGACGACCCGCTCGGTGGTGGCCTCGACCTGCGCCATGAAGTTCCTCCAGGTCCGTGTTGCTCAGGGTTGCTCGGGGTTGCTCGGGGTTTCCCGGGAAGGGCAAGCCAACCACCCCGCTCCACGGCCGCCCAAATCGGGGTGGGGTAAACGATCAGGGGGTGCGCGAAACGCCGAGGCGGGCGCCCGTTCGCACGATCATGGGAACAGATGTTCTATTGTGGGTCCAGGTGCAGGGCAGTGCTACGGAGGAGGCGTCATGCGCTGGGAGAATCTCGCTCTGGAGTCCCGCCACGACCGTCCGGCCGACCCCGCGCTGTTCGGCGCGGACGCGGTCACGACCCGGACGTTCGACACGCCCGAGTTCGCCGGCATCACGTTCCACGAGGTGCGGGCCCGCACGGTCCTCAACCGGGTGCCGGGGGCCTCCCGGATGCCGTTCGAGTGGACGGTGAACCCCTACCGGGGCTGCACGCACGCGTGCGTGTACTGCTTCGCCCGCAAGACGCACAGCTATCTGGACCTGGACACCGGGATCGGCTTCGACACCCAGATAGTCGTCAAGGTGAACGCGCCCGAGGTGCTGCGCCGCCAGCTGGCCTCGCCGCGCTGGCACGGGGAGCACGTGGCGATGGGCACCAACGTCGACTGCTACCAGCGCGCGGAGGGCCGCTACCGGCTGATGCCGGGCATCCTGGCCGCCCTGCGCGACCACGCGAACCCCTACTCGATCCTGACCAAGGGCACGCTGATCCTGCGCGACCTGGAGCTGCTGAAGCAGTCCGCCGCGGTGACCGACGTCGGCCTCTCCGTCTCGGTCGGGTTCACCGACACCGAGCTGTGGCGGACCGTGGAGCCGGGCACCCCGGCCCCCGAGCGACGGCTTGACGTCGTACGGACCCTCACCGAGCACGGCCTGGGCGTCGGGGTGCTGATGGCGCCGGTGATCCCGTTCCTGTCCGACGACCCGGCGCAGCTGCGGGCCACCGTGCGGGCGATCGCGGCGGCGGGGGCCACCTCCGTCACCCCGCTCGTGCTGCATCTGCGGCCCGGGGCGCGCGAGTGGTTCATGGCCTGGCTGGGGCAGCATCATCCGCACCTGGTGCGCCGTTACGAGCGGTTGTACGCCGACGGCGCGTACGCCCCCACGTGGTACCAGCGCCGGATCACCCGTCAGGTGCACGAACTGGCCCAGGAGTACGGCATCGGGCCCGCGCCCGCGGGGATGCCGCGCCGGATCCGGCCGCCGGAGCAGGAGGAGCACGCGCCGGCCGAGGAGGAGTCCGCCCCGACCCAGCTCACCCTGATCTGAGCGCGTCCGAGCGCATCGCGCGCCCGAACGGGTCAAATCGCCCGGCGATACGTATCTCCGGACGATCTTTCCGGGACGATGCCGCGAGGGCCGTGAGCCACGCGGCCCGGCCGCTTTGAGGCCCCCCTCCGTCCTGGGAGGACTTCTTGAACACTCGCGCAGCCGTGCTGTGCGCCACCGCCGTCGTCCTGGCCGGGACCGTCACGGCCGTACCGGCCGGGGCGTCCCCGGCACCCGCGTCCCCGGCACCCGCGTCCGCCGCCCCGGCGACGCGGATCACCTGGAAGAAGTGCGCCACCGCCGACCAGCCGACGCTCCAGTGCGCGTCCCTGAAGGTGCCGCTCGACCACGACCACCCGGACGGGGAGCGGATCACCCTGGCGCTCTCCCGGGTCCCGCACACCGCGAAGACGTACCAGGGGCCGCTGCTGGTCAACCCCGGCGGGCCCGGTGGACGCGGTCTGTCCCTCGCCGGTTTCGTCGCCTCCGCCCTGCCGAAGGCGGTCGCGGCCCAGTACGACGTCATCGGCTTCGACCCGCGCGGGGTGGGGAAGAGCACGCCCGCGCTCGACTGCGCCCCCGGCCACTTCGCGCCCGTGCGCCCGGACTCCGTACCGGACGGCGAGGCGGTGGAGCGGGCCAACCTGGAGCGGGCGCGGTCCTTCGCCGAGGCGTGCGGCAGGAAGTACGCGCGCGTGCTGCCGTACATCGACACGATCAGCACCGTGCGCGACATGGACGCGATCCGCGCCGCCACCGGCGCGCCGAGGCTGAACTACTTCGGCTACTCGTACGGCACCTACCTCGGCGCG
The DNA here is from genome assembly GCF_040630405.1 of Streptomyces sp. NPDC005811. NCBI lineage: Bacteria > Bacillati > Actinomycetota > Actinomycetes > Kitasatosporales > Streptomycetaceae > Streptomyces > Streptomyces sp. NPDC005811. The sequence goes on from NZ_JBEXXK010000012.1 coordinate 89,820, forward strand.
GTCTACGCCAAGCTGTACCCGCAGCGGGTGCGGCGCCTGGTCCTCGACTCGATCGTCGACCCCACCGGCGTCTGGTACGACGACAACCTCACCCAGGACCTGGCGTTCAACGACCGGCACCGCGCGCTGATGGCGTGGATCGCCCGGTACGACGCCACCTACCGGCTGGGCAGCGATCCGGACGAGGTCGAGGCGAAGTGGTACGCGATGCGGGCGGCGCTCGCCCGCAGGCCCGCCGGCGGCAAGGTGGGCGCCGCGGAGCTGGAGGACACCTTCCTGCCGGGCGGCTACTACAACGGCTACTGGCCGCACCTCGCCAAGGCGTTCGCGGCGTACGTCAACGACAAGAAGGCCGACCCGCTGGTGCAGGCGTACGAGAACTTCGCCGCCGTGGACGCCTCCGGGGACAACGGCTACAGCGTCTACGCCGCGGTGCAGTGCCGGGACGCCCACTGGCCGCACGACTGGGAGGAGTGGCGCTCGGACAACTGGGAGACCTACCGCAAGGCGCCGTTCATGGCCTGGAACAACGCCTGGTACAACGCGCCGTGCGCGTTCTGGCCGACCCGGTCGCGGGGCCCGGTGAACATCGTCAACGGCGCCCTGCCGCCCGTCCTGCTGTTCCAGGCGACGGACGACGCGGCCACCCCGTACGAGGGCGGTGCCCTCGTCCACGCCCTGCTGCGCGGGTCCAGCCTCGTGGTCGAACAGGGCGGCGGGAACCACGGCATCACGCTGAGCGGGAACAGCTGCCTCGACCGGCACCTGGCGGCCTATCTGACCGACGGCACGGTCCCGCGCGGCATCGGCTCGGTGGACGCGACGTGCCGGGCCCAGCCCGACCCCAAGCCGTTGACCGGCAAGGTCGCCTCACCGGCTGCGCACGGGTCGGTCCTGCACGGGCTGCTGGGCTTCCGCGGCTGAACGAGGGCCGAGCGGGGGCCGAGCGGGGGCCGAAGAGCGCTGAGCGGGGCCGGAGGGCCCTCGCTGCGAGAAGGGTTCCGCGAGGGCTCCGCGTGGTCGCCGTTGACCGCACGGAGCCGTTGCGCCGGTCCCGGAGGGGCCCTGAAGGGCCGTCACCTCACTCGGACGGGTCGCTCCGGGGTCAGGCCGGGATGCCGGCCTGATGCCCGGCGTACGTGCCGAAGCGCAGGTACAGGCCGATGTCCGCGGGCGTCCGCGGTGAGAGCGTCCGGTAGCTGCACAGTTCCTGGAGCATGCCCGTGACCCCGGGCCCGCCGGCCCCCAGCTCCCGCAGGATCCCGTCGAGCGGACGGGGGTCGACGCCCTCCAGGTCCATGAGCCGGGCGACGCGCGCGGCCGCCTCCACGTCGTCGTGGGTGTTGTCCGGCAGCCGCAGATAGAGATTGGCCTCCTCGGGACCGGGCGTGCCCTCCCGGAACGCCAGGCAGGTCATGGGTTCGTTGCTCACGGTGCCGCTGTCCCGCCCGTAGATGACGGACCGCGCCCGGGCCGCCCGCTCGGGCTCGTAACGGTGCGCCAGGGCCGCCACCGTGTCCAGTTCCTCCATCTCCATCGGAAGGTGCCGGTAGTAGACCTTGACGCGGGAGGTGTTCCCGGCGTCCAGGTCGAGGGCCATGAGCTCCAGTTCGTGCCCCTGCTTGGCGAGTTCCCTGCCGCGCTCGGCCACCGGCCGCCAGGCGTCGGCCAGGCCCAGCCGGTGCATGGCCTCGGCCATCACCTCGTACGCCCGGTCCAGGCCGTTCACCTGCGGGTTGAGGTAGACCTTGTAGTGGGGCCGCCGTCCCGGTCTCCAGGCCAGGGAGTGCCAGAGGGTGGCCCGGTAGCGCTCGGGGTCCGACGTGAGGAACAGGTCCTCGATGCTCAGGTACCGCGCGATGTCCGTCCCCGGGCTCCCGGCGAGCCGGCGCGTCAGTTCCCGGCCGGCCTCCTGGCAGCCGAGCGGGGTGCCGTCGGAGCCGAGCGACTCGAACAGGATGCGGACCTCGGGCCGGCCGGCCTTCCAGCTGACGGAGAGTTCGGCGGGGAAGCCGTCGGCCGAGACGAACGAGGGCGGTTCGCAGCGCGTGCCGACGGGCCGCTCACCCCAGGGGTGGAGCACCTCCCTGAGGTCCCCGAGGACGGTCTCGGTCTGCCACGGGTCTATCTCCAGTCCCCGGCAGACCGCCGTCCACTTCTCCTCCAGGAACCGGCCGAACGTTTTTACCGGGTCTTGACGTAGGGCCAGGTCGGATATCTCGTCCATCTCGTCCGGGAGTTGCGCACTGGTCACTGTCTCTCACCCTCCGTAGCCGGACTGGTCCGGCCTTGTCCGCGGTCAGTTCGGCAGCAGCCCTGCGGGCACACCGAGCCGGATTTCGGCGGAAGGCGATCTTCCCCTCGAACGGGTATTCAAATCTCGAACTAATTGGCGATAAAACGCTGTTGACGGTAAGTCAGCGCTGCCGGGGGATCCGCGCCAGTGCGTGCACGGCCGCCTCCGCGAGCGCCGGATGGGCGAGGGCGTCGCTCAGTACCGGCCGGGCGCGGGCGTCGCCGAGCGCGCCGAGACCCTCCACACAGGCGAGGGCCACACGCCGGTAGGGGTCGTGGGGCGTCAGTCTCCGGCGGAGGGTGGTGATCAACGCGGGCACCGACTCCGGGGCCCGCAGCTCCACCAGGAGGCGCACCGGGTGCAGGGCGTAGGCGACCCGCAGTTCATTGGTGGCGAGGGCCGCCGCCGCTCGGGCGGTCCGGGGGTCGCCGAGCCGGGCCAGTGCGTGGGCGGCCCCGGCACAGCGCGGTGGGTCGCGGTGGTTGAGCAGCAGGACGAGCGCCTCGAAGGCGCGCCGGTCCCCGCAGAGGCCCAGCCGGAAGGCGGCGAGCTCCCGGGCCCACAGCGGCCGCCCCGGTTCGGTGAGCACCGCCGCCAGTTCGTCGGGGCCGGCGTCCACCGCCAGCCGCTCGAACGCCGCCGTGCCGCCCGACTCCTGCCGTAAGCGCTCCGTGAGCGCCCGCAACTCTTCGTCCATGACGCCGAGCCTAGGGGGTGGGCGGGTCAGCGACTCAGCTCACATTTCGGGGGCTGGCGCGCTCGTTACCCGCCGGTTAAGCTCAGAGGAGCGAGTCACCCACTCGCATCCTCCTCGCGGCGGCCTGGTGACGCAGCCTCCGCGAAGAAGTCGGTTCGGTACCACGTACCGCTGTACGACCCGGCCACGGGACAGGGCCGGTCGGATCTCCCGTTCGTCCGCAGGGCGTTGTGCGCGCCCCCGGCGACCGGCCCCGGGCGTGTGCGCTCGTAGCCCGGCACCACCCGCATCCCTTTTCCGCACCCGGTGCGCCCAGGCCTCGCAGAGGTTCTCCCGGCGTACCCGGGGGCGTTCCCAGTCGTCACCCTCTTCTTCTGGAGTCCCGCGATGGCCACTCCCCTCTCCGACACCTCTCTGTCCCCGCTCCGGACGATCGCCGTCGTCGGCCTCGGCACGATGGGCACCGGCATCGCCGAGGTCCTGGCCAAGGCCGGCCGCGAGGTGATCGGCATCGACATCAGCGAGGAGCGCACGGCCCGTTCGCTCGCCGTGCTGGAGTCCTCCACCGCCCGTGCCGTGCAGCGCGGCCGGTTCACCGAGCAGGAGCGCACGGACGCCCTGGCCCGGATCCGCACCGCCACCGACCTGCGCGCGGCGGCCGACGCCGACCTGGTGATCGAGGTGGCTCCGGAGTCGTACGAGATCAAGCAGCAGATCTTCCGCGAGCTGGACGGGATCGTCCGCCCGGAGACGATCCTCGCCACCGGCACCAACGCCCTGTCCGTGACCCGGCTCGCCGCCGAGTCGGCCCGTCCGGAGCGCGTGCTCGGTCTGCACTTCTTCAACCCCGCGCCCGCGATGAAGCTGGTCGAGGTGGTCTCCTCGGTGCTGACCGCGCCGGCCGCCGTCTCCGCCGTCACCAACCTCGCCCTGGACCTCGGCAAGGAGCCGGTCGCGGTCGGCGACCGCCCCGGATTCGTCGCGGACGGGCTGCTGTTCGGCTACCTCAACCAGGCCGCCGCCATGTACGAGGCGCGCTACGCCTCCCGTGAGGACATCGACGCCGCGATGCGGCTCGGCTGCGGGCTGCCGATGGGCCCGCTGGCGCTGCTCGACCTGATCGGCGTCGACACGGCCCGTACGGTCCTGGAGGCGATGTACGCCGAGTCCCGCGACCGGCTGCACGCGCCCGCCCCGATCCTCAAGCAGCTCAGCGAGGCCGGACTGACGGGCCGTAAGGCGGGCCGCGGCTTCTACACCTACGAGGCGCCGGGCAGCGCCACGGTCGTCCCGGACGCGCTGACGCCCGCCGCCGGCGCCTCCGGCGTCCCCGGCCGCGAGGTCCGCAGCGTCGGTGTGGCCGGTTCCGGCACGATGGCCTCCGGGATCGCCGAGGTGTTCGCCAAGGCGGGCTACGACGTCGTCCTGGCCGCCCGCAGCGAGGAGAAGGCGCAGACGGCGAAGGCCCGGATCGGCAAGAACCTGGCGCGCTCGGTCGACAAGGGCCGGATGACCGCCGAGGCCGCCGCGCAGACCCTGGAGCGGATCACCCCGGCCGGCTCCTACGACGCGTTCGCCGACGTCGACCTGGCCGTCGAGGCGGTCGCCGAGGACCTGGAGATCAAGCGGCAGCTGTTCGCGACCTTCGACAAGGTGTGCAAGCCGGGCGCCGTGCTGGCCACCACCACCTCCTCGCTGCCGGTCGTCGCCTGCGCCCGGGCCACCTCGCGCCCGCAGGACGTCATCGGGATGCACTTCTTCAACCCGGCGCCGGCCATGAAGCTGGTCGAGGTCGTCCGTACCGTGTTGACGGCCGAGGACGTCCACTCGACGGTGCACGAGGTGTGTGGACGGATCAGGAAGCATGCCGTCGACTGCGGGGACCGTGCGGGATTCATCGTGAACGCCCTGCTGTTCCCTTACCTCAACAACGCGATCAAGATGGTGCAGGAGCACTATGCATCTCTTGACGACATCGACGCCGCCATGAAGCTCGGCGGCGGTTACCCGATGGGTCCCTTCGAACTGCTGGACGTCGTCGGGCTGGACGTCTCCCTCGCGATCGAGAAGGTCCTGCACCGGGAGTTCCGCGACCCGGGCCTCGCCCCGGCCCCGCTGCTCGAGCACCTGGTGGCCGCGGGCTGCCTCGGCCGCAAGACGGGCCGGGGTTTCCGCGAATATGCCCGCCGCTGACGGCGCCGGCGACCGGCTCGAAGGCGACCGGGACTGGGGCGGACTGCTCGACCCCGGCGGGCCCCTGGTGCCCGCCGGGCCCGGTTCTCCCCCGCTCCCCCGGGGCGGGGGAAACCCCGGACCTGCGCAGAGAGCTGCGCACATGCAGTACGTTCGGGGCATGTCCCAGCCCGCCAGGTCCCCACGTACACCAGCCACGCCCGACGTTTCGGAGAGTGCCGCGGGCAGCCGCGCGGCCGCCCAGCGGCTCAGGATGCGCCGCGAACTGGCGGCCGCGGCCATGGAGCTGTTCGCCACGAAGGGGTACGAGGCGACCACCGTCGACGAGATCGCGGCCGCGGCCGGCGTCGCCCGCCGCACCTTCTTCCGCCACTTCCGCTCCAAGGAAGAGGCGATCTTCCCCGACCACGACGACACCCTGATCCGCGCCGAGGCCGTCCTCAACGCGGCCCCGGCCCACGAGCACCCCCTCGACACCGTGTGCCGCGGCATCAAGGAGGTCATGAAGATGTACGCGGCGCGGCCGGAGATCTCGGTCGCCCGCTACAAACTGACCCGTGAGGTGCCCACCCTGCGGGAGGCGGAGATCGCCTCGGTGGCCCGCTACGAGCGGCTGTTCACCCGCTACCTCCTCGGCCACTTCGACGAGCACGCGCACGACGACGACGCCAACGACGACCCGTTGCTGGCCGAGGTCGCCGCCTCCGCCGTGGTCACCGCGCACAACCACGTCCTGCGGCGCTGGCTGAGGGCGGGCGGCCAGGGGGACGTCGAGACCCAGCTCGACCACGCCTTCGCGATCGTCCGGCGGACCTTCGGCACCGGCATCGGCGCGGGACGCAGCGGCGGCGCGCCGGCCAGGCCGGCCCCCGCGGCGGTCTCCGCGCAGGGCGAGGTGCTGGTCACGGTCGCCCGGACCGACGCCCCGCTCGACGAGGTCATGCGCACCATCGAGCAGGCCCTCAAGGAGCGCTGACCCGCCCCTTAGCCCTGTGATGACGGCCACCCGCCCGGGTGGCCGTTTTGGCATGTCAGGGCAGCTTTTCGGACGGATTTCAGACCCCGTTCGATCGATCATCGCTCATTTGTTACGTAAAGATTTCATCTGAGGGGAAGTTCTGGCACTCAGTGCCTTGCGAGGTGACACGCGGTGTCATACGTTGAAGGTGTCCGGGCGGCCGGCGAGCAGAGACCTTTCGTACGCCGGCTGTCCCCGCAGCTCATGGCCTGCGCGCCCGGACGCCTGCGTCACAGGCAACCTCCCGCGCCACAAAGCGCCGCCGAACAGCACCGAACCAACCCTCAGCGCCCCTCCCTCAGGGCGCTCACCGCCGGAGGCAACACCGTGACCACTCAGGACATCCTGGACGCGATCCAGTCGCCGGACGCGATGCCGGCCGACTTCGCCGCCCTGCCGCTTCCCGAGTCGTACCGCGCGATCACCGTCCACAAGGACGAGACCGAGATGTTCGCCGGGCTCGAGACCCGCGACAAGGACCCGCGCAAGTCGATCCACCTCGACGAGGTTCCCCTGCCCGAGCTCGGCCCGGGCGAGGCCCTGGTGGCCGTCATGGCCTCCTCGGTCAACTACAACTCCGTGTGGACCTCGATCTTCGAGCCGCTGTCCACGTTCGGCTTCCTGGAGCGCTACGGCCGGCTCAGCGAGCTGACCAAGCGGCACGACCTGCCGTACCACATCATCGGCTCCGACCTCGCGGGCGTCGTGCTGCGCACCGGCCCCGGCGTCAACGCCTGGAAGCCGGGCGACGAGGTCGTCGCGCACTGTCTGTCCGTCGAGCTGGAGTCGTCCGACGGCCACAACGACACGATGCTCGACCCGGAGCAGCGCATCTGGGGCTTCGAGACCAACTTCGGCGGCCTCGCCGAGATCGCCCTGGTCAAGTCCAACCAGCTGATGCCCAAGCCGGGCCACCTCAGCTGGGAGGAGGCCGCCGCCCCCGGTCTGGTCAACTCCACCGCCTACCGGCAGCTGGTCTCCCGCAACGGCGCCGGCATGAAGCAGGGCGACAACGTCCTGATCTGGGGCGCGAGCGGCGGCCTCGGCTCGTACGCCACCCAGTTCGCGCTCGCGGGCGGCGCCAACCCCATCTGTGTCGTGTCCTCGCCGCAGAAGGCCGACATCTGCAAGGCCATGGGCGCCGAGGCGATCATCGACCGCAACGCCGAGGGCTACAAGTTCTGGAAGAACGAGCAGGAGCAGGACCCGCGCGAGTGGAAGCGCTTCGGCAAGCGCATCCGTGACCTCACCGGCGGCGAGGACATCGACATCGTCTTCGAGCACCCGGGCCGCGAGACCTTCGGCGCCTCCGTCTTCGTCACCCGCAAGGGCGGCACCATCACCACCTGCGCCTCGACCTCGGGCTACATGCACGAGTACGACAACCGCTACCTGTGGATGTCCCTGAAGCGGATCATCGGCTCGCACTTCGCCAACTACCGCGAGGCCTGGGAGGCCAACCGGCTCATCGCGAAGGGCAAGATCCACCCGACCCTGTCGAAGACCTACTCCCTGGAGGAGACCGGGCAGGCCGCGTACGACGTGCACCGCAACCTCCACCAGGGCAAGGTCGGCGTCCTGTGCCTCGCCCCCGAGGAAGGCCTCGGCGTGCGCGACGAGGAGATGCGCGCGCAGCACCTCGACGCCATCAACCGCTTCCGCAACATCTGAGACACCCGGGGTCATAGATGACTGAGCGTCAGCCCGCCGAAGGCGCGCGGGAGAAGGACCGGCCGTGGCTCATGCGCACGTACGCCGGCCACTCCACCGCCGAGGCGTCCAACGAGCTGTACCGGCGCAACCTCGCCAAGGGCCAGACCGGCCTGTCGGTGGCGTTCGACCTGCCGACCCAGACCGGCTACGACTCCGACCACGTCCTCGCCCGCGGCGAGGTCGGCCGGGTCGGCGTGCCGGTGGCCCATCTCGGTGACATGCGCCGGCTGTTCCAGGACATCCCCCTGGAGCAGATGAACACCTCGATGACGATCAACGCCACCGCCATGTGGCTGCTGGCGCTCTACCAGGTCGTCGCCGAGGAGCAGGGTGCGGACATCACCAAGCTCCAGGGCACGACCCAGAACGACATCGTCAAGGAGTACCTGTCCCGGGGCACGCACGTGTTCCCGCCGGGGCCGTCGCTCCGGCTGACGACGGACATGATCGCGTACACGGTCTCCCACCTCCCGAAGTGGAACCCGATCAACATCTGCAGCTACCACCTGCAGGAGGCGGGCGCCACGCCGGTTCAGGAGATCGCGTACGCGATGTCCACCGCGATCGCGGTGCTCGACGCCGTGCGCGACTCGGGACAGGTCCCCGCCGAGAAGTTCGGCGACGTCGTGGCCCGGATCTCCTTCTTCGTGAACGCGGGCGTCCGCTTCGTCGAGGAGATGTGCAAGATGCGGGCGTTCGGGCGGATCTGGGACCAGGTCACGCGGGAGCGGTACGGCATCGAGAACCCCAAGCAGCGCCGCTTCCGGTACGGCGTCCAGGTCAACTCGCTCGGGCTGACCGAGGCGCAGCCGGAGAACAACGTCCAGCGGATCGTGCTGGAGATGCTGGCCGTGACGCTGTCGAAGGACGCCCGCGCGCGTGCCGTTCAGCTGCCGGCCTGGAACGAGGCGCTGGGCCTGCCCCGGCCCTGGGACCAGCAGTGGTCGCTGCGGATCCAGCAGGTCCTCGCCCACGAGAGCGATCTGCTGGAGTACGAGGACCTCTTCGAGGGCTCGCACGTCGTCGAGGCGAAGGTCGCGGGGCTCGTCGAGGAGTCCCTCGCGGAGATCGGGCGGATCCAGGAGATGGGCGGCGCGATGGCCGCGGTGGAGTCCGGCTACCTGAAGTCGCAGCTGGTCTCCTCGCACGCCGAGCGCCGCGCTCGTATTGAGTCCGGTCAAGAGAAGATCGTCGGCGTCAACATCTTCAACACCACCGAGCCGAATCCCTTGACGGCCGATCTCGATACAGCCATCCAGACGGTCGATCCGGCTGTCGAGGCTCGTGTCATCTCGTCGCTGCGGACGTGGCGGGACACCCGCTACCAGCCGCCCTTCAACCACCCGCGGCCCTGCAAGGCGCTGGAGCGGCTGAAGGAGGCCGCCAAGGGCACCGGCAACCTCATGGAGGCCACCCTGGAGTGCGCCCGCGCCGGGGTCACGACCGGTGAGTGGGCCGGGGCCCTGCGCGAGGTGTTCGGTGAGTTCCGGGCGCCGACCGGGGTCTCCTCGGCGCCGGTGGCGGTCCCCGCCGAGGAGGGCTCGGCCATGTCGGAGGTCCGCCGCCGGGTGGAGACGACCGCGAAGGACCTCGGCACGGGCAAGCTGCGCTTCCTGGTCGGCAAGCCGGGCCTGGACGGGCACTCCAACGGCGCCGAGCAGATCGCCGTGCGCGCCCGCGACGCCGGCTTCGAGGTGGTCTACCAGGGCATCCGGCTCACCCCGGAGCAGATCGTGGACGCGGCCCTCGCCGAGGACGTGCACGCGGTGGGCCTGTCGATCCTGTCCGGCTCGCACGCGCAGCTGGTGCCGGACGTCCTGGATCGGCTCCGTGTGGCCGGTGCCACAGACATACCGGTGATCGCCGGTGGCATCATCCCGAATGGTGACGCCGAGCAGCTGAGGGCCGCCGGAGTGGCCGCCGTCTTCACCCCGAAGGACTTCGACATCACCGGAATCATCGGCCGCATCGTCGACGAGATCCGCAAAGCGAACAAGCTCGACCCCCTGGAGGTCCCCGCATGACCGTCAACCGTCTGCGTCCGCGCCGCTCGTGTCTCGCGGTCCCGGGCAGCAACCCCCGCTTCCTGGAGAAGGCGCAGGGCCTGGCGGCGGACCAGGTCTTCCTCGACCTGGAGGACGCGTGCGCCCCGCTCGCCAAGCCCGAGGCGCGGCACACCATCGTCAAGTTCCTCAACGAGGGCGACTGGACCGGCAAGACCCGGGTCGTGCGCGTCAACGACTGGACGACCGAGTGGACGTACCGTGACGTCGTGACGGTCGTCGAGGGCGCCGGCCCGAACCTCGACTGCATCATGCTGCCGAAGGTGCAGAACGCCCAGCAGGTCGTCGCCCTGGACCTGCTGCTGACGCAGATCGAGAAGACCATGGGCTTCGAGGTCGGCCGGATCGGCATCGAGGCTCAGATCGAGAACGCCCAGGGCCTGAACAACGTCAACGAGATCGCGCAGGCCTCCCCGCGCATCGAGACGATCATCTTCGGCCCGGCCGACTTCATGGCGTCGATCAACATGAAGTCGCTGGTCGTGGGCGAGCAGCCGCCCGGCTACCCGGCGGACGCCTACCACTACATCCTGATGAAGATCCTGATGGCCGCCCGCGCCAACGACCTCCAGGCGATCGACGGCCCCTACCTCCAGATCCGCAACGTCGACGGCTACCGCGAGGTCGCGCAGCGCGCCGCCGCGCTCGGCTTCGACGGCAAGTGGGTGCTGCACCCGGGCCAGGTCGAGGCGTCCAACGAGATCTTCTCGCCCTCGCAGGAGGACTACGACCACGCCGAGCTGATCCTGGACGCGTACGACTACTACACGTCCGAGGCGGGCGGCAAGAAGGGCTCGGCGATGCTCGGCGACGAGATGATCGACGAGGCCAGCCGCAAGATGGCGCTGGTCGTCTCGGGCAAGGGCCGCGCGGCCGGCATGAAGCGCACGTCGGCGTTCGAGATCCCGGAGGCGTGACGATGCAGTTCGGACGCACCTACGAGGAGTTCGAGGTCGGGGCGACGTACAAGCACTGGCCGGGCAAGACGGTCACCGAGTACGACGACCATCTGTTCTGTCTCCTCACCATGAACCACCACCCGCTCCACATGGACGTCAACTACGCCGAGAACACCACGGACTTCGGCAAGAACGTGGTGGTGGGGAACTACATCTACTCCCTGCTGCTCGGCATGTCCGTGCCGGACGTGTCCGGCAAGGCGATCGCCAACCTGGAGATCGAGTCGCTGAAGCACGTGGCGCCGACCTTCCACGGCGACACGATCTACGGCGAGACGACCGTGCTGGACAAGTGGCCCTCGAAGTCGAAGAACGACCGCGGGATCGTCCACGTCGAGACCAAGGGCTACAAGCAGGACGGCACGCTCGTGTGCGTGTTCCGCCGCAAGGTGATGGTGCCCACCGAGACGTACATCAAGGAGCGCGGCGGCGAGCAGCCCGGCCGCCCGGAGCCGAAGCAGCAGGAGAAGTAATGGCCCGTCTCGCCCAGACCGCCGGTCTGACCGACGTCCAGCAGGAGATCCTCTCCACCGTCCGCGACTTCGTGGACAAGGAGATCATCCCGGTCGCCACCGAGCTGGAGCACCGCGACGAGTACCCCCAGCAGATCGTCGACGGTCTCCGGGAACTCGGCCTGTTCGGCCTCATGATCCCCGAGGAGTACGGGGGCCTGGGCGAGTCGCTCCTCACCTACGCGCTGTGCGTGGAGGAGATCGCCCGGGGCTGGATGTCGGTCTCCGGGATCATCAACACGCACTTCATCGTGGCGTACATGCTCAAGCAGCACGGCACGCAGGAGCAGAAGGACCACTTCCTGCCGCGGATGGCGGCCGGCGACATCCGGGGCGCGTTCTCGATGTCGGAGCCGGGCCTCGGCTCGGACGTGTCGGCGATCACCTCGAAGGCGGTGAAGGACGGCGAGGAGTACGTCCTCAACGGCCAGAAGATGTGGCTGACGAACGGCGGGACGTCCTCGCTGGTGGCCGTCCTGGTCAGAAGTGACGAAGGACACCCCGAGGGGACGGCCCCCCACAAGTCGATGACCACCTTCCTGATCGAGAAGGAGCCCGGCTTCGGGGAGGTCCGCCCCGGCCTCACGATCCCCGGCAAGATCGAGAAGATGGGCTACAAGGGCGTCGACACCACCGAGCTGATCATGGACGGCCTGCGGCTTCCCGCCGATCGGGTGCTCGGCGGGGTCACCGGCCGAGGTTTTTACCAAATGATGGACGGCGTCGAGGTGGGACGCGTCAATGTGGCGGCGCGTGGCTGCGGCGTCGCTCAGCGTGCCTTCGAGCTGGGCGTCCAGTACGCCCAGCAGCGGCACACGTTCGGCAAGGCGATCGCCCAGCACCAGGCGATCCAGTTCAAGCTCGCCGAGATGGCTACCAAGGTCGAGGCCGCGCATGCCATGATGGTGAACGCGGCACGCAAAAAGGATTCCGGTGAACGAAACGACCTTGAGGCCGGTATGGCGAAGTACCTCGCCTCCGAGTACTGCAAGGAGGTCGTGGAGGACGCCTTCCGGATCCACGGCGGCTACGGCTTCTCCAAGGAGTACGAGATCGAGCGCCTCTACCGGGAGGCCCCGATGCTGCTGATCGGTGAAGGTACCGCCGAAATCCAGAAAATGATCATCGGGCGCCGACTGCTCGAAGAGTATCGGTTCCAGGGCTAGATGTCCGGGTTGGGGGTGTTTTCTTCGAGAAGAAGATCACACCCCGTCAACTTCCCCCGGCCGTCGACTCGGCTTCCTGGCTTACCCAGTTGCGCCCCCGAACCGCTACGATCGCCGGAAAGCCGCCGTCCCCCTGTCGAAGCGCGGCATCGTCCGCTACGAAGGTCATCCATGCCCCACAGCCAAACCTCTGCACACCGCGACCGCCTGGTAGGCGCACGCCTCGCGCGCGGAGCATCGCCGTGGCTTCTGCCGACCGTCGCCACCGCAGCCGTCAGCCTGGTCCGCGCCCGCCGCTCGGGCGTCGCCAAGGCCGTCGCCGTCCCCGCCACCGCTCTCGCGGCGGGCATGCTGTGGTTCTTCCGCGACCCCGAGCGCGAGATCGCGCCGGGCCGGGTCATCTCCCCCGCCGACGGAGTGGTGCAGAGCATCATGCCGTGGAAGGACGGACGGACCCGGGTCGCGATCTTCATGAGCCCGCTCAACGTCCACGTCAACCGCGCGCCGCTCTCCGGCACGGTCACGTCCGTGGAGCACATCCCCGGCGGGTTCGTTCCGGCGTTCAACAAGGAGAGCGAGAACAACGAGCGCGTCGTCTGGCACTTCGACACCGAACTCGGTGACATCGAGATGATCCAGATCGCCGGTGCCGTCGCCCGCCGTATCGTCCCCTACCTCCCCGAGGGCACGAAGGTCGAGCAGGGCGACCGGATCGGCCTCATCCGCTTCGGCTCCCGCGTCGACATCTACCTGCCCGAGGGCGTGGAGATCGCGGTCGAGGTCGGGCAGAAGACCGTGGCGGGGGTGACTCGCATTGACCGTGATTGACCCTGAGACCCAGGCGGGCTGGGTGCCCGAGGCCGACGACGCGGACGACGACGAGGAGATGCCCCTCTCGCTGCGTCTGTCGATAGCGGACACCCTCACCCTCGGCAACGCCACGTGCGGCTTCATGGCGGTGTACTTCACCACCACCGGCATCCTGATCCCGCACCTCACCGGGGACCAGGAGACCGGCATGGCCCGCCACAGCGCGGCCACCGCCGTCATCCTGATGCTCTGCGCCGCCGTCTTCGACCTGTTCGACGGACTGGTCGCGCGCAAGCTGCGCAGCTCGCCGATGGGCGCGGAGCTGGACAACCTCTCCGACCTGATCAGCTTCGGTCTGGCCCCGGCGTACTTCGTCCTGGTCTACGGCATGGTCGCCGACGACGCCCACCAGCGGGTGGCGGCGCTCGGCGCGATCGTCGTCCTGCTGGCCGTGGTGCTGCGGCTGGCGAGATTCTCGTGCGTGACACCGCCGAACGGCATGTTCCAGGGCATGCCCTCGCCGTTCGGCGCGCTGACCGTCGTCTCGATCGTGCTGCTCGAGCTGCCCTTCGTGGCGACGCTGCTGGCCATCCTGGGCACCGCCTGGCTGATGGTGAGCCGGGTCGAGTACCCCAAGCCGCGGGGCCGCCTGGCCGGCGCGGTGCTCGTCTGGATCGTGCTGTCGATGGGGCTGCTGGCGGCCTGGGCGTTCGACGCCCCGAGCGGCCAGCTGCTCCTGCAGACCGGCTGCGCGCTGCAGCTCGTCATGGGCGCGGTGATCCCGCTGTTCGCCACGGCCCGCCGGGTGAACAACTTCCGCGACAACCGACGCGAGGCCCGCGCGGCCCAGCTGCCGTAGCGGTACAGGTGACGAAGGGCCCCGGACCAGTTCGGTCCGGGGCCCTTCGTGCTGGTGGTCCGTCCGCCGCGCCGTCACGGCGACGCCGTCAGGTCAGGAAGTCACGGCCGATCTGCTCCGCGACCCGTTCCAGGATCGGGCCGGCGTCGGAGATGCAGGCCGCCACGTCCGGCTCGATCCCGGTCAGCGGGTACGCCCGGCGGATCCCGGCCCGGCCGAGGGCCTCCGGCGGCAGGGCCAGCCGGCCGCAGACCGCGACGACCTCCTTGCCGGCGGCACGGGCGGCGGCCGCGACCCCGGCGGGGGCCTTGCCGTGCAGGGTCTGCTGGTCCAGCGAGCCCTCGCCGGTGATCACCAGCTCCGCCCGCTCCAGGGCCGGCGCGAAGCCCAGCACGTCCAGCATCACCTCGATGCCGGCCCGGAACCGGGCCCCCAGCAGCAGGGCGCCGTAGCCGATGCCGCCCGCGGCCCCGGCGCCCGGCGCGGACGCGTACTCCGCGGCCCGCCGGCCCACGGCCGCCTCCAGCACCTTCGCGTAGTGCGCGAGCGCCTCGTCCAGCGCCTCCACGTCGTCCGGGGAGGCGCCCTTCTGCGGCCCGTACACCGCCGGGGCGCCCTTCGGGCCGGTCAGCGGGTTGTCGACATCGCTGGCGAGGACCAGTTCCACGGACGACAGCCGCGGGTCGAGACCGGACAGATCGGCGCGGTCCAGGTCCGCGAGTCCACCGCCGCCGGGCGCCACCGGCTCGCCGTCCGCGTCCAGGAACCGGGCCCCGAGCGCCGACAGCATGCCCGCGCCGCCGTCCGTGGTCGCGCTGCCGCCGACCCCGAACACGATCGTCCGGACACCCGCGTCCAGCGCGGCCCGCAGCAGCTCTCCGGAACCGTACGTCGAGGCCGTCAGCGGGGCGAAGACACCGGCGGGCAGCCGTTGCAGACCGCTCGCCTCCGCCATCTCCACCACGGCGGTGTCGCCGCGCAGCGCGAACGCGGCGGTGACCTCGCGCCCGAGCGGACCGGCGACCCGTACCTCCCGGCGTTCGAATCCGGCCGCGACCGCCGCGTCGACCGTGCCGTCGCCGCCGTCGGCGACCGGCAGGGCCTCCACCTCGACGTCCGGCACGGCCCGGCGCAGCCCGGCCGTCACCCGCTCGGCGACCTGTACGGCCGTCAGCGATCCCTTGAACTTGTCCGCGGCCACGAGCACCCGCGGTCGGGTGCCCTGCGTTGCAGCGTCCGCCACCGTTTCCATCCCCTTGCTCTCCGGGCCCCGCGCACGTCAGGGCCAGTCGCGCCGCTGCGACCTTAACCGGAGGAAGCCCCCGCCGTCATGCGTTGCCCGCACCCTGGGACAGCCTGAGGGCCGCCTGTGGAGGCGGCCGAAAACCGCGCGAGAGCGCCCGGAATCGGGTAGACCGGAGCCATGACCCCCTTGGGGACTTCCCGGACCACCGGGCCCGCCCTCGCCGACCGCGTGCTCGGCGGCTGGCTGGGCCGGATCGCCGGCAACATGCTCGGCAAGCCGGTCGAACAGGGCGAGGTGTGGACCCGCGAGCGCATCGACGGCTATCTGCGCCGCGCCGACGCGCTCCCCCTCACCGACTATCTGCCCGAGCCCGCCACCGAGGAGGACCGCGGGCGGCTGCGGCCCGAGTGGCGCAGCTGTGTCCGCGGCCGGGTCCACGGCAGCTGCCGCGACGACGACGTCGACTACGCGATCCTCGGCCTCGACCTGCTGGAGACCCACGGCTTCGCCTTCACCACCGAGCAGGTCGGCGACCTGTGGCTGCTGCGGCTGCCGTACCTGCAGACGTTCACCGCGGAACGCGCCGCCTACCGCAACCTCGCGGGCGGCATCCGGCCGCCGCTGACGGCGACGTACGACAATCCGTACCAGGAGTGGATCGGCGCCCTCATCCGCGCCGACGTCTACGGCTGGACGAGCCCCGGCGCCCCGCGGCGCGCCGCCTCGCTCGCCCGCCGGGACGCGGTGCTCTCGCACACCGGGAACGGGGTCTACGGCGCGATGTGGTCGGCGGCGCTGATCGCGGCGGCGTTCACCGCGCCGACGGTGCGCGGCGCGCTCGAGGAGGCGATGGCCGTCATCCCGGCGAGCAGCCGTCTCGCGCGGACCGTACGCCGGGTCACCGCCCTCCACGACACGGGCCTGGGCTGGGAGGACACCCTCGCCACGGTCGGCGCCGAGACGTCCGGCCTGGGCTGGATCCACACCGTCCCGAACGCCGCCGTCCTCACCGCCGGGCTGCTCTACGGCGACGGCGACTTCACCCGCACCCTCGCCCTCACCGTCCGCGGCGGTCTGGACACCGACTCCAACGGCGCCACGGCGGGCTCGGTGGCCGGCGTCCTGACCGGGGCACGGGCGATCCCGGCCCAGTGGACGGACCCGCTGGAGGACACCGTGCACAGCGCGGTGTTCGGCTTCGACGGGGCCCGCATCAGCGAGCTGGCGGAGCGGACGGTGCGGCTGGTGGAGACGTGAGGGGAGGGACGAGGACAGGGGCGCAGGGGGCGTGCGCGGGGGTGTGCGAGCGCACCGGGGTGCCCTGGGAGGGCGCGTGCGCTCGTGGACGGCGGGGCCGGGCGACGGGGCTGGATACCCTGCGGGGATGACTGCCTCCAGCGCCTCCGACTTCGCCGCGTACATCGCCTCCCTGCCCCGCGTCCTGGCCGGCGCCGCCGTCCTCTTCCGGGACGTACAGGGGCGGGTGCTGCTCGTCGAGCCCAACTACCGGGACGGCTGGGCGCTGCCGGGCGGCACCGTGGAGTCCGACCAGGACGAGACCCCGCGGCAGGGCGCGCGCCGCGAGACGCTGGAGGAGATCGGCCTCGACCGTCCCCTCGGGCGGCTGCTCGCGGTGGACTGGTCGGTGGGCCCGGGCCGGCCGCCGCTGGTGGCGTACCTCTACGACGGCGGGATCCTCGACGAGGACGACCTCAAGGCGATCCGGCTCCAGGAGGAGGAACTGCTGTCCTGGCGGCTGGTCCCGCGCGAGGAGATCACCGGCCGTCTGCTGGGCTCCCTCGGCCGCCGCGTCCTGGCCGCCCTCGACGCCCTGACGGACGGCTCGGGACCGGTCGAGCTGGAGAACGGCCACCCGGTGGACTGACCCGCGGCCGCCGCCGGCGCTCAGCCCTCGGGGCTGGGCGGTGCGCCGTCCGCCTCGCGCAACGCCTCGTCGCGGGCGGCGACCCGGGCCTCCGTGCGGTGCCCGCGCTCGATGTAGTCCCGGACGACGAGTTCGACGGCGTCCTGGGGGTTGCCGACACCGGACAGAACCATGACCTCGACGACGAGCTGGGCGTCCAGGGAGACGGTGACCTTGGCCATGCCGGGACCGTAACACCGCGCGGGGAGTCCGCGACAGGCAACCGCGGAGCAAGCTCCGAACAACAACGGTCGGCGACAGTGTCGGGGCATGGGTCATGATCGGCCGACGGCGGCCGTCACAGGGCCTAGTCTGTTGCCTCTTGAACAGCTTCTCGGAGCCCGGCACTTGGAAAAGGTGACGCGCGATGTCGCTGAGCCCCGGCGATCCGCAGTCCATGGGCGGCTACACCTTGGTCGGCCGGCTCGGCAACGGCGGCATGGGCATCGTCTATCTCGGCCTGTCGGACTCCGGGCGGCAGGTCGCGGTCAAGGTCGTGCACCCGCCGTACGCGCAGGACGAGGAGTTCCGGACGCGCTTCCGGCAGGAGGTCGCGGCGGCCCGCAGGGTCAGCGGGGCCTTCACCGCGCCGGTGGTGGACGCCGATCCGGACGCGGCGCAGCCGTGGATGGCCACGCTGTACGTCCCGGGCCGCACCCTGGCGGACATCGTGGCCCAGGACGGCCCGCTGCGCGGACGCGCGTTGCGGGTGCTCGCGCTGGGTCTCGTCGAGGCTCTGCGGGACATCCACCGGGCCGGTGTGGTGCACCGTGACCTGAAGCCGAGCAATGTCCTGATGGCCGAGGACGGCCCCCGCGTCATCGACTTCGGCATCTCGCACGCCGTGGACAACGAGGCCCTCACCATGACGGGCCGGCTGATCGGCACCCCGCCCTTCATGTCACCGGAGCAGTTCACCGCGCCGCGCGAGGTCACCGGCGCCTCGGACGTCTTCTCGCTGGGGTCGCTGCTCGTCTACGCGGCCACCGGCAACCGCCCGTTCGACGGCAGCAGCCCGTACTTGACGGGCTATCGGGTGATGTACGAGGCACCGGCCCTGGACGGAGTCGCCGAACCGTTGCGCGGCATCGCCGAACGCTGCCTCGACAAGGACCCGGCGGCCCGCCCGGGCCTCGACGAACTGCGGCGTACGCTGCGGACGTTGCCGGATGCCGAGGGGCCGGCGGAGCCGGTGGAGCCGGTAGTGGCGGCCGTGTCCGACTCTGCGGAGGGGACCGCCGCCGGGACCGGGCGGCGCAGGCGGCGCGTCCTCGTCGGCCTCGCCGCGGTCCTGGCCGTCACCGCGCTGAGCGTCACGGCGGTGAAGATCACGTCGCGCCCCCAGAGCGGCGCCTCCCCGTCGCACGCGCCCGGCACGCACGCGGCCCCCTCCCCCTCGGCCTCCGCGTCCACGTCCGCCGCCGCCGTCGCCGCCGTGACGCTGCCGCCGAAGCACGTGCCGTGGGACTACCAGATAGGCGGCGCGTACCCCCCTCCCGCCGGGGTGAAGGTGGTGAGCCGCAGTCATGAGAGCGCCCCCGCGCCCGGTGTCTACACCATCTGCAACATCAACGCCTTCCAGGCGCAGCAGGGCGCGGAGGGCGACTGGGACGCCGATCTGCTGCTGCGCGACGCCGACGGCAAGGTCGTCTACGACGAGGACTGGGACGAGGCGGTCCTGGACATCCGTACCGACGCCAAGCGCCGCCGGATCGCCGCCGAGCTGAACACCTGGATCGACGGCTGCGCCGCCAAGGGCTACCGGGCCGTGGAGCCCGACAACTATGACTCCTTCACCCGTTTCCCGTCCTATCTGCGGGCCGGTCAGGCCGAGGCGCTCATGAAGCTGCTGGCGGCGCACGCGCACGCCGACGGGCTGGCCGTCGCCCAGAAGAACACCGTCGAACTCGTGGCCGACCGGGCGGCCGTGGGCCTGGACTTCGCCATCGTGGAGGAGTGCGCCGACTACGACGAGTGCGGCGCGTTCGCCGAGGCGTTCGACGACAACGTGCTCGTGGTCGAGTACACGGCGAAGGGCCTGGCGCGGGCGTGCTCCGGCTGGGGCGGCACCCTCGCCGTCGTGCGCCGCGACGAGGAGGTCGTGCCCGAGGGTTCCGACGGCTACGTCCGCGGGACCTGCTGACGCCCCGGCCGGCGCACCGGATATCCGTTCGCCCCGGGGTGGGCGGGAACCCTACCCTCGGGCCCATGAACAGGCCACTCGTCGCCCTCCTCAGCGGGGCCGGCATCTCCACCGATTCCGGCATCCCCGACTACCGCGGTCCGAACGGGCTGTGGCGGCGGGACCCCGAGGCCGAGAAGCTCGTCACCTACGACTTCTACATGCGGGACCCGGAGATCCGGCGGCGCTCCTGGCTGATGCGGCGGGAGACCGGCGCGCTGCGGGCCGAGCCGAACGCCGCGCATCTGGCCGTCGCCGAGCTGGAGCGGTCCGGGATCCCGGTGCGGGTGATCACCCAGAACGTGGACGGCCTCCACCAGCGCGCGGGCCTGCCCGAGCGGAAGGTGCTGGAGCTGCACGGCACCGCGCACGGTGTCGTCTGCACCAAGTGCCACGCCCGCGGCTCGATGGCGGACGCCCTCGCCCGCGTGGACGCCGGCGAGCCGGACCCGCCGTGTCTGGAGTGCGGCGGGATCCTGAAGACGGCCACCGTGATGTTCGGCGAACGGCTCGACCCGGTCGTCCTCGGAGACGCGCTCGCGATCTCCAAGGCCTGCACCGTGTTCATCGCCGTGGGCACCAGCCTCCAGGTCCAGCCCGCCGCGGGCCTCCCGGGGGTCGCCGCCGACCACGGCGCCCGCCTGGTCATCGTCAACGCCGAGCCGACCCCGTACGACGACATCGCCGACGAGGTCGTCCGCGAGCCCATCGGAACGGCCCTGCCGCGGGTGCTGCGGGAGCTGGGCGCGCAGCCGGTCTGACCTCCTCACCTCCGCCGGTCCGGTCCCCTCACCGCCGGCGGGCGCGGGCGGCGGCGTGGGCGGCGCGCAGGAGTCGCAGGACCAGCTCCGTCGTCCCCTCGGCGGGGTTGACCACCGCGATCCAGCCGAGCGCGCCGTACACGGGGTGGGGCAGCACGGTGTCGACGGCCGCGTGATCACGGGGCCGGGCGAGGGCGCGCGGTTCCTCCCCGGTGAGGTCGAGGAAGGTGGACCGGTCGACCTTGACGTTGACCCGCCAGCGGTCCGGCGGGGCGAGGTCGGAGGCGGTGTCGCCCGGGTAGTCCTTGGTGACGATCGTCCCGTACGGCTGGCCGCGCTCGGGCATCCGGCCGTCGGGGGCGTAGTAGAAGAACGCGTCGCCCCACGCGATCTCGGGAAGGTCGCCGCCCGGTGCGGGGACGACCACCAGCGCGCCGTCGAAGGAACGCACCGTCTCGATGATCTGCTCCATGCTCGTGGTAGTCATGGTTCGAGCATGACCTTCAAGTGCTTATGTGGGGTTGGGGGGAGAGGGAGGGGTGGGGCCGTTGCGGACGGTCGACGTCGCGCGGGAGTCGGGGTACTCGGTGCAGCAGGTGCGGGATCTGGAGCGGCTGGGGGTGATTCCGCCGGCCGGCCGGGCCGCGAACGGCTACCGGTCGTACACGCCGGTCCATGTGCACGCGTTGCGCGCCTACCGGGGTCTCGCGGGGGCCGTCGGGCCCGTCGAGGCACGGGAGTTGCTCGCCCGGGTGCGGACGGAGCCGCTCGGGGAGGCGGCCTCGGCGATCGGCGCGGTGCATGTCCGGCTGGCCCGGGAACGCGAGGAGGTCCTGCGCGCCCAGGAGGCGCTGCGGGCGATCCGGCGGGAGGCCGGGGACGGCGGGCCGGAGGCCGTCGGCGACGCGATGACGATCACCGAGCTGGCGGGGGCGCTGGGGGTGCGACCCTCCACTCTGCGGTTCTGGGAACAGGAGGGTCTGGTCGCCCCCGAGCGGGTGACCTCGCTGCGGGCGCGCCGCTACGGTCTCGCGGCGGTCCGGGCGGCCCGTGTCGTCGCGGCGCTGCGCGCCGGCGGGTACGGGATCCCCGCCGTGCGCGAGATCATGGACTCCCTCGACCGGCTCGACGGACTGGAGAGCACCGGGCAGCTCCTGCGGGAGCGCCTCGACCGGATCGCCGGCCGGACCGTGGCGCTGCTCCGGGCGGGCGCGGACCTGGCGGTGGTCTGCCAGGGGTGAGGGGTCAGGGGGGAGGGTCGGGGGGGAGGGTCGGGGGGGGGAAGGATCAGAACAGGGCCGTGCCGCTCTCGAAGTCCAGCAGGCGCTGCTTGCGGTCCAGGCCGCCGCCGTACCCGGTGAGGCCGCCGTTCGCGCCGACCACACGGTGGCAGGGGACGATGATCCCGATCGGGTTCTTGCCGTTGGCGAGGCCCACGGCCCGCGAGGCGCCCGGATTGCCGAGGGCCTCGGCGAGTTCGCCGTAGGAGCGGGTCTCGCCGTACGGGATCCCGCGGAGCTGGTCCCACACCTCGCGCTGGAACGGCGTTCCCGCCATGCGGAGTTGCAGGGTGAACTCCTTCAACCCGCCCTCGAAGTAGGCCTCCAGCTGTTCCTCGGCCGCGCCGAAGAGGGTGTCGTCGCGCGGGCCGAAGCTCTCCTCCGGTGGCCGGTGGCGCTGCCCGGTCATGTAGAGGCCGCACAGCACACCGTCGTCGGCGACGAGGGTGAGGGGGCCGTACGGGCTGTCGATGACGGTGTGCTTCTTCATGGGAACGTCCCTAGACAGGCAGGAAGTTGATCGGGTGGCTGTCGGTCGCCCACAGGTACTGGACCGCGTACGCCCGCCAGGGGCGCCAGGCCGCCGCGCGGGCCGTGAGGGCCGCCGGGGTGGACGGCAGGCCCAACTCCTGGGCGGCGCGCCGGATTCCGAGGTCGGTGGGGAGGAAGGCGTCGGGGTCGCCGAGGGCGCGCATGGCGATGACGTCGACGGTCCAGGGGCCGAAGCCGGGGAGGGCGAGGAGCTGGGCGCGGGTCTCCGCCCAGTCGCTCTCGGGGCCCAGGTGGAGGGTTCCCCCGGCCAGCCGGCGGACGAGGGTGGTGAAGGTGGTGCGGCGGGTGCGGGGCATCGCCAGGGACTCGGGGTCGACGTCGGCGAGCGCCTCGGGGGACGGGAAGAGATGGGTGAGGCCGCCCTCCGGGTCCTCGACCGGGTCGCCGTACGCGGTGACCAGCCGGGCCGCGTGGGTGCGGGCGGCCGCCGTGGACACCTGCTGACCCAGGACGGCGCGTACGGCGAACTCGGCCTCGTCGACCGTGCGCGGCACCCGGCGGCCGGGCGCCTTGTCGACCAGGGGGGCCAGCAGGGGGTCCGCGCGCAGCTGGTCGTCGACGGCGACCGGGTCGGCGTCGAGGTCGAGCATGCGCCGGCAGCGGCTGGTGGCCACGGTGAGATCGCGCAGGTCGGTGAGGGTGAGCCGGCAGCCGATGTGGTCGGGGTGCGGGGTGAGCGCGACGACACCGTGGCCGTACGGGAGCCGCAGGGTGCGGCGGAAGGCGCCGTCCCGCCACTCCTCCACGCCGGGGACCCCGGTCGCGGCGAGGTGTCCGAAGAGGTTGTCGGGGTTGAGCGGGGCCCGGAACGGCAGCCGGAGCTGGAGGGTGCCGCCGGTGGCGGGTGCCGCGGGGCCGGTGGGCGGGGGCTGGTCCTTCTGCGGGACGCGGGTGCGCAGTTCGCTCGGGGACAGCGCGAACACCTCGCGCACGGTGTCGTTGAAGGTGCGCACGGAGGAGAAGCCGGCGGCGAACGCCACGTCCGCCATGGGCAGTCCGGTCGTCTCGACGAGGAGGCGGGCCGTCTGGGCGCGCTGGGCACGGGCCAGCGCCAGGGGGCCCGCGCCGAGTTCGGCGAGGAGCTGGCGTTCCACCTGGCGGGTGCTGTAGCCGAGGCGGGCGGCGAGTCCGGGCACGCCGTCCCGGTCGACGACCCCGTCGGCGATCAGCCGCATGGCGCGGGCGACCAGGTCGGCGCGCTGGTTCCACTCCGGGGAGCCGGGGCTGGTGTCCGGCCGGCAGCGCTTGCAGGCGCGGAAGCCGGCCTGCTGGCAGGCGGCCGCGCTCGGGTGGAAGACCATGTTCTGCGGCTTGGGCGGTACGGCGGGGCAGCTCGGCCGGCAGTAGATACCGGTGGTCAGGACCGCGGTGAAGAACCATCCGTCGAACCGCGCGTCCTTCGACTGCACGGCGCGCACACAGCGCTCGCGGTCGGTGTGCATCGCGTTCTGCATGCGTCCAGCATCGACCACCGGGCGCCCCGGCGCTGGCGAGAATCCGACATGGACATCATCTGTCCGGCCGGCGTTCCGGGAGCATGGCCAGGGACCAGATCACGAACACGTCGATCGCCATGACGGTGACCGACCAGGGCGGTTCGTAGGGCAGGAACAGCCACTGGGCGACCAGGCTGAGCGCGGCCAGGAGGATGCCGGGGAAGCGGGCCCAGACCGCGCCCCTCAGGAGGGCCGCACCGGTCGCGGCGGCGAGGACGCCGAGCGTGAGGTGGATCGCGCCCCAGCCGGTGAGGCTCAGCTCGTAGACGTAGGAGCCGACACGGGCGTAGACGTCGTCGCCGGCGAGGGCGACCACGGCCTGGAGCACGGCCAGGAGGCCGCCGCAGAGCAGCAGGACGCCCGCGAAGACGATCCCGCCGGAGGCGAAGCTGTCGTGCGCGGCCGCCGCGGACCGGCGCGGGCCGCCGGGCGGGACGGACCAGGCGGTGCCTATCTCGCCCTGGGTGTGGCCGGTCGGGCCGTGGGGAGAGGAGTGGGAGGTCATGGGGGGGCGTCCCTTCCGGTGCTGCGCCGCGCCGTCGCTCGGGTCCCGCGGCTGGTGCCAGGACATCCCGGGTGCCGGGGGGCGGCGAGCGCGGCGAGGCCGTTCGGGTGAGCGACCCGTCCGGCCCCGCCGCCCGGGGTTCACATGTTGATCATGTGCCCGGCGAGCCCGTGGACGGCTTCCTTGACGGCTTCGCCGAGGGTGGGGTGGGCATGGACGTTGCGGGCGACCTCGTGGACGGTGAGGTCCCACTGCTGGGCGAGGGTGAGCTCGGGCAGGAGTTCGGTGACGTCGGGGCCGATGAGATGGCCGCCGATCAGCTCGCCGTACCTGGCGTCGGAGATGAGCTTCACGAAGCCCGTGGTGTCGCCGAGGCCGTGGGACTTGCCGTTGGCGCTGAAGGGGAACTTGGCGACCTTGACGTCGTAGCCGAGTTCGCGGGCCTGGGCCTCGGTGTAGCCGAAGCTGGCGATCTGCGGCTGGCAGTAGGTGGCGCGCGGGATCATCGCGTAGTCGAGTTCCATGGTCTCGGCGCCGGCGAGGGTCTCGGCGGCGATCACCCCCATGGCCTCGGCGGTGTGGGCGAGCATCAGCTTGGCGGTGACGTCGCCGATGGCGTACAGGTGCGGGACGGAGGTGCGGCAGCGGCCGTCGACCTCGATGGCGCCGCGCTCGGTGACGGTGACGCCGGTGTTCTCCAGGCCGAAGCCGGTGACGTTCGGGGCGAAGCCGATGGCCTGGAGGACCTTGTCGGCCTCCAGGATCCGCGGGGCGCCGTCCTTGCCGGTGACGGTGACCCGGACCTGCGGCCCGGACTCGTCGATGGAGTCGACGCGGGTGGAGGTGAGGACGTCGATGCCCAGCTTGCGGTACTGGCGGGCGAGTTCGGCGGAGACCTCGGCGTCCTCCAGGGGCGCGACGCGGTCCAGGAACTCGACGACGGTGACCTTCACGCCGTAGTTGTTCAGGACGTAGGCGAACTCGATGCCGATGGCCCCGGCGCCCGCGACGATCACGGACTGCGGGAGCTCCTCGGCGAGGATCTGCTCCTCGTAGGTGACGACGCGGGAGGTGCGGCGGGTGCCGGGGAGCAGTTTGGGGGTGGCGCCCGTGGCGATGATGCAGTCCTCGAAGCCGAGCGTGCGGGTCTCGCCGTCGTAGCCGGTGACCTGGAGGGTGTGCGGGTCGAGGAACGTGCCGCGGCCGTCGTACTCGGTGATCCCGTTCTTCTTCATCAGGTAGTGGACGCCCTTGACGCGGCCGTCGGCGACCTTGCGGCTGCGGCGGTAGGCCTCGCCGTAGTCGAAGGAGACCGTGCCGTCGACCTTGATGCCGAAGGTCTTCGCCTCATGGGTGAAGAGGTGGGCGAGCTCGGCGTTGCGCAGGAGGGCCTTGGTGGGGATGCAGCCCACGTTCAGGCAGACCCCGCCCCAGTACTTCTCCTCGACGACGGCGACGCGCTTGCCCAGCTGGGCGGCACGGACCGCGGCCACGTAGCCGCCGGGTCCGGCGCCGAGTACGACAACGTCGAATCGCTCGTCCTGCTCGGTCATGAGAGGTTCCTGTTCCCTGGGTAGCGTTTCGTGTTCCGTGGGGAAACGGTACCCAGGGAGGGCCGCGGACGGGCCTCGGGAGGTCCGTGCCCGCTACTGCGTGGCCGTCGGCCGGCGCGTGTCCCGGGTCGCCCGGGCCACGTCGGTCAGGGGGCGCAGCCGGTAGGTGTACGCGTAGTCGCGGTCGGCGAGGAGTTTGTACCGGTCGTGGGTGTGGGCGCCCCAGCTGTTGTCGCCGCCGATGCCCATCTGACGGTGGTTCACCCGCAGGACGACCTCCCTCCGGGGGGTGAGCTGGTAGTCGTGGCGGGCTCCGACGGAGAGGTCCTCGGGGGTGAAGTGCGAGGCGTTGAACTCCAGCAGCGGCTCGCCGCTGACGAGCAGTCCCGGGCCGTCGCCCCCGGTGAGGGCGACCCAGCGGACGTCGGTCTTGTTGCCGTTCTCCTGCGGGCGCAGATAGGGGGTCCACTGGCCGGTGACGGTGCCGGAGTAGAGGCCGACGTCGGTGGCGTCGTTGCGGTCCCAGTGGTTCTCCTCGGGGCCACGACCGTAGTAGTGCAGGTGTTCGAGGCGGGCGGGCAGGAACAGCAGCGTGCCCACCTCGGGGAGGTACGGCAGGCCGGCGGCGCCCGGGTGGAGGGTGTGGTCGACCTTGATCTCGCCGTTGCCGAAGACGGTGTAGGTGGTGGTGTACGCCGACTCGGTGGTCGTGGGCAGGCTGCCGGTGACCCGGATCTCGACGGCCCGGTCGCGCAGCGCCCGTACGGCGGTCCCGGTGACCCTGCGGCGGGCGCCGGCGTCGCGCCAGGTCTGGTTGCGGGTGTGCTGGCCGTTGCCGCGGTCGTTGTCGGTGGGGGCGCGCCAGAAGTTGGGGGCGGGCCCGGAGACGATCAGGGAGGAGCCGCCGGCGCGGTAGGAGGTGATGACGCCGGTCCGCTTGTCGACGGTGACGGAGAAGGCCTCGCCGGTGACGGTGACGGAGGTCGCGCCGTCCTCGTGGGTGAGGGCGGGGACGTGGGCGAGGGGTACGGGGGTGACGGCGGGGCCGCCGGCGTCGACGGGGATCTGCTGCCGGGCCACCTCGAAGCCCGCCGCGGCCCACGGGGTGGTCTCGCGGGTGGTGAAGGACAGGTTCAGGAAGTACTCCGTGCCGGGCGCGGGGTCGCGCGGGGGGGCGAAGGGCACGGTGATGTCCTTGGCGGACAGCGGGGGCAGCCTCAGCCGGTCCCGGCTCAGTCGGCCGCGCTGCACCGTCCTGCCGTCGGCGAGCAGCTCCCAGTGGCCGTCGACATCGCGGAGGTCGGTGAAGAGGTACTCGTTGGTGAGGGTGACGGGGTCGCCGGGGGCCAGCCGCTCGCCACTCGCGGGGCGGGCGTGGACGGCCTGGTAGACGCGTTTGACCTGGGCGGACTTTCCGGTGAGGCCGCGGTCGGCCAGCACGATGCCGTCCCCGGAGAAGGCGCCGTCGTTGGGGTTGTCGCCCCAGTCGCCGCCGTAGGCCATGAAGGTCTTCCCCCGGGGCCGCTTCTCGGTGACCTCGACGGTGGCGGCGTCGAACCAGAACCGTACGCCGTCGTCACCGGGGCCGCGGTCGTCGGAGGCGAGTTCGGCGGCGGTCAGCGCGCGGGCGTGGACGCGGGCGGCGCGGATCGTGCCGCTGAACTCCCGGGTCGCGTTGTCGACGTCGCCGGCCAGGGACAGGGGCGCGGTGTTGACCGCGGGGCGCACGGTGGTGGCGCGGGTGGCGCGGACCGTGCCGTCGACGTACAGGGTGAGGGTGCCGGCGTCGGCGTCGTAGACACCCGCGACATGGTGTTCGCGGCCGGTCCAGTCGTCGGGGACCGCCCAGCTCGCGCTGATCCACTGGCCGCTGCCGTGGATGAAGAACTCCAGGGTGCGGCCCGACTGCTTGAGGGAGTAGTGGGTGTCGCCCTTGACGAGGATCGGCTGGTGGTAGCCGGTCACGTGCGGGGTGACCCAGGCCTCCAGGGTGAGGGAGCCGGTGAGGTCCAGGCGCGGGTCGCGGGCGAAGACCGTGGCGCCGGAGACGCCCTTGTCGCGGCTGAAGCCTCCGCTGGGGTTGACGATCTCGCCGGTCAGCGCGGCGGGCCCGGACTCGGTGAACAGGGTGCGGGCGGGGGTGGGCCAGCTCAGGGCCTGGTCGACGAAGTCCCAGATCCAGCCGCCCTGGAGGACGTCGTGACCGCGGATCAGGTCCCAGTACTCGGTGAGGTTGCCGGTGGAGTTCCCCATCGAGTGGGCGTACTCGATCATCACGTACGGCCGGGTGTCGGCGGTGTCCTGCGCGCGGGCCTCGACGCGGGCGGGGGTGTCGTACATCTCGGAGCGGATGTCGCTGATGCCGGGGCGGTCGTCGCCCTCGTACTGGATGACGCGGGTGGTGTCGTAGGAGCGGATCCAGTCGTGCATGGCGGTGAAGGTGCTGCCGCCGCCCGCCTCGTTGCCCAGCGACCAGATGACGACCGAGGCGTGGTTCTTGTCGCGGTGGACCATGTTCTGGGCGCGGGCCACACAGGCCGCGGTCCACTCGGGGTGGTCGCCGGGGTACTGGCCGCGGATGCCGTGGGTCTCGAGGTTGGTCTCGTCGACGAGGTAGAGGCCGTACTCGTCGGCGAGCTCCAGCCAGAGCGGGTTGTTGGGGTAGTGGGAGGTGCGGACGGTGTTGATGTTGAGGCGTTTGATCAGACGGATGTCCTCGACGAGGTCCGCGCGGGTGAGGGCGGAGCCGCGCACCGGGTGCATCTCGTGCCGGTTGGTGCCGCGCAGGGAGACCGGCTTGCCGTTGATGCGCATCAGGCCGTCCCTCAGGACGAACTCGCGCAGGCCGACGCGGTGGGAGAGGGTCTCGATCACCCGGCCGGCCGGGTCGCGCAGCCGGAGCACGGCGGTGTAGAGGTACGGGTGCTCGGCCGACCACAGGCGCGGCGCGGGCACGGCCTTCTCGTCCTGTACGGTCCGCTCCTCGCCGGAGCCGAGCTCGACGGCCTGGCGCAGCGGCCGGGACCACACCGGATGCCCGCCGGCGTCGTAGAGCTGGGTCTCGACGGCGTAGCGGCCCGCGCCCCCGCCGCCGTAGTCGCGCACGCTCGCGGTGACCGACAGCGCGGCCGTCGTGTGGCCGTCGCCGAGCGGGGTGTCGAGGCGGAAGTCCCGCAGGTGCACGGCGGGGGTGGAGTAGAGGTGGACCGAGCGGAAGATGCCGCTCAGCCGGATCATGTCCTGGTCCTCCAGCCAGTCGCCGTCGGAGTAGCGGTAGACCTCCACGGCGATCTGGTTGGTGCCGGATCTCAGGTACGGGGTGATGTCGTACTCGGCGGGGGTGTAGGAGTCCTCGTGGTAGCCGACCAGCTCGCCGTTGATCCAGACGTAGTGCGCGGACTTGACGCCCTCGAAGTGGAGGAAGGTGCGCCGGCCCGCCCAGCCGCGCGGGACGGTGAAGGTTCGGCGGTACTGGCCGACGGGGTTGAAGCGGGTGGGGGCGGTCGGGGGCTGGGCGTCCTCGCCGAGTCCGTTGGGGCCCCACCAGGGGTAGGTGATGTTGATGTAGATGGGGCGGTCGTAGCCGTGCAGCTGCCAGGCGGAGGGGACCGGGAGGGTCGCCCAGCCGCTGTCGTCGAGGTCGGTGCGGTGGAAGTCGGGGTCGCGGTCGTCGGGCCGGTCGGCGTGGGCGAACTTCCAGGCGCCGTCGAGGCTCAGCCGGTACGGGGAGCGGGTGCGGTCGGCGGCGAGGGCCTGGGCGAGGTCGGCGTACGGCATGAGGGTGGTGTGCGGGGCCTCGGTGCCGAGCCGGAAGACGTCGAGGCGGCCGTTCCACTCGGGGTTGTCCACGATGGCGCCCGCGGCGACGGCGCGGTGGGTGCCGGCCGGGGCGGACAGGGCGAGGGCGCCGAGGACGGCGGCCGATCCCTCGAGCAGACGGCGACGGCTGACGGCCACCCGCTCGGGGCGGTCCGGCCGGTCCATGGGCGACGCGTGCGGGTGCGACATGACCACGACCTTCCTCTGGGGGACCCGTGCGACGGCACGGACGGAGGGTGCGTCAGATCTTGTCGGATAGTGTTGATAAACCGAACAGGGGCGCGCCGTTCTGGCCGGATTTCACCGTTCAGTACACGTCTCGCACGTATCTCTTGTCCGAGGCGAGCTGCTTGACATACGCCGCGGCCTCCGTCTCGCCCAGTCCGCCGTGCACGACGGCGATGTCGCGCAGCGCCCGGTCGACGTCCTTGGCCATCCGGGAGGCGTCGCCGCAGACGTAGAAGTGGGCGCCGTCCTGGAGCCAGGACCACAGGTGGGAGCCGTGCTCGCGCATCCGGTCCTGGACGTACACCTTGGCGCGCTGGTCGCGGGAGAAGGCGGTGTCGAGGCGGGCGAGTCCGCCGTCGGCGAGCAGGGCGGTGAGCTCCTCCTCGTAGTAGAAGTCGGTGGACCGGCGCTGTTCGCCGAAGAACAGCCAGTTGGGAGCCCGGTGGCCACGGGCCCGGCGCTCCTGGAGGAAGCCGACGAAGGGTGCCACGCCGGTGCCCGGGCCGACCATCACCATCGGGGTGTGGGGGTCGGCGGGCGGGCGGAAGTGCGGGGAGCGCTGTACGTGTACCGGGACCTCGGTGTCCGGGGCGGCGTCGGCGAGGAACGGCGAGCAGACGCCCTGGCGGGGACGGCCGGCCAGGTTCTCGTACCGGACCACGGAGACGGTCAGCGAGACCAGGTGGGGGTCGGTCAGCGGGCTGCTGGAGATCGAGTAGAGGCGCGGCTGGAGGCGGCCCAGCGCCTCGGACCACTCCTGGGCGCCGGCCCGGATCCCGAACTCGGCGGCCACGTCGACGGCCTGCCGGCCCCAGGACCACTTCGCCAGCTCGCCCTTGTTGTCCGGCCGCAGCAGCTTGCGCAGCTCGCGCGGGTCGCGGGCGCGGTCGGCGGTGAAGCGCAGCAGGGCCGGGGTGATCCGGGTGATGTCGAGGTGCCGCAGCAGCGCCTCCCCGAGACCGGTCTCGCCGGCCCCGGCCACCTGGACGGCCGCGTCCGCGTCCAGACCGGTGACGGCCAGCCACTCCTCGACCAGCGCCGGGGAGTTGAGGGGCCGCACGCCGAGGGCGTCGCCCGCCTCGTACACCAGGGGGCTCTCGCCGGCCCGGGTGTCGAAGGTGAAGCGGCGCACCTCCTTGCCGGAACCGGGCCGGCTGAGCAGCCGGTTCCCGGCGAGCCGGGCGGTGACGGGGGTGGGGCGCTTCGCGCGGGGCGGGGCGGCGGCCGGGACGGAGGCGGTGGGGGTGGCGGGGGTGGCGGCAGCGGTCAGGACGGACACCGCACCGTCGGCCGGTGCGGGTCCGGTGTCCGGGGAGCCGTGTTCCGTGGCCTCCTTCAGGGCCGTGAGCACCTGGTCCAGCCAGGCCTCGGCCTGCGGCTCGTAGTCCGGTTCGCAGTCGGTGCGCGGGGCGAGCCGTACCGCGCCGAGCTCGTCCATACGGTCGTCCAGGCGCCGGCCGTGCCCGCAGAAGTCGTCGTAGGAGGAGTCGCCGAAGGCCAGCACGGCGTAGCGGCGGCCGGTCAGCCGGCCGGTGTCGAGCGCGGCGAGGCCGTCCCAGAAGCCGGCCCCGTTGTCGGGGGCGTCGCCGTCGCCGAAGGTGCTGGTGATCAGCAGCAGGTCGGCGCCCGTGGGCAGGGCGGCGGGGTCGGCCTCGTCCATGGCGACGAGGGAGGCGGAGTGGCCCCCGGCGGTGAGCCGGTCCGCGGTGGCGGCGGCGAAGTCCTCGGCGTTGCCGGTCTGCGAGGCCCACAGGATCACCACCCGGCGCCCGGCGGGCTCCTCGGGCGCCGGTGCGGGCGCGGTGCGGGAGTACAGGCCGGCGAGGGTGCCGTTGACCCACAGGGCGTGGTCGGGGCTGAAGGGGGCGTCGGGCGGCAGGACGGGCACGCCGGGGGCGCCGGCCGGAATGCCGGCGAGGAAGCCGACCAGGTACCGGCGTTCGCGTTCGGTGAGGACCGGCGGCGGGGCGGGTTCCAGGCCGAAGGCAGCGGCGGCGGAGGCGGCGGGCAGCACGGCGGCGGGCGCGAGCACCTGCGGCTCCGGCGCGGTCACCGGCCCGGACACGCTCACCGGGGTCGACACCTTCGTCAGGGACACCGCGCACACCTTCAGCTCCGGCTGGAAGGAGAGCGGGTCGACGGCGTCGCTGGTCACGGCGTTGACGCTGAGGTACTCGCCGAACAGGTCGTTCCAGTGGAACGGCGCGAAGCAGGATCCGGGCAGCACCCGGTCGGTGACGACGGCGGGCAGCACGGCCCGGCCGCGCCGCGAGGCGACCTCGACGGAGTCGCCGTCGGCGAGACCGAGCGCGGCCGCGTCCTCGGGGTGCACCTCGACGAACGGTCCGGGGTTCAGCTTGTTGAGCTTGGCGACCCGGGCGGTCTTGGTGAGGGTGTGCCACTGGTGCTGGAGGCGGCCGGTGTTCAGGACGAACGGGTAGTCGTCGTCCGGCATCTCGGCGGGGTCGAGATGGGGGCGGGCGTGGAAGACGGCGCGGCCGGAGGGGGTGGCGAAGGTGAGGGTGCCGTCGGGGTTCACATAGCGGATGGGGTTGCGTTCGGGGCCGTCGGCGGTGGCGGCGGGCCACTGGACGGGGGTCTCGCGCAGCCGGTCGTAGGTGACTCCGCGCAGGTCGTAGCCGGTCTGCGGGTTGTGGAAGCGCTTGATCTCCTCGAAGATCTCCTCCGCGCTCGTGTACGAGAAGCCGTCCTCGTAGCCCATCGCGCGGGCCACGTCGGCGATCAGGCGCCAGTCGGGGGTGGCCTCGCCGGGCGGGTCGGCGGCGGGGCGGGCCAGGGTGAGGTTGCGCTCGCTGTTGATGAGGACGCCCTCGGTCTCGGTCCACAGGGCGGCGGGCAGCACGACGTCGGCGTACGCGTTGGTCTCGGTGTCGGCGAAGACGTCCTGGGCGACGACGAACTCGGCGGCCTCCAGTCCCTCGATGACGGTTCTGCGGTTGGCCACGGAGGCGACCGGGTTGGTGCAGATGATCCAGCAGGCCTTGATCTCGCCGTCGGCCATCTTCCGGAACATCTCGACCGTGCCCTTGCCGACGCCGTCGGCGCGGATCGTGCCGGGGGCGAGGCCCCACACCTCCTCGGTGTGGGCGCGGTCGGCGTCCACGAGGACGGACCGCTGGCCGGGCAGCCCCGGTCCCATGTAGCCCATCTCGCGGCCGCCCATGGCGTTGGGCTGGCCGGTGAGGGAGAAGGGGCCGCTGCCCGGACGGCAGATCTTCCCGGTGGCGAGGTGCAGGTTGATCAGGGCGTTGGTGTTCCAGGTGCCGTGCGTGGACTGGTTGAGGCCCATGGTCCAGCAGCTGGTCCACTCCCCCGCCTCGCCGATCAGCCGGGCGGCCTCGCGCAGGTCGGCCTCGGGGATGCCGGTGAGCTGCGCGACGGTGGCGGGCGGGTAGTCGGCGAGGAACTCCTCCATCGCCTCCCAGCCCTCGGTGTACGCGGCGGTGAACGCGGGGTCGGTGTGGCCGTTCTCGTCCAGGAGGTGCAGCAGGCCGTTGAGGAGGGCGAGGTCGGTGCCCGGCCTGACCTGGAGGAACAGATCGGCCTTGGCGGCGGTGGCGGTGCGCCGGGGGTCGACGACGATGAGTTTCGCGCCCGCCTTGACCCGGTCCATCATGCGCAGGAAGAGGATGGGGTGGCAGTCGGCCATGTTGGAGCCGATGACCAGGAACACGTCGGCCCGGTCGAGGTCCTCGTAGGAGCCGGGCGGGCCGTCTGCGCCGAGGGACAGCTTGTAGCCGGTGCCGGCGCTGGCCATGCACAGCCGGGAGTTCGACTCGATGTTGTTGGTGCGCAGATAGCCCTTGGTGAGCTTGTTCGCGAGGTACTGGGCCTCCAGGCTCATCTGGCCGGAGACATAGAGGGCGACCGCGTCGGGGCCGTGGGTGTCGACGACGGCCCGCAGCCGGCGCGCGGTCTCGGCGACGGCCTCGGCGACGGGGGCGGGCCCGGCCTCCTCGCCCCGGTCGGCGCGGACCAGGGCGGCGGTGAGGCGGCCGGGGGCGGCGAGCAGGTCGGCGGTGGTGGCGCCCTTGGTGCAGAGCCGGCCGGCGTTCGCCGGGTGCTCCTTGTCGCCGGACGCCTTCAGGACCGTACGGCGTCCGTCGGGGCCGAGGCCGATGTCGAGGACCATGCCACAGCCGACACCGCAGTACGAGCAGACCGTGCGCACCTTGGTCGCGCTGTCGGTCCGCGGGTCCGGCACGGCCACGGGCGCCCCTCTCGTTCTGCCGCGTTCTGGTGAACGGCCCTGGTGGGGGCCTTGTCGAAGGTACGAAGTGTGCATTACGCAGGTGTCTCCCCGATGGGGCGCCGGGGGTTAAGCGTGCCGCACAGCGGGGGCGGGCGGGGTGTGAGCGGGATCTTCCGCGGTGTGAGATACGTCAGCCTCCCGGGCGTCTGCGGGATTCCTTTGCCTTGCCGTTGTGGCATGGACCCGTCAATTCTGTCAGGCTTCCCCCACCCGTCGCACACCGCCGCTCACCCTCCGCACACCCCACAAGGAGCCACGTGTGAGACCCGTACCCCGCAAGGCCCTCGCCGCGAGCGCGCTCGCCCTCGCCGCGACGGCCGCCCTCGTCCTGCCCGCCGCCCCGGCGGGCGCCGCGCCCGCGGCGGCCGCGGCCTGCACCCCCTCCCAGGCCGTCGCCAACGGCGGCTTCGAGAGCGGTGCCACCTCCTGGACCCCGTCCTCGACCACCGTCGTGACCAACCGCACCGGCCAGAGCGCGCACGGCGGCACGTACTACGCGTGGCTGGACGGCACCGGCGGCACGCACACCGACACGCTCACGCAGACCGTCACCGTCCCGTCCGACTGCGCGAAGGCCACCCTCACCTTCTGGCTGCACATCGACACCGCCGAGACGACGTCCTCCACCGCCTACGACAAGCTCACCGCCAAGATCGGCTCGACGACCCTCGCGACGTACTCGAACCTCGACAAGAACACCGGGTACGTCCAGAAGTCGTTCGACGTGTCCGCGTTCGCGGGCCAGACCGTCGCCCTGTCCTTCACCGGCACCGAGGACTCCAGCCTCCAGTCGAGCTTCGTCCTCGACGACATCGCCCTGGACACCTCCGACGCGACCACCCCGCCCGCCGACGCGACCCGGACGCCCGCCGCACCGGCGTACACCGTCAGCCTCACCAGCAACACCGCCGGCACGGTGTGGACCGGGCACGAGACGGCGACCTTCACCAACGCCTCGGCCACCGCGCTGAGCGAGGTCTACCTGCGGCTGTGGGACAACTACCACGGCACCTGCTCCGCGCCGCCGATCACCGTCACCAACGTCACCGGCGGCACGGCCGGCGCCCTCGCGGTCTCCTGCACCGCCCTGCCGATCACCCTGGCCACGCCGCTCGCCCAGGGCCAGAGCGCCACCATCGGCTTCGACCTGGGCATCTCGGTGCCCAGCGGCGCGGACCGGTTCGGCTACGACGGCTCCTTCAGCTTCATCGGCAACGCGCTGCCCGTGCTCGCGGTCAAGGACGGCGCGGGCTGGCACCTGGACCCGTACACCAACAACGGCGAGTCCTTCTACTCCCTGGCCGCCGACTTCAAGGTGACCCTCGACCACCCGACCACGCTGCTGGTCCCGGCCACCGGCACCTCCGTCGACGCGGCCGGCTCCAGCGGACGTACCGTCACCACGGCCACCGCCACCCAGGTCCGTGACTTCGCCTGGGCGGCCGGGCCCTTCAGCAAGATCTCCGGCACCTCCACCGCCGGGACCCCGATCAACGTCTACTCCGTCTCGGGCATCAGCTCCTCAAGCGCCTCCTCCATGCTCAGCACCGCCAGGACCGCCGTCGACGCGCACGCGGCGCGCTTCGGGGCGTACCCGTACGGCGAGCTGGACGCCGTCATCGACAACAACTTCTGGTTCGGCGGGATGGAGTACCCCGGATTCGTCCTCGACCTGGTCAGCACCACCGCGCTCACCCATGAGATCGGCCACCAGTGGTGGTACGGCATCGTCGGCGACGACGAGTACAACAGCCCCTGGCTGGACGAGTCGTTCACCGACTACGCCACCGACCTGGCCCTGGGCAGCACCGGCACGAACTGCTGGAACAGCGTGTCGTGGGCGTCGTCCGCCGAGAAGATCACCAACTCGATGGCCTACTGGGACGCCCACTCCTCCCGGTACGGCACGGTCGTCTACACCTACGGCAAGTGCGCCCTGCACGACCTCAGGCGGCTCATCGGGGACACGGCGATGGCCAACCTGCTGAAGAGCTACGCCACTTCGCACTGGTACGGCGTGTCGACCACGGCCGAGTTCAAGGCGGCCGCCCAGGCCGCCACGACCACGGACCTCACCTCGTTCTGGAGCACGCACCGCATCGAGGGCTGAGCGGGCGGCGGTTCGTCACGGGTGGCGCCGGTGCGGCGTCACCCGTTCGCCTGTGAGGGCGTCAGCACGGTGAATCGGGTGGGTCAAGCGGGTGAAGCGGCTGCGGCCCGAGGCGGTGTCCGCCGTGCGGGGCAATGCATGAACCCGCGGACCCCCTTCCGGTGGAGCCGGCGGACATGATGCCTGGAGGCGAGTGATGAAGGAATGACGCACGAGACGGCCGGCGAAACCGGCGAGAGGGTCCACAGGATCCCGGTCCTCATCGTCGGCGGGTCCCTGGTGGGCCTGTCGACGTCCCTGTTCCTGGGCCGGCTGGGGGTGCGGCACACCCTGGTGGAGCGCCACGCCGGCACCTCCGTCCACCCGCGCGGCCGGGGCAACAACGTCCGCACGATGGAGCTGTTCCGCGTCGCCGGGGCCGAGCCGGGGATCCACGAGGCGGCGGCGACGCTGGCCGAGAACCACGGCATCCTGCAGACGCCCACCCTGGTCGGCGACGCGGGCGAGTGGCTCTTCAAGGACATCGACCCGGGCGGCGGACTGGCCCGGTTCAGTCCGAGCGGCTGGTGCCTGTGCAGCCAGAACGACCTGGA
This sequence comes from Streptomyces sp. NPDC005811, assembly GCF_040630405.1. NCBI lineage: Bacteria > Bacillati > Actinomycetota > Actinomycetes > Kitasatosporales > Streptomycetaceae > Streptomyces > Streptomyces sp. NPDC005811. Next base: position 126,628 of record NZ_JBEXXK010000012.1, read on the forward strand.
GCCGGTCCTGCTCGACCAGGCCGCGGCGCTCGGCGGCGATCTGCGCTTCCACACCGAGCTGATGTCCTTCGACGCCGACGACGAGGGCGTCACCGCGCTGGTCAAGAGCCGGGACACCGGCGAGCACACCACGATCCGCGCGGACTACCTGGTCGCCGCCGACGGTCCGCGCAGCCCCGTGCGGGAGGCGCTCGGCATCGGGCAGAGCGGTCCCGGCGACCTGTTCCACAACATCAGCATGACGTTCCGCTCCCGCGGGCTCGCCGAGGTGGTGGGCGAGCGCCGCTTCATCGTCTGCTACCTGACCGAGCCGGACGCCGACGGTGCGCTGCTGCCCGTGGACAACCGCGAGAACTGGGTCTTCCACGCCCCCTGGCACCCCGAACACGGCGAGACGATGGAGGAGTTCACCGACGAACGCTGCATCGCGCACATCCGCCGGGCGGTCGGGGTCCCCGACCTGGACGTGGAGATCACCGGCAAGGCGCCCTGGCACGCCGCCCAGCGGGTGACCCGCGCCTACCGGTCCGGGCGGGTCTTCCTGGCCGGCGACTCGGCGCACGAGATGTCCCCCACCGGCGCCTTCGGCTCCAACACCGGCATCCAGGACGCCCACAACCTCGCCTGGAAGCTGGCCGCGGTGCTCGGCGACTGGGCGGGCGACGGGCTCCTCGACACCTACGACGCGGAGCGCCGGCCGGTCGCGGAGGCCACCAGCGCCCGCGCCGCCGCCCGCTCGGCCGAGCACAGCCACCCCGGCTTCGCCCCGCCGCCCGGCGCCGGCGCCGGCGCCGGCGGACCGCAGCGCGGCATCCTGAACGTGGCCCTCGGCTACCGCTATCCGCAGGGCGCCGTCGCCGGCACCGATCCGTCGACCCCCGTCGTCCCCGACGGACTCTCCCTGACCGGGGAGCCCGGCAGCAGGGCACCCCATCTGTGGGTGCGGCGCGCGGGCGAGCGGATCTCCACGCTCGACCTGTACGAGCGCACCCTGGTGCTGCTCAGCGACGCCGACGACGCGGACGCGGGCGGTGAGCCGGGCGCCTGGCAGGAGGCCGCCGCCCGCCTGGCCGACCGGGAGGCGATCCCGCTGACCCCCTACCGGGTGGGCAGCGCACGCGACGCCGACCTGACCCCGCTGGAAGGGCCCGCCGGCACCGACTGGCGCGCCGCGCACGGGGTCGGCCCCGGGGGCGCCGTCCTCGTCCGTCCGGACGGATTCGTCGCCTGGCGCTCCCCCGGCCCGGTCCCGGACCCCCAGTCGACGCTGCGTCAGGTGCTGGGCACCGTACTGTCCTTGCCCTGACCCTTCGCCCCGCACCACCTCGGCCGGCAGCCCCCGCGCTGCCGGCCGACTCGTTTGGCGGGGCCCGTTCACCCGCGTGACCGCCCCGAGTGGTGGGGGGCGGCACCGTGACTGACGGTGGATCACGTCAGGGCCGGGTCATCCCAGCTGACGAAGCACCAGCTGCCCGGCCGTGGCGGAAGGATCCCCGCACATGCGTTCTGCTCGCATCATCCTGGCCAGCGCGGCGGCCTCGGCCGTCCTCGCCCTCACCGCGCCCGGCGCCTACGCGGCCGACGGCGACTGGGAGAAGGGCGACTCGTCCTACAGCAAGAAGGACGAGTCATCGACGAAGGAGGACTCCGGGTACAGCAAGGACGACTCCGACTGGAGCAAGGAGGACTCCGGCAAGGAGGACTCGGGCAAGGAGCACGGCAAGCCCCACGGCGGCATGCACACCGGCGGTGGCGCCCTGACCCTCGTGACCGACGGCCACGAGAAGGGCGCCAAGGAGTGGAGCAAGGAGGACGGCTCCAAGGAGGAGTCCTGGAGCAAGGACGACTCGTCCAAGGAGGACTCCTGGAACAAGGACGACTCCGCCAAGGACGACTCGTCCTGGAGCAAGGAGGACAGTGAGGACTCCTGGAGCGGCAAGGACAAGCCCCACGGCGGTGTGCACACCGGCGGTGGCGCCCTGGCCGCTCCGTCCGTGACCGCGGGCGGTCTGGCCGTCCTCGCGGTCGCCGGAGCCGGTCTGTACGGCGTGCGCCGCAAGAAGTCGGCCCACGGCCTGGCCTGACCATGCCGGACGCGATAGAGCCGCGGCCGCCACCGGTGCATCGTGTGGCGGCCGCCCGGCCGGTTCCCGGCCCCGCCCGTCCGCCCCCGCAGACCTGCCCTGTCCGAGGTGTTACCCGATGGCAGTCCCCCCTCCCTCCCCCGCCGCCGACGAGCCGGGCGGCCAGGAGTCCCGCTCCACGCTGACCGTGCTGTGCGCCGTGGCGCTGCTGATCCTGGCGGTGAGCCTGATCGGCGGCAACGACGCGTCGTCCTCCGGCTCCCCCTCTCTTCCCCCGCAGGCCCGGCAGGCGCCCCAGGTCCCCAGAACCGCCCTCTCCCCGGCGCCGCCGCGCTCGTCCGCCCCCGCCGCGGGCGACGGCCGGCCGGTGGGCCGGCATCTGCCCCGCTCCCGGCCGGTCCGGCTGCGCATCCCCCGGATCTCGGTCGACGCCCCCTTCACGGACCTCTCCCTCAACACCAAGGGACAGCTCGAGGCGCCGCCCCCGAACGACACCAACCTCGTCGGCTGGCACGCCGCCGGCCCCTCCCCGGGCGAGACGGGCACCGCGATCATCGCCGGTCATGTCGACACCAAGACCTCAGCCGCCGTCTTCGCCGGGTTGCAGTACCTGAGGAAGGGCGATGTCTTCGACGTCGTACGGGCCGACCGCAGCGTCGCGCACTTCGAGGTCGACGACACCGAGACGTACGCCAAGGACGACTTCCCGAGCGAGCGGGTCTACGCCGACACCCCGCGGGCCGAGGCCCGGCTGATCACCTGTGCCGGCGACTACGACCACTCGGTCAAGGACTACAAGGACAACCTGGTCGTCTTCGCCCACCTCCGATGAACCGTCACCCGGCCGTCACCCCCAGGGGTGAGCGGTCACCCGCGTAGTCCCCACCGAATCGCGCGCCCACGGGGAGCGGCCCACGATCGAGTCACGCCCACCGCGCGGACGGTGACTTCACCCCGCGGCACCGCGGGCGAAGTCCACCGCCCCTTCCCGCGAAGGAGAAGTGCCCCGCATGACCACCACGTCCGCTCCCGCCTCCGCCCCGCTCACCCGCCGCGTCTCGCAGCGGGTCTCCCAGTCCGTGTTCGACGGCTCGCGACTGCGGGTCGTCCTGCTCGTGGACGTCCACGACGGCGCCCAGCAGCAGTTCCTGGAGGCCTACGAGCAGCTCTGCAACCAGGTCGCCTCCGTCCCCGGCCATGTCAGCGACCAGCTCTGCCAGTCGATCGAGAACCCCTCCCAGTGGCTGATCACCAGCGAGTGGGAGAGCGCCCCGCCGTTCCTCACCTGGGTGAACAGCGAGGAGCACGTGGAGATGGTCAAGCCGCTGCACAGCTGTGTCCGCGACACCCGCAGCCTGCGCTTCCACGTCGTACGGGAGACCGGTGGGCCGGCGTCTGCCAGCGCGCGCAGCCTGCAGACCGCGCCCCGGATGGGCGACGGCGTCATCCGGCACGCGCTCACCTTCACCGTGAAGCCCGGCAGCGAGGAGGCGGTGGCGAAGATCCTCGCCGACTACGCCTCGCCCGAGCCGAAGGTCGACGAGACCACCTGGCTGTGCCGCACCTCGCTGTTCATGCACGGCAACCGGGTGGTGCGGGCCGTCGAGGTGCGCGGCGACCTGATGGCCGCGCTGCGCCACGTCGCCCGGCAGCCCGAGGTGCGGGCCGTCGAGGAGGCCATCAACCCCTATCTGGAGCAGGACCGGGACCTCGACGACCCGGACTCCGCACGGGTCTTCTTCACCCGGGCCGCGCTGCCCGCCGTCCACCACGTGGCGGCGGACCAGGAGGACCCGAAGGCCGAGCGGCACGCCCTGTACTACCCCGCGAAGACCGGCCACGGCCTGGAGCTGGCCCGGCTGCTGGCCGAGCAGGACGAGGCGGCCGCGGACGACCCCAAGTGCCCGGTGCTGAGCAGCACGATCTTCCAGCGCGACGACGTCGTGGTGCGCCTGGTGGACGTACGGCACGGCGTCCGCGCCGACGACCCCGCGCTGTCCCCGAAGGCGTCCGAGCTGAAGCGGCTGCTGGACGGCCGCGCCGCCAAGGGCGCCGCCGGGCCCACCCGGATGGCCCTCGTCACCGACCGCCGCTCCCCCGGCGCCTGACCCGTCCCGCCCCCGCCCCCGCCCCGCTCGGCAGAGCACAGCCAGCACAGCACAGCACACGATCGGAGCAACGTCGTGATCAATTCCCGTCCCAGAGTCGTGGATCTCAGCGAGGTCGAGCCCAACACCCGGCGCGGCGGCGACCTGCGCGCCATGCTCACCCCGGCCACGGTCGGCTCCACCAGCGGTTTCATGGGCGTGGCGCTCATCCAGCCCGGTGACCGCATCGGCGAGCACTACCACCCGTACTCCGAGGAGTTCGTGTACGTCCTGTGCGGACAGCTGGAGGTCGACCTGGACGGCGAGCCCGTCCCGCTCCAGCCGGAGCAGGGCCTGCTGATCCCCATGCACATGAAGCACCGCTTCCGCAATGTCGGGAAGGTGGAGGCGCGGATCGTCTTCCACCTGGGGCCCCTGGCCCCGAGCCCGCCGCTCGGCCACGTCGACACCGAGGAGACCGCCGAGGTCGTCTCATGAGCAGGCGGGTGGCGGTCACCGGCATAGGCGTGGTCGCACCCGGCGGCATCGGCGCACCGGCGTTCTGGGATCTGCTCTCGCACGGGCGGACCGCGACCCGGGGCATCACCTTCTTCGATCCGGCCGGCCTGAGGTCGCGGATCGCCGCCGAGTGCGACTTCGACCCGGTGGCCGCGGGACTGGCCGCCGAGGAGGTCGCCCGCAGCGACCGGTACATACAGTTCGCGCTGGTCGCCGGGGAGGAGGCGGTGCGGGACGCGGGCCTCGACCTGGCCCGGGAGAACCCGTGGCGGGTCGGGGTGTCGCTGGGCACCGCGGTCGGCGGCACCACCCGGCTGGAGCACGACTACGTCCTGGTCAGCCATCACGGGCAGCGCTGGGACGTCGACCAGAAGCGCGCGGAGCCGGAGCTGCACCGCGCGTTCACGCCCGCCACGCTCGCGGCCACGGTCGCCGAGCGGTTCGAGGCGCGCGGCCCGGTGCAGACGGTCTCCACCGGCTGCACCTCGGGGCTGGACGCCGTCGGGTACGCCTTCCACACGATCGAGGAGGGCCGGGCCGACGTCTGCATAGCCGGCGCGTCGGACTCGCCGATCTCCCCGATCACCATGGCCTGCTTCGACGCGATCAAGGCGACGTCGCCGAACAACGACGACCCCGCCCACGCCTCCCGCCCCTTCGACGCCGACCGCAACGGCTTCGTGATGGGCGAGGGCGGCGCGGTCCTCGTCCTGGAGGAGCTGGAGCACGCCAAGGCCCGTGGCGCGCGCGTGTACTGCGAGCTGGGCGGCTACGCCACCTTCGGCAACGCGTACCACATGACCGGGCTCACCAAGGAGGGCCTGGAGATGGCGCGGGCGATCGACTTCGCCCTCGACCACGCCCGGCTCGACCCCACGGCCATCGACTACGTCAACGCGCACGGGTCGGGCACCCTGCAGAACGACCGTCATGAGACGGCCGCCGTGAAGCGGGCCCTCGGGCAGCACGCGTACACCACCCCGATGAGCTCCATCAAGTCCATGGTGGGTCACTCGCTCGGCGCGATCGGCGCGATCGAGGTCGTCGCCTGTGTCCTGGCCATGGCCCACCAGGTGGTACCGCCCACCGCGAACTACGAGACCCCCGACCCCGAGTGCGACCTCGACTACGTGCCGCGGGTCGCGCGCGAACGGACGCTGAACAGCGTGCTCTCCGTGGGCAGCGGGTTCGGCGGGTTCCAGTCCGCGGTGGTCCTGACCCGGCCGAGGGAGAGGACATGATGAGCGCACCGCAGCCACGGCGCGCCGTCGTCACCGGAATCGGTGTCGTCGCGCCGAACGGATCCAGCACCCAGGCCTTCTGGAAGGCCACGCAGGAAGGCATCAGCGTCCTGGACCGGATCACCCGCGAGGGGTGCGAGCACCTGCCGCTGCGGGTGGCCGGCGAGGTCCGGGACTTCGACGCGGCGGCGGCCGTGGAGGAGCGTTTCCTCGTCCAGACGGACCGGTTCACGCACTTCGCGATGGCCGCCGCCGATCTCGCGCTGGAGGACGCCCGGCTCGGCCAGGCCGACACCGACGAGAATCCCTACTCGGTGGGCGTGGTCACCGCGGCCGGCAGCGGCGGCGGCGAGTTCGGGCAGCGCGAGCTCCAGCAGCTGTGGGGCAAGGGCAGCCGGTTCGTCGGGCCCTACCAGTCGATCGCCTGGTTCTACGCGGCGAGCACCGGCCAGATCTCGATCCGCCGTGGTTTCAAGGGCCCCTGCTCGGTCCTCGCCGCGGACGAGGCGGGCGGCCTGGACGCCCTCGCGCACGCGGCACGGGCGGTCCGGCGCGGCACGGACGTGCTGGTGACCGGCTCGACCGAGGCCCCGCTCGCCCCGTACTCGATGGTCTGCCAGCTCGGTTACGACGCGCTGAGCACCGTGGCGGAGCCGGAGCGCGCCTACCGTCCGTTCACCGACGCGGCGTGCGGGTTCGTGCCCGCCGAGGGCGGCGCCATGTTCGTCGTGGAGGCGCAGGCCTCGGCGCTGGAGCGGGGGGCCCGGGTGCGGGCCACCCTGGACGGGCACACGGCGACCTTCACCGGCGCCGGCCGCTGGGCGGAGTCCCGGGAGGGGCTCGCGCAGGCCATCAGGGGCGCCCTGGACGAGGCGGGCTGTGCGCCGGAGGAGATCGACGTGGTCTTCGCCGACGCCCTCGGGGTGCCGGAGGCGGACCGGGCGGAGGCGCTCGCGATCGCCGACGCGCTCGGCGCGCACGGCCGCAGGGTGCCGGTGACGGCGCCGAAGACCGGGATCGGCCGGGCCTTCGGCGGGGCGCCGGTGCTGGACACGGCGGCCGCGGTGCTGGCGATGGAGCACGGTCTGATCCCGCCCACCCCCCATGTCTTCGACATCTGCCATGACCTCGATCTGGTGACCGGACGTGCCCGTGCCGCGGAGATGCGCACGGCGCTGGTCCTCAGCCGGGGCCTGATGGGGTCGAACTCGGCGCTGGTGCTGCGGCACGGCGCCGCCCACGCCTCGTAGCAAGGCGTGGCACGCACGGCACGGCACAGCACAGCACAGCACGAAGGAGAGGTATCGCATGAGTGACCGCATCACCCTGGACGAACTCGCCGGTCTGATGAAGAAGGCCGCCGGGATCACCGTGACGCCGGAGCGGCTCAAGGAGCACGTGGACGGCGAGTTCGGCGAGCTGGGCATCGACTCGCTCGGCATGCTCGGCATCGTGGGCGAGCTGGAGAACCGCTTCGGTACGCCCCTGGACCTGGACATGGAGGCCTGCCGGACGCCCCGGGAGTTCCTCGACCGGGTCAACAGCGCGCTGCCGGCGGGGGCGTGACGCCATGACCGGACACACGCAGAACGAGATCACCATCGGCGCTCCGCTCGACCTGGTCTGGGACATGACCAACGACCTGGAGAACTGGCCGCGGCTGTTCAGCGAGTACGCGTCCGTGGAGATCCTCTCCCGTGAGGGACGGAAGACCACGTTCCGGCTGACCATGCACCCGGACGACAACGGCAAGGTCTGGAGCTGGGTCTCCGAGCGCGAGCCGAACCGCGAGACGCTCACCGTCCGCGCCCGCCGGGTGGAGACGGGACCGTTCGCCCACATGGACATCCACTGGCGGTACGAGGAGGTGCCGGCCGGGGTGCGGATGATCTGGACGCAGGACTTCGCGATGAAGCCGGACGCGCCGGTCGACGACGAGTGGATGACCGACAACATCAACCGGAACTCCAAGGTCCAGCTGGCCCTGATCCGGGACCGCATCGAGAAGGCCGCCGCGGACCGCGGAACCACTCCGGGCCTGACCGACTGAGCCGGACGGAGGACACTCCCCCATGCACCAAGCCCTGATCGTCGCCCGTATGGCCCCGGGCTCCGCCCCCGGCATCGCCCAGGTGTTCGAGGAGTCGGACCGGGGAGAGCTGCCGCACCTCGTCGGAGTCGTCCGGCGCAGCCTCTTCCAGTTCGGCGACGTGTACCTGCATCTGATCGAGTCGGAGCGCGACCCCGGCCCGGCCATCGCCAAGGTCACGAACCACCCCGAGTTCCGGGACGTCAGCGAGCGGCTGACGGCGTACGTCAGCGCGTACGACCCCGAGACCTGGCGTTCCCCGAAGGACGCCATGGCGCGGCGCTTCTACCTCTGGGAGCGCGAACCGGCCGGCTGAGTCCGCGCCGGTGTCACCGGTCGCCGGGTCCGCGACGCTGCGGACCCGGCGACCGGTGGTTGTGGGCCGGTACGTCCGGCGGGTCAGCCGGGGACGTGGCAGTCGAAGGCGTGCAGATAGGGGTTGACGGGCCGGATGTCGTCGATGACGAGGCCCGCCTCGGTGAGCCGGCTCACCATGGACTCGGTGGTGTGCTTGGCCCCGCCGACGTTGAGGAGCAGCAGCAGGTCCATGGCGGTGCTGAACCGCATGGAGGGGGTGTCGTCGACGAGGTTCTCGATGACGACGACCCGGGTGCCGGGGCCGCCCGCCCCGATGACGTTGGCGAGGGTCCTGGCGGTGGACTCGTCGTCCCACTCCAGGATGTTCTTGATGACGTAGACGTCGGCCTGGACGGGGACGGCCTTGCGGACGTCGCCGGGGACGATCCGGGCGCGGTCAGCGAGGTCGCCGCCCTCGCGCAGCCGGGGCACGGCGTTGTCGACCACGCGGGGCAGGTCGAGCAGGGTGCCGCGCATCGCCGGGTACTTGTCGAGCAGGCTGGCCACCACATGGCCCTGGCCGCCGCCGATGTCGGCGACGGACTTGCTGCCGGACAGGTCGAGGAGGGCGGCGACCTCCCGTGCGGACTGCTCGCTGGAGGTGGTCATGGCCCGGTTGAAGACCTCGGCCGACTCGGGGGCGTCCTCGTTGAGGTAGGTGAAGAACTCCTTGCCGTAGAGGTCCTCCACGACGTTGTGGCCGGTGCGCACCGCCTCGTCGAGTTTGGGCCAGGCGTCCCAGGTCCAGGGTTCGGTGCACCACAGGGTGATGTTGCGCAGGCTGTGCGGGTCGTCCTCGCGCAGCAGCCGGGACATGTCGGTGTGGGTGAACATGCCGTCGGGGCGCTCGGCGAAGACTCCGTAGCAGGACAGGGCGCGCAGCAGCCGGCGCAGCGGCTTCGGCTCGGTCTTCACCGCGGCGGCGAGGTCCTCCACGGTCATGGGGGCCTCGCCGAGGGCGTCGGCGACGCCGAGCCGGGCCGAGGCACGCAGGGCGGCGGCACATGCCGCCCCGAACACGAGCTCCCGCAGCCGCATGGGTGGGGGCGGGGCGCTTTGAGCGGTCGTCATGTGCCGCCTTTCTTCTCGAGGGACCTGTCAGGGGGACGGGTGTCCGGTCAGCACAGACCCGCGGGCCGGGAGGCCTTGCAGGAGTTGTGCTCGAAGGTGTTGCCCTTGCCCTCGGTGTCGGTGACGACGAGGTCGGCCGGGGAGTTGCCGGACAGGGTGTTGTCGCTGATCCGGTTCCGGTCGCTGGTGGTGCCCACGAAGCTCTTCAGCAGGACGATGCCGCCGGAGAGCGAGGAGGTGCCGGCGTTGTCGCGGATCACGTTGCGGGTGATCACGCTGTCCTCGGCACCGGTGAGGACGATGCCGGTGCCCTGGAGGGCGTCGAGCCGGGCGGTCTTCGGGCAGGACTTGTTGTTGGCGACGATGCGGTTGTCGCGGACGGTGACGCGGCCGGCCTTGGGCTTGTTCTCGTCGCCGACGACGAAGACGGCCGCGCAGTTGCCGGTCATCTCGTTGCGGGCGACGGTGAGGTCGCGCAGCCGGCGGACGGTGACGCCGATCCGGTTGCCCTCCAGCTTGTTGCCCAGGACGCGGGTGCCCCGGGTCTCCGTGGCACCCTGCTCCTCCTTGACGGTGTTGGCGAGGAACAGTCCGGCGTCGCCGTTGTCGCGGGCGGTGTTGCCGCGCAGCAGCGTGCGCTCGGAGGCCTCGGTGGCGATGCCCCAGACGCCGTTCTTCTCGGCCGTGACGTTGCGTACGGTCAGCCGGTCGGTGGCGGTGGCGTAGACGCCGTTCTTGGTGAACCCGGTGACGGTCAGTCCGGCGACGGTGACGTCCTTGACCTTGTGGGCCTTGGTGCCGGTCACACAGATGCCGTTGCCGTCGGCGGCGCAGGTGCCGACGGCCTTCTTCTTGACCGGGGCGGGCCGCAGCACGGCGCGGGGGCCGCCGGCCAGCGTCACTCCGTCGGTGGCGACGGTGACGCTCTCGCGGTAGGTCCCGGCGGTCACGTACACGGTGTCGCCGGGGGCGGCGGCGTCGACCGCCTTCTGGATGGATTGTCCCTGCCGGACCACATGGGTCACGTGGTGGGGGTGCCCGGCGGCCGCCGGGGCGGCACCGAGCCCCGTCCCGACGATCGCGGCGGTGCACGCCAGGTACAGCACATGGCATTTCGTCATATTTCACAAGATATGTCCGGATGGTCCGGAAGCCGTGGCATGGGCCGTCCGGCGGCGTGTCCTCTCACCCGGCCTGGCGCGCGAACGCCCTGTACGCCCGCTCGTCGAACAGGACGAACCTGATCTCCTCGACCCGGGTCGGTGTGGTGCGTGCCGTCTCCACCGCGATGCGGGCGGCGTCGTCCAGCGGCCAGCCGTAGATGCCGGCCGAGACGGCGGGGAAGGCGACGGTGCGGGCGCCGAGTTCGTCCGCGACGCGCAGGGACTCGCGGTAGCAGGAGGCCAGCAGGGCGGAGCGGTCCTCGCTCGCGCTGTACACGGGGCCCACGGTGTGGATGACCCAGCGGGCGTCCAGCTCGCCGGCGGTGGTGGCGACCGCCTGGCCGGTGGGCAGGCCCCTGCCGTACTGCGAGGCGCGCAGACGGCGGCAGTCGGCGAGGATCTCCGGGCCGCCCCGGCGGTGGATGGCGCCGTCGACACCGCCGCCGCCGAGGAGCGAGGAGTTGGCCGCGTTGACGATCGCGTCCACGGACTGGCCGGTGATGTCGCCCTGGACGAGCGTGAGGGTGGTCATGGCTGTGTATACCAACCGGCGGCTCCGGTCGGCCCGCGCGTTTCGCGAGGTGTCAGGGCTGGGCGCGCAGTCTCCGCCATACGGCCTTCGCCGCGTTGTGGCCCGACATGCCGTGGACGCCGGGGCCCGGCGGGGTCGACGAGGAGCAGAGGAACACCGCCGGGTGCGGGGTGGCGTACGGGCGCAGGGAGAGCTTGGGGCGGAGCAGGAGCTGGAGGCCGGTGGCGGCGCCGGCGGCGATGTCGCCGCCGACGTAGTTGGCGTTGCGGACGGCGAGTTCGGCCGGGCCGGCGATCGCGCGGGCGAGGACGCGGTCGCGGAACCCCGGGGCGAACCGCTCCAGTTGGCGTTCGACGGCGTCGGTGAGGTCGCCGGTCCAGCCGTTGGGCACATGCCCGTAGGCCCAGAAGACCTGCTTGCCCGCCGGGGCGCGGGTGGGGTCGACGACTCCGGGCTGGACCGTGATCAGGAAGGGGCGCTCGGGTGCGCGGCCCTCCTGGGACGCGGCGCGCAGCGCGGTGCGGATCTCGGTGCTGTCGGCGGCGATCTGCACGGTCCCGGCCACCCGTGCCTCGGGCGCGGTCCAGGGGACCGGTCCGTCGAGCGCGTAGTCGACCTTGAAGGCGGCGGCGCCGTAGCGGAAGCGCGCGTAGTGGCTGCCGAAGCCGGCGATCCGGGCGAGGGCGGTGGGGGTGGTGTCGAAGACGTAGGCGCGGGCCGGGGGCAGGTCGTCGAGGCGCTTGACCTCGTAGTCGGTGTGGACGCTCCCGCCGAGGTCCTTCAGATAGGTGGCGAGCGCGTCGGAGATCGCCTGGGAGCCGCCGCGGGCCACCGGCCAGCCGCGGGCGTGCGCGGCGAGGGCGAAGACCAGGCCGACGGCTCCGGTGGCGAGGCCGCCGAGCGGGGCCATGACGTGGGCGACGAGTCCGGCGATGAGGGTCCTGGCCGGTTCGTCGCGGAAGCGGCGCATCAGCCAGGTGGACGGGGGCAGTCCGGCCAGGCCGAACCGGGCGAGGGTGACCGGGTCGCGCGGCAGCGCGGTGAGCGGCAGCGACATGAAGTCGCGGACGAGGGTGTCCCAGTGGGGCAGGAACGGCTCGACGAGGCGGCGGTAGGTGCCGGCGTCGCGCGGGCCGAAGGAGGCGGCGGTCTCGGCGACCGAGCGGGACAGCACGGCGGCGGTGCCGTCGGGGAACGGGTGCGCCATGGGCAGTTCGGCGTGCAGCCATTCCAGGCCGTACCGCTCCAGGGGCAGGGCGCGGAACGCCGGTGAGTTGATGCCGAGGGGGTGGGCGGCGGCGCAGGGGTCGTGCCGGAAGCCGGGGAGGGTGAGTTCCTCGGTGCGGCATCCCCCGCCCACGGTGTCGCGCGCCTCGAACAGCGCCACGGAGAAGCCGCGTCGGGCCAGCTCCACTGCGGCGGTGAGCCCGTTGGGCCCCGCCCCCACCACGACCGCATCGAGCATCGACGGCACTTCGACCCCTTCGTCAGCGGGCGGCCCCCGCAGCCCGGCGGCCTCCGGGGTCAGGATATGCCGGGGGTACGACACCCCGCCGAAGGGCACCCGTCCCGGCCGCCGGCCCGCTGCCGGGCGCACCGGGCGCCGGGGGTCGGCCCGCCGTGGACGGTCCGCGCGCCGTGGACGGTCCGCGCGCCGTGGACGGTCCGCTCGGCGTGGACGGTCCGCGCGCCGTGGACGGTCCGCGCGCCGTGGACGGTCCGCGCGCCGTGGACGGTCCGCGCGCCTTGGACGGTCCGCTCGGCGTGGACGTCAGTCCGTCGCCGGCGCACCACCCGCCAGCAGGTCCGCCACGCGGCGGGCCGTGGCCGCGTCGCGGGCGGCGGTGAACGGCAGGGAATTGCCGCCGGTGATGCGGAACGGCTCACCGGTGAGGGTCAGATGGGCGCCGCCCGCCTCCTCGACGAGCAGCAGTCCGGCCGCGTGGTCCCAGGCGGCCTCCCAGGAGAAGGCGGTGGCGTCCAACTCGCCCCGGGCTATGGCGAGATACTCCAGGCCGGCCGATCCGCAGGGGCGGGGCGCGACGCCCTCCGTGCGCAGGGCGAGCAGGGCGCGCTTCTGCTCGTCGGTGGTGTAGTCCGGGTGCGAGGTGGCGACGACCAGGTCGCGGCCGGGCGCGGGCGGTCCGGCGAACAGCCGCTCCCCGTCGAGGAAGGCGCCGCCGCCGCGCACCGCGGTGGCGAGCTGGTCGCGGGCCGGGGCGTAGGTCCAGGAGGCGAGGAGGACACCGCGGTGGGCGAGCGCGACCAGGGTGCAGAAGCCCTCCTCGCCGCGGACGAACTGCCGGGTGCCGTCGACCGGGTCGACAATCCACACCGGCGCGTCGCGCCGTATCGCCTCGTACGTCGCGGGGTCGGCGTGGACCGCCTCCTCGCCGACGACGACCGAGCCGGGCAGCAGGGCGCCGAGGGCCCCGGTGAGGAACAGCTCGGCGCCCCGGTCGGCGTCGGTCACCAGGTCGTGGGGACCGCTCTTCTGGTCGACCTCGTGGTCGGCGAGCTGCCGGAAGCGGGGCATGATCTCGGCCGCGGCGGCCTTGCGGACCGCTTCCTCCACGTCGGCCGAGTGACGGGCGAGAAACTCGTCCAAGCCGTTGAGGGATTCCATGTCTTGGATCATGTCCCCATGAGAGCACGCCCCACTGACAATCCCCACCCCGCCGGTGCACTCCGGGCGGAATCGGGATGAAGAACTGGTGCGGCCCGTACCGGACACCTCCGGCCGTCAACGGACGTCAGCGGTCGTCAGCGGTCGTCAGCGGTCGTCAGCGGTCGTCAGCGGTCGTCAGCGGCCCACCGCGTACCCCTGCATCCCGCGCGGGTTCGCCGCCGCCGACAGGATCCCGCTCTCCGGGTCGCGGGCGACGGCGCACAGCCGGCCCTCGGACCAGGGCGCGCCGACGGTCACGTCGTGTCCGCGCCGCCGCAGCCCCTCCACCACCTCGGCCGGCGTCCGGGACTCGACGGTGACACTGCCCGGCCGCATGCCGCGCGGGTAGAAGGAGGAGGGGAAGGAGTCGGTGTGCCAGTTCGGGGCGTCGATCGCGCCCTGGAGGTCGAGGCCGCCGCGCACGCGCGCGTTGTGGGCGACGGCGAGGAAGAAGTGCAGCTGCCACTGGTCCTGCTGGTCGCCGCCGGGGGTACCGAAGGCCAGCACCGGCACCCCGTCGCGCAGGGCCAGGGAGGGGGTGAGGGTGGTGCGGGGGCGGCGGCCGGGGGTGAGGGAATTGGGCAGCCCCTCCTCCAGCCAGGTCATCTGCAACCGGGTGCCGAGCGGGAAGCCCAGCTCAGGGACGACGGGGTTGGACTGGAGCCAGCCGCCGCTGGGCGTGGCCGCGACCATGGTGCCCCAGCGGTCGACGACGTCGAGGTGGCAGGTGTCGCCCCGGGTGAGGCCGTCTCCGGCGACCCGCGGCTCGGCGCCGGCCGGTGTGGCGACGGTCGGTTCACCGGCCCCCATCGGGCTGAACCCCGGCTCACCGGAGAGCACGGTGAGCGCCTGCGCGCCGAGCCGGGGCGGGCGTCCGCCGGGGCTGCCCGGGCGCAGTTCGTACGACGCCTTGTCGCCGACGAGCGTGCGGCGCCCCGCGGTGTAGTCGTCCGCGAGCAGGTCGGCCAGCGGGACCTCGGCCGCGTCGCCGTACCAGGCCTCGCGGTCGGCCATGGCGAGCTTGCAGCCCTCGACCAGCAGATGGACGTACTCCGCGGAGCCGTACGCGGGCAGCTCGGGCGGGAGCAGGGCGAGCTGCTGGAGGAAGGCCGGGCCCTGGCTCCAGGGGCCGGCCTTGCACAGGGTCCAGCCGTTCCAGTCGTACGTCGCCGGGGTCTCGTAGGCCGCGGACCAGCCGGCGAGGTCGGCGGCGGTGAGGGTGCCGGTGTGATGCGCGCCGCTGGTGTCCAGGGTGGGCCGGGCGGACTGGCGCAGCAGCGCCTCGGCGACGAAGCCGGTGCGCCACACCTCGCGCGCGGCCTCGATGCGCGCCTCGCGGCCCCCGGCCCCGGCGGTCTCGGCGAGGAGTCGTCGCCAGGTGGCTGCGAGGGCGGGGTTGCGGAAGAGCGCGCCGGGCCGGGGCGCCCGGCCGCCGGGCAGGTACACCTCCGCCGACGAGGTCCACTCGGTCTCGAAGAGTTCCCGGACCGTCTCGACGGTCGCGCCGAGGTTCTCCACGGGCGCGTGCCCGTGCTCGGCGTACCCGACGGCGTACTTCAGGACGTCGGCGAGGTCCTTGGTGCCGTGGTCGCGCAGCAGGACCATCCAGGCGTCGAACGCGCCGGGCACGGCCGCGGCCAGCGGGCCGGTGCCGGGGACGAGGTCCAGGCCGAGGCCCCGGTAGCGGGCGACCGTCGCGCCCGCCGGTGCGACGCCCTGCCCGCACAGCACGCGGACCTCGCCGCCGGCCGGGGCGAGCAGGATCGGGACCTCGCCGGCGGGACCGTTGAGGTGCGGTTCGACGACATGCAGGACGAACGCCCCGGCGACGGCGGCGTCACAGGCGTTGCCGCCGTCCTCCAGGACGGCCATCGCGGACTGGGAGGCCAGCCAGTGCGTGGAGGACACCATGCCGAAGGTGCCCTGGAGGGTGGGCCGGGTGGTGAAGCTCATCCCTGAAGGCTATCCGGCCGGAGATGGGGTCACGCGGGCTGCGGGGTGAGGCGTTTGTGGCCCTTGCGGTCGTAGTAGCGGGTCATCGCGAAGCCGAAGACGAGGGCCAGGGCCGTGCCGATCGCGATCATGATCCAGGAGCGGGTCAGCCCGGCGTCGCCGCGCGCGTCGAAGAAGAGGATGGCGCGCACGCCGTCGCTGAGCTGCCGCATGGGCTCGAAGTTCGACAGGAAGCGGTAGAAGTCGGGCACCGCCTGGAGGGGGACGGTGGCGCCGGAGGACGGCAGGCCGAGGACGATGAAGACGAACAGGGACACCAGCTGGCCGATGCCGCCGAAGGCCGCGTTGATGGCCTGGACGCCGAGGCCGACCGCGAGGGTCGCGCAGTAGGAGTAGATCCACAGCAGCGGCAGGTGCGAGGCGTCCATGTCCAGGACGACGACACAGGCGAGCATCACCAGCGAGACGCTGACGAGGGTGATGCCGGCGGTCATCACCATCTTCAGCAGCAGGGTCTGGGTGCGGTCGATCGGCACCGTGGGGCGGCGGGTGTGCCAGGGTCCGATCTCGTTGTCGGCGTAACCGAGGGCGGTGTCCACACCGTTGCTGATGACGTTGCCGCCCATGAAGCCGGCGAGGACGAGCAGCAGGGTGTAGTAGAAGGCGGTCAGACCGAGACCGCTGTGGGTGCCGATGGGGTGTCCGACCTGGGTGACGACGTTCACGGGGTCGGCGAGCAGCAGCGCCGTCGTGGAGTCGGCGGCCGGGGCGGCGGCGGTGAGCTGCTTGCCGATGCTCAGGGAGACCTGGTGGGCGGCCCCGGTGGTGATCCGGCTCGCCAGGGAGGAGCCGAGGCTGCCCTTGCCGGGGTTGGTGAGGGTGGTGATCGTCGGCCGCACGGTGGCGTGGGTGGTGGTGAGCGCGGTGAGGGAGTCGGTGAAGTCCGCGGGGATGACGAGCGCGCCGTACACCTTTCCGGAGTCCAGTTCGTCCTGGGCCTCGGCGCGGCCGAGGAGACGCCAGTCGACCGAGCCGCCCGCGGTGTCGGCGGCGATGGCGGCGGCGACCTGGGTGCCCAGGTTCTGCCGCTGTCCGGCGGGCGGGGCGCCCTTGTCGCTGTTGACGAGGGCGACGGGCAGGTCGCGCAGGTCGCCGTTGGGGTTGACGATGCCGCCCATGTAGAGGAGGGACAGCAGCAGGGCGAGCAGTCCGGTCAGGACCGTGGGCAGCAGCCACAGTTTGGGGCGGCCCAGCAGGGTGCGGGCGCGGGCCTCGGGGGCGGCGGATTCGGGCATGGCTCTCCGTAGGTGACTGGTCGTGGTGCCAATTTATCCCCGTACACCCGAAAAATCCGACGATATGTCAGGAGGGGCGTGCCTCGTCGTGCCCCATCGTCACCGCACGTGCACACTGCGAGTTTTCCCTTCCGCCCCACAGGGAGTCGTGTGACACTGGCGTCCTTGTCCGCACTGCGGACTGCTGTCCGCACCGTCCCCCACGAAAGTGCGCCGTGCGTTCTCTCCCACTGCCGCTCGCCCTCACCGCCCGTCTGACCCCGGTGGTCGTGCTGGCCTGCGCGGGCTGGGCGATGACGTCCGGTCCGGACGCCGACGCCCAGGACGGCGCGTCCAAGGACACGCAGAAGACCCAGTCCGAGAAGAAGGACTCCGACGGGGGCTCGTCCGAGGCCGCCGTGTCCAAGACGTACGACACCGCGCTCGCGCCCTGCACGAGCGTGGCCGTCAAGACGATCACCGCGCTGGTGCCGGGCGCCAAGACGGCCGGCAAGGAGATCCCCTCCACCGACACCAAGCTGCGCCGCACCTGCTCCTGGAACGCGCTCAAGGGGTTCGACTACCGCTGGCTCGACATCTCCTTCGAGATCACGGACTCGGACGCCGAGGCGCAGTCGTCGTACACGGACCGGCTGAAGGAGAAGAGCGGCGGCGGCGATGTGCCGGGCCTCGGCGACGCCGGGTACTCGGTGGTGAACCTGACCACCGAGGACAAGCAGCAGACCCGGGAGGGCACCGTCATCGCCCGGGTCTCCAACGCGCTGGTCGTCGTCACGTACAACGGCAGCGACTTCGAGTCGAAGAAGGCCCCCAGCACGGATGTGATCAACAAGGGGGCGATCAAGGCGGCGAAGGAGGCCGTGGCGGCGCTCCAGAAGAGCGCCGGCTGAGCGGCCCGTGACACGGCGACGGCCGGGAGGTCCTGGAGGACCCCCGGCCGTTTTCCGGTGGCCGTACGTCAGGCCGCGCTCCGCTCCCTTCGCCCGGTGACGGTCATCAGGATCAGGTACACCAGGGTCGAGGTGCCGAGGCCGACCGCCCAGCCGTAGTCGGCCAGCGGTTCCAGGGCCGGGATGGGCCGTCCGTCGATGATCGGCTTGAAGCTGGCACCGCCGACCGCGAGGACGCCGCCCGTCAGGAAGGCCGCCACGGCGGGCCAGTTCCAGCCGCCGTCGTACCAGTAGCGGCCGCCCGCGCGGTACAGGTCGGTCAGGTCCAGTCGGCCGCGGCGCAGGATCCAGTAGTCGGCGATGAGGATGCCGGCGACCGTGCCGAGCAGACCGCCGACCAGACCGAGCCAGGTGAAGATGTAGCCCTGCGGGTCGGAGTACAGCTTCCAGGGGAAGATCAGCACCCCGATGACACAGGTGGCGAGGGCGCCGGTACGGAAGCTGATCCTGCGCGGCGCCACGTTGGAGAAGTCGAACGCGGGCGAGACCAGGTTGGCCGCGATGTTCACCGACAGCGTCGCCACCAGCACGGTCACCAGCGCGAACAGCAGCCCGAAGACGTTGTCGGTCTTGGCGGCCAGCTGGACCGGGTCCCAGATCGTCTCGCCGTAGACGGCCTGCGAGCCGGAGGTGACCAGCACCGACAGCAGCGCGAACATCGTCATCGTCGTGGGCAGGCCGAGTGCCTGGCCCCAGGTCTGCGCCTTCTGCGACTTGCCGTACCGGGTGAAGTCCGGGATGTTCAGCGACAGTGTGGACCAGAAGCCGATCATGCCCATGAGGGAGGGCCAGAACAGCTTCCAGAAGTCGCCGCCCCAGCCGAGCTTGGAGGGCTGGTCGAGCAGCGGGCCGAAGCCGCCCGCCTTGTTGCTCATCCAGATCAGCATCACCAGCGCGCCGACGATGACGAAGGGCGCGGCCCAGTTCTCGAAGCGGCGGATGGTCTCCATGCCCCGGTAGATGATGGCCACCTGGATCGCCCAGAAGATCGCGAACGACAGCCACATGGTCCAGGGGTGGCCGCCGAACTCCCCGGCGTCGCTCCAGCCGTTGCCGATCAGCTTCCCGGCGAGGAAGTAGATCGCCTCACCGCCGATCCAGGTCTGGATGCCGAACCAGCCACAGGCCACCAACGCCCGTACGACGGCGGGGAGGTTGGCGCCGCGGATACCGAAGGAGGCGCGGGCGAACACCGGGAAGGGGATGCCGTACTTCGGTCCGGCGTGCCCGGTGAGCAGCATCGGGACCAGCACGATCACATTGGCCAGGGCGATGGTGAACACCGCCTGCTTCCAGTCCATGCCGACGGCTATCAGACCGGAGGCGAGCGTCCACGACGCCGTGTTGTGGGCCATGCCGACCCACAGCGCGGAGAAGTTGTACGTGGTCCAGGTGCGCTTGTCGACGGGAACCGGCAGCAGGTCCTCGTTGGCGTAGGGGCCGCTGGGCGGCGGGGATCCCGGGGCGAACTCCACGCGTCCGTCGGGGCGGGTCATTTGGTCGGACACGGATATGGCCGTGGGAGCGGTGTCGGTCATGGGCAGGCCAATCAAACGAGGGGCGGATCCGGAAAGGCCGTGCGGGGCCGGCGGGGCCGGGGAAGGGCGGGTGCGTTCCCGCGTCGGTCGGTGCGTGCTCTCGGCGTGGCGGACGGAGGCCCTCGTAGCGGAGCTACTTGGGTCTTCGTCCGGTGCGGCGAGAGTGCGTGCCGGGCGGCGTGGGGGCGTGCCTGCCCTTCCCCGGCCCCGCCTCCCCCTCCCCCGGGACGGTGAGGGAGGGGAGAACTGGAGTGGGGGGATGGGGAGTTGCTCCTGGGGAGGGGAGGGCGCGGGTCAGCCGTTGACGGCGGGGATCACCGTCGTGCCGTACGCGTCGATGACCTTCTCGCGCGCGTCGTGCATGTCGTAGACGGCGAACTGGTCGACGCCCAGCTCGCGCAGGGCGTGCAGCTTCTCGATGTGCTTCTCGACGGGGCCGATGACACAGAACCGATCGACGATCTCGTCGGGCACGAACGCGGTGTCGGGGTTGTCGCTGCGGCCGTGGTGGGAGTAGTCGTACCCCTCGCGGGCCTTGATGTAGTCGGTGAGTTCCTCGGGGACCTGGGCGGAGTGCGCGCCGTACTTGGACACCAGGTCGGCGACGTGGTTGCCGACCATGCCGCCGAACCAGCGGCACTGGTCCCGGGCGTGGGCCAGCGCCTCGGGCGAGTCGTCGTCGGTGACGTAGGCGGGGGCGGCGACACAGATCTTCACGTCACCGGGGTCCCGGCCGGCCGCGACCGCCGCGTCCTTGACCGCCTTCACCATGTACTCGGTGAGGTACAGGTCGGAGAGCTGGAGGATGAACCCGTCGGCCTCCTCGCCGGTCATCTTCAGCGCCTTCGGCCCGTACGCGGCCATCCAGACGGGAAGCTCCGCGCCCTCCTTGATCCAGGGGAACCGGATCACCGTGCCGCCGAGGTCCGCCTCCTGGCCCGAGCCGAGGGCGCGGATGACCTTCATCGCCTCGCTGATCCGGGCGAGGGTGTTCGGGGCGCGGCCGGCCACCCGCATCGCGGAGTCGCCGCGGCCGATGCCGCAGACCGTGCGGTTGCCGAACATGTCGTTGAGGGTGGCGAAGGTGGAGGCGGTGACCTCCCAGGTGCGGGTGCCCGGGTTGGTCACCATCGGTCCGACGGTCAGCCTGCTGGTGCCGGCCAGGATCTGGCTGTAGATCACGAACGGTTCCTGCCAGAGCACGGCGGAGTCGAAGGTCCAGCCGTAGGTGAAGCCGTTGTCCTCCGCGCGTTGCATCAGCTCGACGACCTTCGAGGCCGGCGGGTCGGTCTGCAGGACGAGTCCGAAGTCCATGGGCACCCTTCCTAGGTGAGGTACTGACAGGTGGAGCGCGGGGTGTAGACGCCGTGACCCGCGCGTCCGGTGTACTCCCGCTCGGTGATGACGAGTTCGCCCCGCGACAGGACCGTCTCGACCCGGCCGGTGAGCCGCCTGCCCTCGTACGCCGAGTAGTCGACGTTCATGTGGTGGGTCTCGGCGGAGACCGTCTGCTCGGTGTGCGGGTCGTAGATCACGACGTCCGCGTCGGCGCCGGGGGCGATGGTGCCCTTCTTCGGGTACATGCCGAACATCCGGGCCGGGGTCGCGCAGGCGATCTCGATCCAGCGGCGGCGGGTGAGGTGTCCGTCGACGACGGCCTGGTGGAGCAGGTCCATCCGGTTCTCGACGCCCGGCAGACCGTTGGGGATCTTGGAGAAGTCCCCGCGCCCCAGCTCCTTCTGGCCCACGAAGCAGAACGGGCAGTGGTCCGTGGAGACCACCTGGAGGTCGTTGGTGCGCAGGCCCTGCCACAGCTTGGCCTGGTGCTCCTTCGGCCGCAGCGGGGTGCTGCACACGTACTTCGCACCCTCGAAGTCCGGCTCGGCGAGGTTGTCCGTCGACAGGAACAGGTACTGCGGGCAGGTCTCGCCGAAGACGTTCAGCCCCTCGTCGCGCGCCCGGGCCAGCTCGGCGACGGCCTCCATGGCCGAGACGTGCACGACGTACAGGGGCGCGCCGGCGACCTGCGCGAGCCGGATGGCGCGATGGGTGGCCTCCGCCTCGAGGAGGGCCTTGCGGACCTCGCCGTGGTAGCGCGGGTCCCGCTCGCCGCGCGCCAGCGCCTGCTCCACCAGGACGTCGATCGCGATGCCGTTCTCGGCGTGCATCATGATCAGGCCGCCGTTGTCGGCGGAGCGCTGCATGGCGCGCAGGATCTGGCCGTCGTCGCTGTAGAAGACCCCCGGGTACGCCATGAACTGCTTGAAGGAGGTGACGCCCTCCTCCACCAGGTGGTCCATCTCCTTCAGCGTCTCCTCGTTCACATCGGAGACGATCATGTGGAAGGCGTAGTCGATCGCGCAGGTGCCCTCGGCCTTGGCGTGCCAGGCGTCCAGGCCGTCGCGCAGACTGCGGCCGACGCTCTGCACCGCGAAGTCGACGATCGTGGTCGTACCGCCCCAGGCGGCGGCCCGGGTGCCGGTCTCGAAGGTGTCGGAGGCGAAGGTGCCGCCGAACGGCAGCTCCATGTGGGTGTGGGCGTCGACCCCGCCCGGGATGACGTACTTCCCGGTGGCGTCGATGACCTGCCCGTCGGTCCAGGCCTCGGCGGCCGGGGTGCCGGAGGCGGCGAGGGCGGCGATACGGCCGTCCTCGATCAGGACGTCTGCGTGGATCTCGTCGGACGCGGTGATGACGAGACCGCCGCGGATGATTTTACGGCTGCTCATTTTTTTCCGGCTCCGGAGAGGTAGGGGGTCGGGTGCGGGACGTCTGGGGTTGATCGCGCAGTTCCCCGCGCCCCTAGAAGCAGCAGGGGCGCGGGAGAGCTGCATGCGTCACGGTGCCGTCAGCGGGCCGTACGCCTCCGGGCGGCGGTCGCGGTAGAACTGCCAGCGGTCGCGGACCTCGCGGAGCTTGGCCATGTCCAGGTCGCGGACGACGAGTTCGGTCTGCTTGTCGCTGGCGACCTCCCCGACGAACTGGGCCTCCGGGTCCACGAAGTAGGAGGTCCCGTAGAAGTCGTTCTCGCCGAGTTCCTCGATGCCGACCCGGTTGATCGCGCCGACGAAGTACTCGTTGGCGACGGCCGCCGCCGGCTGCTCCAGCTGCCAGAGGTAGGCGGACAGACCGCGCGAGGTGGCCGAGGGGTTGAAGACGATCTCGGCGCCCGCGAGGCCGAGGGCCCGCCAGCCCTCGGGGAAGTGGCGGTCGTAGCAGATGTAGACGCCGATCCGGCCGACGGCCGTGTCGAAGACGGGCCAGCCCGCGTTCCCGGGGCGGAAGTAGAACTTCTCCCAGAAGCCCTTGACCTGCGGGATGTGGTGCTTGCGGTACTTGCCGAGGTAGGAGCCGTCGGCGTCGATCACCGCGGCGGTGTTGTAGAGGACGCCCGGCTGCTCCTCCTCGTACATCGGGAGCACCAGGACGATGCCCAGCTCCCGGGCGAGCGCCTGGAAGCGCTGGACGATCGGGCCGTCCGGGACCTGCTCGGCGTACTCGTAGAACTGCGGGTCCTGCACCTGGCAGAAGTAGGGCCCGTAGAACAGCTCCTGGAAGCACAGGACCTGAGCACCCTGCGCGGCCGCGTCGCGGACCGCCTGCTCGTGTACCTGGATCATCGATTCCTTGTCGCCGGTCCAGGCCGTCTGGAACACGGCGGCGCGGATCACTCTGCTCATCGGGACCTCCGGTCGCTCGGTGTGAGAGGACCTTAGAAAGCCCGCGAGCCCGCTTTGAGTTGCACGGTGTCACGTCTGAGGGAGCTGGGCGTGCCACCGTGTCACGTCCGCCAAGTCCCATGTTTCACCGCCGTTTTCGCAGGTCGTTCCATGTTTCTGGGGTGTTGCCCGGGGCTGCCGGGACCGGTGGGTCAGGCTTGCTGGGCGTCGTGCGCGAGCAGCGCGATATGGACCGAGGCGGCCTGTTCGAAGTCGTCCAGGTCCACCCCGAGCCGGGCCTGTATCGCCTCCAGACGGCGGTAGAGGGCCGGCCGGGAGACATGGTGGAGCTGGGCGGTGCGGGACTTGTTGCGGCCGGTGGCGAGATAGGTGCGCAGGACGGCGAGGAGGTCGTCGCCGTCCGCGCGGAGCAGTCCGTCCAGCTCGCGTTCGGCGAAGGCCTGGACGTGCGGGTCGTCCCGCAGCAGCCGGATCAGACCGCGCAGATGGACGTCCCTGAGCCGGACGACGGGCGGCAGGTCGAGGGCGGCCGAGGAGTCGGCGACGGCGTCGGCGACGTGCTGGGCCTCCCGCAGCCCGGCCGGGACGTCCTCCCAGAGGGTGCGCCCCCCGGCCGAGGCGACGACCGTGCGGGACTCACCGGACTCGGTGCGCAGCCGGACCGCGAAGTGCGCGGCGAGAACCTCGGCGTCCTGGTCGCGGGCGAGGCTGAGCAGCACGGCGGTGGCCCCGTCGGCGAGCTCCGCGACCAGCCCGGGCAGGCCCAACAGGCGGAGCATGCGGTCGAGTTGGGCGGGGTCGCCGTCCCGGACGACCAGGGGGACGAAGGTGCGCCGGTTGACGGGCAGTCCGGCCGCGCGGGCCCGGGGCAGCAGCTGCCGGGCCGGTACGACACCGGAGGCGAGGTCGGTGAGCAGGCTCTGCGCGGACTGCTCCTCCCAGGTGTGGGCGGAGGCGCCGCCGAGCATGCGGTGCAGGACGAGGGCCTCGGCGGCCCGGTCGGCGAGCAGCCGGCCGCCGGCGGTGTCGCCGCGGTAGCCGCAGAGCATGATCTCGCCCCACCGTTCGCCGCGGCCGCCGAGTTCGGCACGGATCCAGCCGTCGCCCTCGCTGCCGCCGGCCTGCCGGGCGATGCGTTCCCAGTCCCGCAGCACGTCGTCGACCGCCGACCGCTCCCCGCCGGTGGCCAGCACCCGGTGGGCGAGGTTGGTGACGACGACGGGGCAGCCGGTGTGGTGGGCGATCTCGTCGAGCAGCCGCTGCAGCGGTGCCCCGGCGGTCATCAGCCCGGTCAGGGCGGTCCGTACGGCCTCCGAGAGGCTGACGGCGGCGAACTTGCGGCGCACGAGCCGGGACTGGACCTCCTCGGTCAGCTCGGCGAACGGGAACGGCCGGTGCAGCACGACCAGGGGCAGCCCGCAGCGCTCGGCGGCGCGCCGCATCGCGTCGGGCGGGGCGGGGAAGGCGCGCCCGAGGCCGAGGACCACGGCGGCGGCCTCGGCGCGGTGCAGGGACCGGATGTACTCGGCCTGGGCGGTCTCGTCCCCGGCGAGCAGCACACCGGTGGTGAGGACCATCTCGCCGCCGGTGAGCATCACGCCGACGTCGGGTGCCTCGGCGACGTGCACCCAGCGCACCGGACGGTCGAGCCGGTCCGCGCCGGCCACCACCTCGGGGTCGCCGGCCAGGACGCGTTCCAGGGACAGGACCTGACGGACCGACAGGGCGGGTTCCAGGGGCTCGACGGGGCCCCAGGTCTCCAGGGTGGTGGTCATGGCGGTGTTCCCTTGCTCGACCGGCGCGGTGGGCGCCGGGACTGCGCGGCGGATGCCGCTGCTACTGCGTGCTCCTCAGCGCGCTCTCGAGGATCGCGGCGCCCTCCTCGGCCTCCGCGACGGTCAGGGACAGCGGCGGGGCGATCCTGAGGGCGCTGGTGTCGTGCCCGCCGCCCTTGCCGAGCAGCAGGCCGCCCGCGCGGGCCGCCTCCAGCACGGCGGAGGCCCGCTCCGGGTCGGCCCGGTCGGTGCCGGGTCTCGTCAGCTCGACGCCGATCATCAGGCCGCGGCCGCGCACCTCCCGTACGCCGGGGTCCTGGGCGGCGACGGACCGCAGCCGCTCGATGAGCAGTCCGCCGACGCGGCGGGCGTTGCCCTGGAGGTCGTGTTCCAGGAGGTAGGTGAGGTTGGCGAGGCCGGCGGCCATGGTGAGCTGGGTGCCGCCGAAGGTGGAGATGCTGTTGGCGTCCAGGCAGTTCATGATCTCGGCACGGGCGATCACCCCGCCGATGGAGGAGCCGTTGCCGATGCCCTTGGCGAAGGTGACGATGTCGGGCGGGCCGCTCTGGCCGTGCGCCTGCCAGCCCCAGAAGTGGTCGCCGGTGCGGCCCCAGCCGGTCTGGACCTCGTCGGCGATCCACAGGACGCCCCGCTCGTGCAGCACGTCCCGGAAGGCCGCGTACAGGCCGTCGGGGGGCGAGGTGAAGCCGCCGACGCCCTGGATGGGCTCGGCGATGAGGGCGGCGGGCGGGCGGGTGTGTCCCAGCAGGTCCTTGAGGTCGTCGACGCAGGCGGCGATGTACGCCTGGTCGTCCAGCCCGGCGAACGGGCCGCGGCCGCGCACCCCGCCGTGCACGTACAGCGTCTGGAGCGGGGACAGCGAGGTCGGGGACCAGCCGCGGTTGCCGGTGATGCCGACGGCGCTGAAGGAGCGGCCGTGGTAGCTGTTCCGCATGGCCAGGACCGTGTTGCTGCGCCGGTAGGTGGTGGCGAGCAGCAGGGCCGTGTCGTTGGCCTCGGTGCCGGAGGTGGTGAAGAAGACGCGGGCGTCGGGGATGCCGCTGAGCTGGGCGACCCGCTCGGCGAGCTCGACCATCGGCCGGTTGAGGTAGAGCGTCGAGGAGTGGACGATGCGCCCGGCCTGCTCGCCGACCGCCTTGGTGACCTCGGGCAGGGCGTGGGCGGTCATCGTCGTGAGGATCCCGCCGAAGAAGTCCAGGTAGCGGGTGCCGTCGGCGCCCCAGACGTGCCGACCCTCGCCGTGGGTGATCTCCAGCGGCTCCTCGTAGTAGAGCGCCAGCCAGTCCGGCAGGACGTTCCGGTGACGCGCGTACAGGTCGCTCACGGCTGTACCAGCCCTTCATAGGCGTCGGGGCGGCGGTCGCGGTAGAAGGCCCACTGCTGCCGCACCTGTTCGATCAGGTCGAAGTCCAGGTCGCGGACGACGAGTTCCTCGCTCCTGTCACTCGCGGCCTCGCCCACGAACTGCCCTCGCGGGTCGACGAAGTACGACGTCCCGTAGAAATCGTTGTCCCCGTACTCCTCTACTCCCACACGGTTGATCGCGGCGACGAAGTACTCGTTGGCGACGGCCGCGGCGGGCTGCTCCAGCTGCCACAGGTGGCTGGACAGGCCGCGGTGGGTGGCGGAGGGGTTGTAGACGAGCTGGGCGCCGTTGATGCCGAGCTGCCGCCAGCCCTCGGGGAAGTGGCGGTCGTAGCAGATGTAGACGCCGATCCGGCCGACGGCGGTGTCGAAGACGGGCCAGCCGAGGTTCCCCGGCCGGAAGTAGAACTTCTCCCAGAAGCCCTTGACCTGCGGGATGTGGTGCTTGCGGTACTTGCCGAGGTAGGAGCCGTCGGCGTCGATCACTGCGGCGGTGTTGTAGTAGAAACCGCTCTGCTCGACCTCGAACACGGGGACGACGATCACCATGCCGGTCTCGCGCGCGAGGTCCTGCATACGACGGACGGTGGGCCCGTCCGGCACCGGCTCGGCCCAGCGGTAGTGCTCGGGCTCCTGCACCTGGCAGAAGTAGGGGGCGTTGAAGACCTCCTGGAACCCGATCACCTTCGCGCCCTGCCGGGCCGCCTCGCGGGCGTGCGCCTCGTGTTTCGCCACCATGGACGCGGTGTCGCCGGTCCAGGTCGCCTGGACGAGTGCGGCACGTACGACGTCGGTCATGAGCTGCTCCTTCGACGGGACGTCAGAGCCTCTACGCCCGTAGACGAAGGTCGTAGAGGGACGAACGTAAGCCTCCGGGAGGGGCTTGCCAAGACCATCGTCGTTAACCCGCGGAGTCGATCGCGTTTCACACTCACGTGGGTGATCCGGGAGGCGTACGGCGTACCGCGCGCCTCCCGTCAGGCGGAGAAGCCGGCCACCCGCAGGGCGTGGACCAGGTCCCAGCGGCGCTGTTCCGAGACGCCCCGGGCGGCCTCCAGGAGCAGCGGGACGAGGGTCCGGGGGTCGGGGGCGGCGCTGCGGGCGGCCTCCTCCGGGGTGCGGACGCGGACGTAGGCGTCGAGCAGGGCACGGGCCTCGCGGTGGCGGCCGCCCGTGTGCAGCCCGCGGACGGCCTCCCCGATCTCCTCGGCCGGGCGGGCGACGCCCTGCCGCAGGATCTGCTCGCCGTCGGCCGCGCGCCCCACCGCGACCAGGGCGTCCGCGGCCTCGATCAGCCGGTCGGCGGGCAGGGAGGCGGCCTCCCAGAGCAGGGTGGTCCAGTCGGCGCTCAGCCCGGCGCGCTGGAGCTCCGCGGCGAGCAGCGGGATCCGGGCGGCCGGCCAGTACGCCAGCTCGACGAGCAGCGCGTGCGCCTCGCCGCTGCGGCCCTCCCCGCGCAGCCCCACCAGCCGCTCCACCGCCCGCACGGTCTCCCGCCGCGCCTCGGCGTCCAGCGGCTCCCGCTGCGGCTCCTCCCGCCGCTCCGCGCGGGCGGCCGCCCCGGCGAACCGGGCGCCGCGCAGCGCACGCCGGGCGGCGGGAGCGGGCTCGGACGCCACGGGCGCGGCACTCGGCGGTACGACGACGGCGTCGCCCTCCTCCTGAGCCATCCCGGCGAAGCGCGCACTGCCCCGCCGCCGCTTCTTCTGCTTGGCGCCCTTCTCGGGCTCAGGGACGGCCTGCACGCTCCGGTCGGGGGCCGGCTCGGCTTCCTCACCGGGGGTGAGGTCGCCGGTGCCCTGGTGTGCGGATCCCCGCCGAGGAGCCGGCTCGAACACGGAGACGGAGTCGAAGACGGAGGTGGAGGTGGGGGCGGAGGGGGCGGCCGGGGCCGGGCCAAAGACGGAATCGGGGGCCGGATCGAAGGCGGAGGGGAAAGCCGGGGCGAAGGCGGACGGGGAACCGGCTGCCGGGCGGGCGGCGCCTCGGCCGCCCGCCGAGGGTTCCCCTTCGCGGGCGGGATCCGGGGAACCGGCCGCCGCACCGACGCCGTACCCGGAGGTACCGGGCACCGGCACCGCCTCGGCCCGCGGGTACCCACCGGGGGCCGACATCGCCTCGGCGTGCAGGTGACCGCCGGGAGCCTCGGCAGCCTCGGACCGCAGGTGCCCGCCGGGATTCTGAGCAGCCTCGGCGTAAAGGTGACCGCCGGGGGCCTGCGCAGCCTCGGCGTAAAGGTGCCCGCCGGCATCCTGAGCAGCCTCGAACTGCGCGTGACCGCCGGAGGCCTGCGCAGCCTCGAACTGCGCGTGACCGCCGGAGGCCTGCGCAGCCTCGGATCGCAGGTGGCCGCCGGAGGCCTGCGTGGCCTCGGTTTCTCGTGGGTGGCCGCCGGGGCCGGGCGCCGGTTCACCGACGCGCCGTGGGTCCTGGCGGGGTGTCTCGGCCTGTGTGCCGTGACCGGGGGCCGCGGGGCCGCCCTGCGCTCCCCTCACGCCCCGGGCGTCACTCCCGCCCCCGTTCCCGCTCCCGCCTCCGTACGAAGGCGTACTCCCGTACGTGCTCGACGGCCGGCGTACCGCGTCGGCGTCGGTGATCCGGGCCTCCCCCGCCCGGCGCTCCCACTCCGTCATCCGGTGGCGGAGTTCGGCGCAGCGGGCGACGGCGCGTTCGTGGTCGTCGTGGGCCCAGGCGAGGTCGAGGCGGATGGCCTCGGCCTCCTCCTGGGTGGCCGCGGCGCCGAGCAGACGCCCCAGCTCGGCCTGGCGTTCGGCGGCGTAGCGCTGTTCGCGGAGCATCACGTCGAGCCGGTCGCCGAGCGCCTCACGGCCGCCCGGACGCGCGTCGTACGCGAGGAGCGCCGCGGCGTGCAGGGACCGGGCGCGATCGGCCTCCTGGGCGGCGGCCGGGGTGCCGTACTCGGCGGCGAGGTCCTGGAGCACCGCTTCCACGACGTCCCAGGGCGGCATCTCCCGCCCGTCGAGGCAGGCCTGCATACCGTCGGGGTCACGCTGCCAGAACACCGCGCACCAGCCTGCGCCCTGATCGAGGCGCGCCAGCAGCCCGTTCAGGTAGTTCGCGAACTCCCGCACCCGGCCCGGGAGTTGATCCACACCCATCGCACAGCTCCCGCCCGACCGGAACACTCCGCCCGTCAGAAAACACCAGCAGTGTTACAGCCGGGCTACGACGAGTTTTCAAAGCGGACGCGGAGGGCGCCGCACGCGACCTTGGCCGGAAAGAGCCCCCGCCCCGACCGAGTTGCCGACGCTCTCACACCCCGGCCATCGCACACCGCCCGGCCAGCTCGTCCATGGACAGCCCCAGCGCGACGGCCAGCGCGGCGACGGTGAAGAACGCCGGAGTCGGCGCCCGTCCGGTCTCGATCTTGCGGAGGGTCTCGGCGGAGATGCCCGCGCTCGCCGCGATCGCGGCCATGCTCCGGCCACCGCGCGCCTCACGCAGCAACCGTCCGAGCCGCTCGCCGCGCTCGCGCTCTTCGGGGGTCAACGGGTTACGCACCATGCCGTCATTCTAATACCGGTATAGTAATTGGCATGGTGGAACTCAAGACCCGGGCGTCGATCGACGCCATGTACGAAGCCGGCCAGATCGTCGCGCGGACCCTGACGGCGGTGCGCGAGGCGGCCGGCGTGGGCGTCTCCCTGCTGGAGCTGGACGAGGTGGCGCGGGACGTCCTGCGGGAGGCGGGCGCGGACTCACCCTTCCTCGGCTACCGCCCGTCCTTCGCGCCGACCCCGTTCCCGGCGGTGATCTGCGCCTCCGTGAACGACGCGATCGTGCACGGCATCCCCACCGCCCACCGGCTGCGCGACGGCGACCTCGTCTCCGTCGACTGCGGGGCACGGCTGGGCGGCTGGGTCGGCGACTCGGCGATCAGCTTCACCGTGGGCCGGGCGCGCCCGGCGGACGTCCGGCTGATCGGGACGGCGGAGCGGGCCCTGGCGGCCGGCATCGCGGCGGCGGTCCCCGGCAACCGCATCGGCGACATCGCGCACGCGATCGGCACCGTCTGCCGTACGGGCGGCTACGGCATCCCCGACGGCTTCGGCGGCCACGGCATCGGCCGCCATATGCACGAGGACCCCGGGGTCCCCAACGAGGGCCGCCCCGGCCGGGGCCTGCGCCTGCGCGCCGGGATGGCGATCGCCATCGAACCGATGCTCATCGCGAGCGGCCGCGACGACTGGCACACGGCCCCCGACGGCTGGACCCTCCGCACGAACGACGGCTCCAGAGCGGCCCACACGGAACACACGGTGGCGATCACGGAGGACGGCCCGAGGGTCCTGACCGAGCGGCGGTAGAACCGCCGCCCTGAAGGGGCGCGGGGAACTGCGCGACCGGCCACGAACCACCCGCACCCGCCCCACAACCGCACCCCGCAGGACATGCCGCGCCATGCGGAACGTGCAATCGTGGTGTAGCCCGGCACGGCCAGGGCACCCGTCCGCCCGGCCACGCACGTCGATCGAACGGAACGCCATGACCAGCGGCTACATCGGCCCGGAGGGCGACCCCTTCGGTGAATTCCTGGCCCGCTTCTTCGGCGGCCCCCGCCCCGGCCCCCGCCAGATCAACATCGGCCAGCTCCTGAGCCAGCCCGCCCGGGAACTGGTCCGCGGCGCCGCCCAGTACGCCGCCGAGCACGGCAGCCGTGACCTGGACACCGAGCACCTGCTGCGCGCGGCCCTCTCCGCGGAGCCGACCCGGAGCCTGCTCAGCCGGGCCGGCGCGGATCCCGACTCGCTCGCGACCGAGATCGACAAGCGGTCGGGGCCGGTGCAGCACCCGCCGGGCGAGGCACCCCCGCCGACCTCGCTCTCCCTCACCCCGGCCGCCAAGCGGGCCCTGCTGGACGCGCACGACCTGGCCCGGTCGCGCGGGGCCGGGTACATCGGCCCCGAGCATGTGCTGAGCGCCCTCGCCGCGAACCCGGACTCGGCGGCCGGGCACATCCTGAACGCCGCCCGGTTCGCCCCCGCCGCCCTGCCGCCCGAGGCCACCGAGACCGCGCAGGCGCACCCCGAGCGGCAGCGCCCCACCGGCACCCCCACCCTGGACAAGTACGGCCGGGACCTCACCGAGCTGGCCCGCCAGGGCCGGATCGACCCGGTGATCGGCCGGGACGACGAGATCGAGCAGACCATCGAGGTGCTGTCCCGGCGCGGCAAGAACAACCCGGTGCTGATCGGGGACGCGGGCGTCGGCAAGACCGCCGTGGTGGAGGGGCTCGCCCAGCGCATCGCGGACGGGGACGTGCCGGACGTGCTGGACGGCCGCCGGGTGATCGCCCTGGACCTGACCGGGGTGGTCGCGGGCACCCGCTTCCGGGGCGACTTCGAGGAGCGTCTGAACAGCATCGTGGGCGAGATCCGCGCCCACTCCGACCAGCTGATCGTCTTCATCGACGAGCTGCACACGGTGGTCGGCGCGGGCGGCGGCGGCGAGGGCGGCTCGATGGACGCCGGGAACATCCTCAAGCCGGCGCTCGCCCGCGGCGAGCTGCACGTCGTGGGGGCGACGACGCTGGAGGAGTACCGGCGGATCGAGAAGGACGCGGCGCTCGCCCGCCGCTTCCAGCCGATCCTGGTGCCCGAGCCGACCGTGCCGGACACGATCGAGATCCTGCGCGGGCTGCGCGACCGCTACGAGGCCCACCACCAGGTCCGCTACACCGACGAGGCGCTGGTGGCCGCCGTACAGCTGTCGGACCGGTATCTCACCGACCGCCGGCTGCCGGACAAGGCGATCGACCTGATCGACCAGGCCGGGGCCCGGGTGCGCCTCGGCGCCCGGACCAAGGGCACGGACGTCCGGGCGATGGAGCGCGAGGCCGAGCAGCTCGCCCGGGACAAGGACCAGGCGGTCGCGGACGAGCAGTACGAGCTGGCCACCCAACTGCGCGACCGGATCACCGAGTTGAAGCAGCGCATCGCGGACACCTCCGGTGAGGAGGAGGTCGACGAGGGCCAGCACCTGGAGGTCACGGCGGAGGCCGTCGCCGAGGTGGTGTCCCGGCAGACCGGCATCCCGGTCGCGAGCCTCACCCAGGAGGAGAAGGACCGGCTGCTGGGGCTGGAGGAGCATCTGCACGAGCGGGTGGTGGGCCAGGAGGAGGCCGTACGGGTCGTCTCGGACGCGGTGCTGCGCTCGCGCGCCGGGCTGTCCAGCCCGGAACGGCCGATCGGCAGCTTCCTCTTCCTCGGGCCGACCGGGGTGGGCAAGACCGAGCTGGCCCGCGCGCTCGCGGAGGCCCTGTTCGGCAGCGAGGAGCGGATGGTCCGGCTCGACATGAGCGAGTACCAGGAGCGGCACACCGTCAGCCGGCTGGTGGGCGCCCCGCCCGGGTACGTCGGCCACGAGGAGGCCGGTCAGCTCACCGAGGTGGTGCGCCGGCACCCGTACTCGCTGCTGCTGCTCGACGAGGTGGAGAAGGCGCACCCGGACGTCTTCAACATCCTGCTCCAGGTCCTCGACGACGGACGGCTGACCGACTCCCAGGGCCGTACGGTCGACTTCACCAACACGGTGATCGTGATGACGAGCAACCTGGGATCGGAGGCGATCGGCCGGCGCGGCGCCGGCATCGGCTTCGGGTCGGGCGGCTCCGAGGCGGACGAGGAGGCGCGGCGGGAGCAGATCCTGCGGCCGCTGCGGGACCACTTCCGGCCGGAGTTCCTCAACCGCATCGACGAGATCGTGGTCTTCCACCAGCTCACCGGCGACCAACTGCGGCAGATCACCGAGCTGTTGCTGCAGAAGACCCGGCGGCTGCTCCAGGCGCAGGGCATCGGTGTGGAGTTCGCGGCCGGGGCGGTGGACTGGCTGGCCGAGCGGGGTTATCAACCCGAGTACGGGGCACGGCCGTTGCGCCGCACGATCCAGCGCGAGGTGGACAACCGGCTGTCGCGGCTGCTGCTCGACGGCCGGATCGCGAACGGGGACCAGGTCCGGGTGGAGGTCGAGGACGGGCAGCTGGCGTTCCGCACCGAGCCGCCCGTCCCCGCCCCGGAGCTATGACGCCGGGTGCACGACCTGGGCGGAGCCGCCGCCGCGCCGTACGGTCTCGGCGGCGGCCAGCCACTTCCCGCCGGGCAGTCGCTGCACCCCGGTCGCCGCGCCGATCTCGGCGTTCAGCTTGAACGAGTGCCCGATCGCCTCCAGTTGTGACCGGATGCTGTCCGGGCCGGTGTCGTTGTAGAGGGCGGGTTCCATCTCCGTCTGGGCCGCGTTGCGCTGGCTGACGCGGGGCGCGGCGATCGCGTCGACGAGCGGCAGGCCCCGGTCGAGGAACTCGGTGAGGGTCTGGAGCACGGTGGTGATGATGGTGGCGCCGCCGGGCGAACCGAGCGCCACGACCGGCTTGTTCTGCCGGTCGAGGACGATGGTCGGCGAGAGGGAGGAGCGCGGCCGCTTGCCCGGGCCCGGCAGGTTCGGGTCGTGCACGGCCGGGTTGGCGGGGGTGAAGGAGAAGTCCGTCAGCTCGTTGTTGAGGAGGAAGCCGCGGCCGGGGACGGTGATCGCGCTGCCGCCGGTCTGCTCGATGGTGAGGGTGTAGGAGACGACGTTGCCCCACTTGTCGGCCACCGTCAGATGGGTGGTGTTCTCGCCCTCGTACGTCGTCGGCGCCGCCGTGCCCCCGGTGCCGCAGGCGGCCGGGTGGCGGGGGTCGCCGGGGGCGACGGGGCTGGTGAGCACCGCGTCGTCCTTGATGAGGCAGGCGCGCGAGTCGGCGTACTTCTGCGACAGCAGCTGCCGCGTCGGTACGTCCTCGAAGGCGGGGTCGCCGACCCAGCGACCCCGGTCGGCGAACGAGATCCGGCTGGCCTCGATGTAGTGGTGCAGGTACTGGACCTCGCTCGCCTTCGACAGGTCCGTGTTCTCCAGGATGTTGAGGGCCTCGCCGACGGTGGTGCCGCCGGAGGAGGAGGGGGCGATGGAGTAGACGCCGAGGCCGCGGTACGTCGTCCTGGTGGGCGCCTGGAGCTTGGCGCGGTAGGCGGCGAGGTCGTTCGTGGTCAGGGCGCCGGGGCGGGCCTTCCAGCCCGAGGCCGGGTCGACGGGCGGGTGGTTGACGGTGTCGACGATGTCCTCGCCGAGGTCGCCCCGGTAGAGCGCGGAGACGCCCTGCCGGCCCAGTTGCCCGTAGGTCCGCGCCAGGTCCGGGTTCTTGAACGTGGAGCCGACCGAAGGAAGTCGGCCACCGGGCAGGAACAGCTTCGCGGTGTCCGGGAAGTAGCGGAAGCGGGTCTCGTTGGCGGCGGTCTGGGAGCGGAAGGTGTCGTCGACGGTGAAGCCCTCGCGGGCGATGCGCTCGGCGGGCTTCAGGACCGTGCCGAGCGTGCGGCTGCCCCACTGCTTCAGCGCGGTCGCCCAGGTGGCGGGGGTGCCGGGGGTGCCGACGCTCAGGCCGCTGCTGACGGCGTCGGCGAAGGCGAGCGGGGCGCCGTTCTCCAGGAACAGGTTCGCGTCGGCGGTGAGCGGCGCCCGCTCACGGCCGTCGATGGTGTGCACCGTACGGGACGTGGCGTCGTAGTAGACGAAGTAGCCGCCTCCGCCGATGCCGGAGGAGTAGGGCTCGGTGACGCCGAGGGCGGCGGCGGTGGCGACGGCCGCGTCGACGGCGTTGCCGCCCTTCCTGAGCACCTCGATGCCGGCGGCGGAGGCGTCCGCGTCGACGCTGGCGACGGCGCCTCCGTAGCCGACGGCGACGGGGACCTTCGCAGGGGTCGTTCTCCCGGCGGCGGGCGGCGCTGCGGCCCCCACCGTGACCACGGCGGCCGAGACCGCCAGGACCGACAGTTTCCGCGCGACAGGGCGACGCATCCGTACCTCCAGTCGGGAACCGTCCGCGCAGCGTAGCCAGATTCGGGGGGCCTCGACAGGCACCTTCCGGGCACTGTCATACGACTGCCACACCTCGAACACGGGTACGTCAACGGCATGTCCGCCCGCTACCATGCGCGCCCATGAACGACGACGTGCGCAACATCGTCCTGGGGATCATCGCGACCGGCCTGAGTGCCGTGCTCGGCTGGGTGGCCCGGACCTACCTGTGGCGCCGGAAACTCCGGCGCAAGCAGGCCTTCTTCGGGCTGCCGGAGCACTCCGAGTGCCTGCTCGTCGTCAACCGTGACGCGGGCGGCCCGGATCTCGCGGTGCACCGCCACGACGTGTTCGCGCTGCTGGAGCTGGCCGCGCTCATCAAGGACTGCGGGGCGGGCGCCGAGGTCGTCACGCAGGACGCGGCCCGTCAGGGGTTCGGGGAGCGGACGGAGTTCTGTGTGGGCGGCCCGGGGTCCAACCGGCGGATGGCGGCCCATCTCCAGGCGATGCTGCCCGGGGTGCGGGTCAACACCGACCGGGAGCCGGGGCCGGACCGCCTCGCGTTCCGGATCGGCAGCGAGCAGTACCGGATGGACGCGGGCATCACCGAGTACGTGCTGCTGGCCCGGCTGACGGCGGGTCAGCGGCGGGAGGCGCGGCCGGTGTTCCTGTTCTGCGGGCAGCGCGCCATCAACAACCAGGCCGCCACCCGGTATCTGGTCCGGCACCACGAGCGGCTGGCCCGCAAGCACGGCGGCAACTCCTTCGTGCTGCTTCTGAAGGTCGTCAACTCGCAGGCGTACGGCCCCGATGTGGTCGAGCTGGTCGAGGACGTGACCCGGGCGGCCCAGGCGCCGCTGCCCGCCGAACCAATCGTTACTCCCACGTAACTTACTGGCGGGTTACTTCCGGTAGGGCTGCCGGTTACCGTCGGGTCACTTTTGCAGTGACGCATGCCGAGGAGTGACCCGTGGGACGACGACCGCACCGTAGGGCCCTGCGCACGACCGCCGTCGGCGCCGTGTCCGCCTCCCTGGTCGCCGGCGGCGTCCTGGGCCTGGCCCCCGCCGCGCAGGCCGCCACGGGCGCGATCCGCCACGTCGACATCGCCGGGGACGGCGGCACGGTCCTGAAGGCCAACGTGATCACCCCGGCCGGCGCCGACGGCACCCGCCGCTACCCGCTGATCGTGCTCCCCACCAGCTGGGGCTTCCCGCAGGTGCAGTACCTCGCCCAGGCGCAGAAGCTCGCCGACGACGGGTACGTGGTGCTCAGTTACAACGTGCGCGGCTTCTGGCAGTCGGGCGGCGAGATCGACGTGGCCGGTCCGCGCGATGTGGCCGACGCGTCCAGGGTCGTCGACTGGGCGCTCGCCCACACCCCGGCGGACGCGCGGCACATCGGCATGGCGGGCGTCTCCTACGGCGCGGGCATCAGCCTGCTGGCCGCCGCGCACGACCCGCGCGTCAAGGCCGTGGCCTCGCTCAGCGGCTGGGGCGATCTGATCGACTCGATCTACTCCGGCCGCACCCAGCACCTCCAGGCCGCCGCCGTGCTCGACACGGTGGGCACGGTCACCGGCCGGCAGAGCGCGGAGTCCCGGGAGATCTTCTCCGCCTTCTACGACTCCGACCTGACGAAGGAGCAGGAGATCGTCGCCTGGGGGAGGAAACGTTCCCCCGCGAGCTACCTGGACCGGCTCGACAAGAACGGTACGGCCGTCCTGATGGCCGGCGCCTGGGGCGACACCATCTTCCCGCCCAACCAGTCCATCGCCTTCTACGAGCGGCTGACCGGACCCAAGCGGCTGGAACTGCGCCCCGGCGACCACGCGACCGCCGAACTCCCCGGCCTGTTCGGCGTCCCCAACGACGTGTGGACGGACACCCGGCGCTGGATGGACCACTACCTCAAGGGCGTCGACAACGGCATCGACCGGGAACAGCCGGTCCAGCTCACGTCCCGCTCCACGGACGGCTACGAGGGGTACCCGGACTGGAAGTCGGTGGGCGCCACCCGCGAGAAGATCGCCCTGGCCGGCACCACCACGATCCACACGAACGTCGACTCGGGCGCCGACGGCGGGACCGTGTTCCTCTCCAGCATCCTCGACCAGGTGGCACGGGTCCCCCCGGTCGCCTCGATCCCCCTGCTTCCCCGGTACTGGGCCGCCGTGTGGCAGTCGCAGAAGTACGCCACGGCACAACAGGTGCGCGGCACCGCCCGGTTGCACACCACGCTCACCCCGACCGAGGAGAGCGGCACCCTCGTCGCCCACCTGTACGACGTGGGACCGCTCGGCCTCGGCAAGCTGGTCTCGCACGCGCCGTACACCTTCCACGGGCGGACGCCCGGAAAGCCGTTCGGTCTCGACCTGGAGCTGTTCTCCACGGCCTACGACGTCCCGGCAGGGCATCGGCTGGCCCTGGTGGTCGACACCGTCGACCCGCTCTACATCGAGCACAACCCGTCCGGCGCGCGGCTGACCTTCTCCTCGCCGGCGACCGACCCGTCGTACGTGTCGGTCCCGCTGCGCGAGCAGTGATCTGCGACCGGCGCCGGCCGGGCAGGGCTCTGTGACTTCCGCCCCCTACGGCCGGATTGCCGCGGAGAGTCCCCCACCACCTGGCAGCAGCGTCCCCGGTTCTGCCGCCGCGGCGGTCGCGACCCCGGTTCTGGGGGATGAACGGCCCATCCTAGTCGCCCCCTTCAGTGCTTGAGAATCTTGGAGGAAACTATCCAGCGCGGCACCACCCCAGGACACGACACGCACCCCGGGGACATAAGCCGTATTTACGTCGGACGCCCGCCGTCGGCGCGGGCTCAGGCCTCGGCCACCTCGCCGTACAGCTGGGACAGTTCGGGCACTCCGCTGGCCGCCCACTCGTGCCCGGAGTCCACGACGTCGAACTCCCGCCCCGAGGACAGCCGTACGACGGGCTGCCCGTCCGCCCGGAACTCCCAGACGGCGCCGGGCACGGTCCGCACGATGACCGTGCCCAGGTAGAGCCCGGCGTCGTTGCCGAGCCAGGGCAGGGTCTCCTCGTCGTCGCGCCAGCGCGGCACCATCTGGTCGAGCGCCTCCAACGAGGCGACGGTGTCGTCGAGTCTGATCCCCACCCGGGCCGCCTGGGAGCGCAGCAGCTCGCATTCGGAGAGGAGCTCCGCCACCCCCTCGGGGTCGGCGGCCAGGACCGCTTCACCGTGCTTCTTGCGCTTGTTGCCCAGGAAAGGGATGTACATGCGTCCAGCCTGTCATTCGCACCGACGTACGCACCACAGGCGCGCAGGCACGTACGTACGGTCGAATCCCCGGCCCGGGCCCGCATGGCGCGTTGACCGGGCCCCGCTCGCTGCCTAGCGTCGCGAGCCGCTGCCGGCCGACGGGTGTGCGGGAGGGATCGGTTCGTGCGCCGACGTGCGTGGGGGGTCGCGCTGGCCCTCGTCTGGTCCGGGCTGTTCCTCGCACCCGCGCGGGCCGCCGCCCCGCCGCTGCCGCCCGCGCTCGAGGAGCGGTACGACAACGCCTCCACCGTGGACCTCGACGGCGCGGGCAACCATCTGCCGGCCTCCGCCCTGGCCGCCGCGGGCTGGCTCCCGGGGCGCACGCCGACCGTGCGGGGCGCCCGGCTGGCCTGGCCCCGCCGCCCACCGGGCTCCCCCGACAACGTCCGCGCCGCCGCCCAGACCGTGCGGGCCCGCGGACGCGGCGACGCCCTCGCCTTCCTGGTCACGGGCACCGGCGGCGGCACGGCGGGCGGCCCCGGCAGCGTCACCTACGCCGACGGCACCCGCTCGCCCTTCCTGCTGACCGCCCCCGACTGGCGCACCGGCCCGCTCGCCACCAAGGCCTTCGCCCTGCCGCGGCTCGGCACCCCCGGCGGTCCGGTCGCCGAGCGGCCCAGGCTGTACGTGGTGACGGTCCCGTTGGAGCGGGGGCGCGAGGTGGTCTCGGTACGACTGCCCCTCGCGCCGCGGCTGCATGTGTTCGCGCTGGCCGTGCGCCCCGCACCGGAGGGCTGGACCGGCACCTGGGCGGCCTCGCCCTCCGCGCTCGCGGCGGTCGGCCCGTGGACCGACCGCACCCTGCGGCTGGTGGTGCACACCTCGGCCGGCGGGCCCCGGGTACGGCTGCGCTTCGACAACGCGTTCGCCTCCGCGCCGGTGCGGATCGGGGCGGCGACGGTGGCGGTGCGCTCGGCGGGCGCGGCCCCGCGGTCGGCCCCGGTGCCGTTGTCCTTCGGGGGCGCGCCGGGCGCCGAGGTGCCCGCGGGGGCGCAGGCGGTCAGCGATCCGCTGCCCTTCGCCGTGCCCGCGGACACGGATCTGCTGGTCAGCTTCCATCTGCCCGGCACGGTGACCTCGGTGCCCTGGCACGGTCTCGCGATGCAGCGGTCGTACCTGAGCGGACCCGGCGACCACACGGCGGACGCGGACGGGACGGCGTACCCCGCCACGATCGGGACCTGGCCGCTGCTGACCGGGGTGGACGTGGGCGGCGGGCCCGGTGCGGTGGTGCTGCTCGGGGACTCGATCACCGACGGCGACCGGTCCACGGTGGGGGCGGACCGGCGCTGGCCGGACGCCCTCGCGGCCCGGCTGCGCCGGCAGGACGCGGTGCCGTCCTACGGCGTGCTCAACGCGGGGATCGCGTCGAACCGGGTGGCGGCCGACCGCTACCCGGGCGACGGGATCGCCCCGGTCGGCGGCGGGGTGAGCGCCCCGCACCGGCTGGACCGGGACGTCCTCGCGCAGACCTCGGTCCGCACGCTGGTCGTGTTCGAGGGCATCAACGACCTGCGGGACGGGACGCCGGCCGCCGCGGTGGCCGCCGGGCTGCGGGAGATCGCCGGGCGGGCGCGGGCGCACGGGCTGCGGGTGCTCGGCGCGACGCTGCCGCCCTGCGGGGGCTCCGCGGGCTGCACGGCGGCCGTAGAGGCCGAGCGGGCGGCGCTGAACACCTGGATCCGGACCACCGGCGCCTTCCACGCCGTCCTCGACTTCGACCGTGCGCTGCGCGACCCCGCCGCCCCGGAGCGGATGCTCGCCGCGTACGACAGCGGGGACCATCTGCATCCCGGGGACGCGGGGTACGCGGCGCTCGCCGAGGCGGTGGACCTGCGGCTGCTGTGAGCGCCGGACACGCGCCCTAGACGTCGAGGTCGACGACGACCGGCGCGTGGTCGGAGGCGCCCTTGCCCTTGCGCTCCTCGCGGTCGACGTAGGAGTCCTTGACGGCCTTCGCGAACGGTTCGTTGCCGTAGACCAGGTCGATGCGCATGCCGCGGTTCTTGGGGAAGCAGAGCTGGCGGTAGTCCCAGTACGTGTACGGGTGGTCGTACTTCAGGGGCCTCGGCACCACGTCGGACAGACCGGCCTCGCGCAGGGAGGCGAGGGCGGCGCGCTCGGCCGGGGTGACATGGGTGAGGCCCTCGAACGCGGCCACGTCGTACACGTCGTCGTCCGTCGGCGCCACGTTGTAGTCGCCGAGGACGGCGAACGGGCGGCCGCCCGCCGCGTCGCCCGCCACGGCCGCCTTCAGGGCCTCGAACCACTGGAGCTTGTAGGCGTAGTGCGGGTGGTCCACCTCGCGGCCGTTCGGCACGTACACCGACCAGACGCGGACCGGGCCGCAGGTCGCGGAGATCGCGCGGGGCTCCACCGAGCCCTCGTAGCCCGGGTCGCCGGGCAGGCCCTTGACGACGTCCTCGATGCCCACCCGGGAGATCACCGCCACGCCGTTCCACCGGCCGGTGGCGTTGACCGTCGCCTCGTAGCCCAGCTCGCGCAGCTGGTCGAAGGGAAACTGCTCCTCGGCCAGCTTGGCCTCCTGGAGGCACAGCACGTCCGTGCCGCTGCTCTCCAGCCAGGCCAGCAGCCTCGGCAAGCGGGCGGTGATCGAGTTGACGTTCCAGGTCGCGATGCGCATGTCCCCCAACCTACCGGGCACCACCGACACTCACAGTGCCGTGCTCTCCCCGGACGCCAGCCGCAGGTGCGGCGCACCGCCGAGGGCGCCGATCTGGTGGTCGTAGATCGGGCGCGCGAGGTCGGTGAGCAGGGCGTCGTGGATGTCGTAGGCGCGCTGCGGCCTCACCTCGCGGACGTAGTCGATGACCTCCGAGATCTTGCTCCAGGGGGCCATGACCGGGAGCATCAGCGTCTCGACGGCCCGGTCCGGGACGGTGAGGGCGTCGCCGGGGTGGAAGAGGCGGCCGTCGTCGATCAGGTAGCCGACGTTGGTGATGCGCGGGATGTCCGGGTGGATGACGGCGTGCAGTTCGCCGTGGACCTCGACGTCGAAGCCGGCCGCGGTGAAGGTGTCGCCGTGGCCGACGGTGTGGACGCGGCCGGGGAAGGCCGCCGAGATCCGCTCCGCGACCGCGCGCAGGGTCCAGATCTCGGCGGCCGGGTTCGCGTCCAGGGCCGCCCGCAGCCGCTCCTCGCTGAAGTGGTCCGGGTGCTCGTGCGTGACCAGGATCGCCTCGGCGCCGACGGCCGCGTCCGCCTCGCTGAACCCGCCCGGGTCGAGGACGAGCGTGCGCCCGTCCTTCTCCAGCCGGACGCAGGAGTGCGCCTTCTTCGTGAGCTTCGTGGTCGTCATGCTCGTCATGGGGCCCATCCTCCCCCGTCCGTCCTCCCGCGGTGCGGGCGGCGCGGCTCAGTCGACCGGGGTGGTCTCCTCCCGGATGATCTGCTGGGCCACCCGGAAGGCGCTGTTGGCCGCCGGTACCCCGCAGTAGACCGCCGCCATCAGCAGCACCTCCTTGATCTCGTCGGGGGTGAGGCCGTTGCGCAGGGCGGCCCGGGTGTGGAACGCGAGTTCGTCGAGGTGCCCGCCGGCGACCAGCGCGGTGAGCGTGACACAGGAGCGCGAACGCCGGTCGAGTCCGGGACGGTCCCAGATCTCGCCCCAGGCGTAGCGGGTGATGAACTCCTGGAAGTCCCCCGAGAAGTCGTCGGCCTGGGACAGCGCCCGGTCCACGTGCGCGTCCCCGAGGACCTCGCGGCGCACCTTCAGCCCGGCGTCGTAGGGGTCCGGGCGGCCCATGACCTGCGGCGGCTCCTCGACCGGGGCGGGCGCGATCTCGGCGATGGCCACCGGCTGCGGCGGCGGGACCGACATCTGGAGCTGCGTCTGGGTCGTCACCGCGCGGACGGGGATGCCCGGCACGGCCGTCTGCCCGGTCGTGGACTCGTACGCGGGCTGCCAGGCCGTGGAGAAGTGCCGCACCAACAGGTCGGTGACGGCCGCGGGCTGCTCCACCGGGACCAGATGGGAGGCCCCGGGAACGACGGCCAGGCGGGCGTCGGGGATGCCGGCGACCAGGGTGCGCGCCTCGGCGGGGCCCGTCACCTGGTCGTCGGAGCCGACGAGCACGAGCGTGGGGACGCCGATCAGACCGAGTTCGGCGCGGACGTCGAACGCGGCGAGCGCCTCGCAGGCCGCGATGTAGCAGCCGGGGTCGGTCGTGCGGACCATCTGCACGGCCCACTCGGTGATCGCGGGCTGCGCCGCCGCGAAGCCGGCCGTGAACCAGCGGTCGGGCGAGGTGCGGGCGATGGGGTCGAGCCCGTTCGTCCGGACGATCACCCCGCGCTGGCGGAACTCGTCCGCGGTGCCGAACCTCGGCGAGGCGGCGATCAGCCCGAGCGAGGCGACCCGCTCGGGGTGACGCAGCGCCAGTTCCACACCGACCGCGCCGCCGAAGGCGCAGCCCGCGTAGCCGAAGCGCTGCACACCGAGCCCGTCGAGGGTGGCGAGCAGCCGCTCGGCGAGATCGGACACGGAGCCGGCCGGGTAGGCCGGGGCGCCGCCGTGACCGGGCAGGTCGTACCGGAAGATCCGCCACTGCTGGGCCAGTTCGGGGACCTGACGGTCCCACATGTGCCAGGTGGTGCCCAGGGAGGGCCCCAGGATCAGGACCGGGGCGTCTTCCGGCCCGTCAAAGCGGTATTGAAGGGTGCTGGACGTACTCTCACTCACCCGACTCACGCTCCCACATCTCACGGCTTCTCACGCACCTGGGTCGGAACCCCGTGC
Source organism: Streptomyces sp. NPDC005811 (assembly GCF_040630405.1). Taxonomy (NCBI): domain Bacteria; kingdom Bacillati; phylum Actinomycetota; class Actinomycetes; order Kitasatosporales; family Streptomycetaceae; genus Streptomyces; species Streptomyces sp. NPDC005811. The sequence continues at coordinate 169,910 of NZ_JBEXXK010000012.1, forward strand.
GGCACGTCCCGCTTTGTGGCAACGTCGGGCAGCACGGTGCGCGTGCATCGTACAGACGGCCGGGCACTCGGGGCCTCGTCACGGCTCCTCGGTGCCGCCCAGGCCGGTCAGGGCGCCCACCGGGTCGGGGTCGGGGGTGCCGCGGGGCCACCAGTCGTCGTGGCCGGGCTCCGACTCGTACGGGTACCACAGGCCGTCGCGCCCGAAGCGGAGCTGGACATGGCCGCCGGGGTGGGTGAGGTGATTGCGCCAGGGGCGGAAGGCGGGGAGGTCGGCGGCGAGGAGCAGCGGGCGGGCCCGGTCGAAACGGCCCGCCGGCGGGTCCCAGGGCTCCTCCAGGACGGTGAGGCCGTCCGGCCCGCCCTGCCGCCAGGCGGCGACCGCGCGCGCCAGTTCGGACGGGGTGCGGCCGGCGGCGGAGGCCAGCGAGGCGTACAGCGCGCGGGTGGCGAGGGTGAGCCCGGAGCCGGGGCGGGCGGCGGCCAGCCGTACGGCGTCCTGCCACAGGGTCAGTTCACCGATCTCGTCGTGGCCGGTGGTGAGCAGGGCGTGGGCGCGGGCGGCGGCGTCGGTGGCGAGCTGGTCCAGGGCGAAGGAGTCGGGGCCGTCCGGCGCGGAGGGGTAGGCCGGGGGCTGCTCCGGGTGCGGCGGGACGGGCAGGGGGGCGGGCAGCGGCGGCAGTCGGCGGGCCGGGCCCGGGGCGAGCACCTCCGTGGCGCGGACGCCCGGCAGCGTGGCCGGTTCCTGCTCCTGCGCGGCGCGGGCCGCGCGGGTGGCGTTACGGCGGGACAGCGCGTCCAGCAGTTCGCGTTCGCCCCGGCCGCGCAGCAGGAGCAGGACGAAGGGGTCGGCGTCGAGCAGCCGGGCGGTCTGGTAGCACAGGGCGGCGGCGTGCTTGCAGGGGTGGGCGCGGTCGGGGCAGCTGCACTGCGGTTCGAGGTCGCCGGGGCCGGGGAGCAGCGGCACCCCGCAGTCGGCGAGGGACTCCGGCATCTCCTTGTCGAGCAGGGCGGCGATGTCCGCGGGGCGGTCCACCGCGGTGGCCAGGAATCGCTCCCAGTCCTCCTCCCCGAGCGTCCGCAGCCGCACCTGCACGCGGTACGGGCGGGGCCGGCTGCCCTGCACGTACGCGAGGACGAGTCCGGGGGTGACGGTGATGGCGTCCACATGCCCCTGCCGGGCATAACCCCGGCCCCGCGCCAGCCGCTTGACGTCCAGCGCGCCTTCCTCCAGGGCGGCCACCCAGGCATGCCCCCACCAGGTCTCGGCGAACGGGGATCCCTCCCCCTCCCCGGTCCCCGGGAGGGCCGGGAAGGCGGGAAACGTACGCCGGTGGTCCCCGTCACGGGAGGGGGCGGCCATGGAACGAGGGGATACAGGGGTGGGGGCGGGTAGAGGTGGAGTCGGGTGGGGCTCGGGGCGGGGCGCGTCGGTGCGTGTCGGGGCGGGGGTCGGTGCGGTGGGCGGGGGCGGGTCGTCGGGGGGCATCCGGAAGGCGTCGGCGAGTGACTCCCGTACGAGCCGGGCGCGTTCACGGGCTTTACGGTCACCGCCGGCGAGGTCCCTCGGTCGGCCCGGGCGTCGCAGGGCCTGGTCGGCGGTGCCGGGGACGCCGGCACGTTCGGCACCCCTGGTCCTGGCGGACGGCCGGGGCCGCCCGGCCTCCGGCTCCCCCGGGTCGGCCGCGTTCTGCCGCGCCTGCGCCCGGGCGGCCCGCAACGCCTCCCGCGCGATGTCCCCGGGCCGGCCGCCCGGCCTGGGGGAGTTCGCGACGGGGGCACCGCCCGGGTCGACAAGGTCTCCCGGGTCGACAAGGTCTCCCGGGTCGGTGCCGCGCACGGCGGAGTCGGTGGCGGGGTCGGTGCCGCGCACGGCGGAGTCGGTGACGGGGTCCGTGCCGCCCACGACAGAGTCGGTGACGGGGTCCGTGCCGCCCACGACGGAGTCCGCAACCGGGCTGGGGCCACGCACGGCAGAGCCCGTGGCTGGACCGGAGCCAGCCACAACAGAGTCCGCAACCGGGCCGGGACCACGCACGGCGGAATCCGTAGCCGGGCCCGAACCGCCCACAACAGACTCCGTGAGCGGGGCCGAGCCACGCACGGCGGAGTCCGTGACCGGGGCGGAGCCACGCGCGACCGAGTCCGTGGCTGGGCCGGAGCCGCGCACCACAGAGTCCGCAACCGGGGCCGAGCCACGCACAACAGAGTCCATAGCCGGGCCGGAGCCGCCCACCACAGAATCCGCAACCGGGGCCGAGCCACGCACAACAGAGTCCATAGCCGGGCCGGAGCCGCTCACAACAGAGTCCGCAACCGAGGCGGAGCCACCCACGGCGGAGTCCGTGACCGGGCCTTGGCCACCGCCCTGGAAGGGACCGCCGTCCGAAAAGGCATCGCCGCTTGAGAAAGGACCCCCGTCCGGGAAAGGACCCCCGTCCGGGAAGGGGCCGTCGGCCGGGGCGGGAGCTGTCGGGTGTGGGTCGGCTTCGGTGGGGGCGGGCTCCCGTGCGGGCTTCTTCCCCGCGGGGCGCACCAGGTCGTCGCGGCCGGGCGGGGGCTCCCCCGGGCCGGGCGCCTCCGGCGGCCGGCCCGCGGTGCTCGGCGCCGGTGGCTCGCGCCGGCCCCGCTCCCGTGCCGCCCGCAGGGCGCGCCGTGCCGCGTCGGCCGGCCGCTCGGCTGCCGTGTCGCCCGCCCCGGACGTCTCCACCGGCTCCTCCCGCTCGCTCATCACGCCTCCCTCCGCAGCCGCACCAGGTCGGTCAGTTCACTGTGGGTCAGTTCGGTGAGGGCGGCCTCGCCGGAGCCCAGGACGGCGTCGGCCAGGGCTCGCTTCGACGCGAGCATCTCGGCGATACGGTCCTCGACCGTGCCCTCGGTGATGAGGCGGTGCACCTGGACGGGCTGGGTCTGGCCGATGCGGTACGCGCGGTCGGTGGCCTGTTCCTCCACCGCGGGGTTCCACCAGCGGTCGAAGTGCACGACATGGCCCGCGCGGGTGAGGTTCAGGCCGGTGCCCGCGGCCTTGAGGGAGAGGACGAGGACGGGAGTGGTGCCGGCCTGGAAGCGGTCCACCATGCGCTCGCGTTCCGGGACCGGGGTGCCGCCGTGGAGCAGTTCCACCGGGATCGCCCGGTCGGCGAGGTGGGCGGTGATCAGCCGGGCCATGCCGACGTACTGGGTGAAGACCAGCACCGAGCCGTCCTCGGCGAGGACGGTGTCCAGCAGTTCGTCGAGGAGGGCGAGCTTGCCGGAGCGGGCGGCCAGCCGTTCACCGACGGGAGTGGCCTCCTCCTTCAGGTACAGCGCGGGGTGGTCGCAGATCTGCTTCAGCGCGCCCAGCAGCTTCAGCACCAGACCCCGGCGGGCGATCCCCTGCGCGGTCTCGATGGCGAGCAACGACTCGCGCACCACCGCCTCGTACAGGGAGGCCTGTTCACGGGTGAGCGGCACGGGACGGTCGGTCTCGGTCTTGGGCGGCAGCTCGGGGACGATCCCGGGATCGGACTTCTTGCGGCGCAGGAGGAAGGGGCGGACGAGACGGGCCAGGCGTTCCACCGCCTGCGCGTCCTCGCCGTTCTCCACCGCGCGCGCGTGCCGGGCGCGGAAGGACTTCAGGGGGCCGAGGAGGCCGGGCGTCGTCCAGTCCAGCAGGGCCCACAGCTCGGAGAGGTTGTTCTCGACGGGGGTGCCGGTGAGGGCCACGCGCGCGGGGGACGGGATCGTGCGCAGCGCCTTCGCCGTCGCCGAGTAGGGGTTCTTCACGTGCTGTGCCTCGTCCGCGACGACCATGCCCCACGGCCGGGCGGCCAGCGTCGTGGCGGTGGAGCGCATGGTGCCGTACGTGGTGAGGACGAAACCGCCGGTCAGGTCGGCCAGGGAGCGATCGGGGCCGTGGAAGCGGCGGACGGGGACGCCGGGGGCGAAGCGGGTGATCTCGCGCTGCCAGTTGCCCAGGAGGGAGGCCGGGCAGACCACGAGGGTCGGTTCGGTGCGGGCGCGCCGGAGGTGGAGGGCGATGACGGTGATGGTCTTGCCGAGGCCCATGTCGTCGGCGAGGCAGCCGCCGAGGCCGAGGGAGGTCATGAGATCCAGCCAGGCCAGGCCGCGGAGCTGGTAGTCGCGCAGGGTGGCGTGCAGACCCGGGGGCGGGTCCGCCGGACGCACCCCGGCCGTGAGGCGGTCGCGCAGGGCCGCGAGGGCGCCCACGGGCACCGCCTCCACGCTCTCGCCGTCGACCTCGGCGGTGCCGGTGAGGGCGGCGGACAGGGCGTCCACCGGGTCCAGCAGGCCCAGTTCGCGCCTGCGGGCCTTGCGGACCAGGGCCGGGTCGACCAGCACCCACTGGTCGCGCAGCCGCACCACCGGGCGGTGTGCCTCCGCCAGCGCGTCCATCTCGGCCTCGCTGAGCGGATCGCCGCCGAGCGCCAGCTGCCAGCGGAACTGGAGCAGTTCCTCGCTGTCGAAGAAGCCGGTGCCGTCGGTCGCCGAGCCCGGCGCGGGCCGGACCACCGCCGTGGCACTGAGGTCCTGCGCCAGGTCACGCGGCCAGTGCACGGCCACTCCGGCCGCCGCGAGCCGGGTGGCCGCCACGCCGAGCAGATCGCCCAGCTCGTCCTCGGACAGGGCCAGGACGTCCGGCGTGTCCTGTTCGGCGAGCCGGGCCAGCGGCGGCCACACCCGCGCGGCGCGCCGCACGGCGAGGGCGGCGTCCACGCGCGCGCGGGGTCCGAAGGCCGGGTCCGCCTCGCCCGCCCACAGGGCTGCCGCGTCGGTCATCAGGGTGGGGTCGGCGAGGCTGTGCACCTGGACGATCGCGGCACCGGCGGCGCGCCCCCGGCCGCCGTCGTCGGACGCGTCGAACATGTCGTACGCGGACAGGTCGAGGCGGAGCGAGACGCGCACGCCCGCGTCCATGCCGGCGGCGACCTCCGCCGCCCAGTCGTGCGCGCCGGGCAGCCGCTGGGGGCGGCGGTCGGCGAAGGGTTTCCCGGCGGCGTGCGGCGCGGCCGGGGTGCGGGGCAGGGAGTCGGCGACGGCGTCCAGGAAGGCGCGCAGCAGCGCTTCCGGCTGCGGCAGCCGGAGCGGGCCGGGGCCGGGCAGGGGGACGGCGTGCCCCTCGTGGGGCAGGGCGGCGGCGATCGCGCGCAGATGCGCGATGTCCTGCGGATCGAGGGGGCCGGCCCGCCAGGCGTCATGGCCGGAGGGGGTCAGTCCGGGGAGCAGCCGGCCCCGGGCGGTGAGCCGCAGCGCGTGCAGCGCGGCCGCGCCCCAGCAGGCGGTGGCGGGGTGGGCGGCGGGGTCGCGGCGGGCGTGCACCAGCAGCGGGAGCGCCCGGTCCAGGGGCAGCGTCAGGGCGGGGACCTGCTTACGGCGGACGCCTGCGCCGTGCGGGCGGACGACGGTCAGCTCGGTCCTCTCGGCCGTCTCGACCGCTCTCTCGTCGCCCGGGCCGCCCGGGCCATCCCGGCCATCCCGGCCGCCCGGGGGCGCCGTGGGGTCCCAGAAGACCATCCGGCCCTCGCGCGGGAGCGGGGCGGGCAGGAAGACGGCGGCGAGGCGCACCGGGACGCCCGCCTCCTCCGCCGGGGACCTGAAGCCCGTACGCACTTGTCCACCTCCCGCCCGCATCCCGGATCACTCGTCTTCGACTCTACGGGCGGGGTCTGACAATCGGTCCCGGCGAGCGGTTCTAGGGGACCGTGCGCGAGACGACGTACACGAAGGGGTAGACGGGATTGCCGTAGTTCACGACGACGTCCAGGGTGGGCGTGGGGTTCTTCTTCTCGACGACCATGCCGTAGAACAGGCCCGTGCGGGCGCCCGGTCCCTTGAACCGCCAGCCCGTGATGCCCTGGTCGCGGGCGCTGATGGCGATCTCGCCCTGCTCGAGGTCGGTCCGGTCGGCGCCGATCTGGCGGAGGAACTGGTCGAGGCCGGCGTGCGTGGTCTGGAACTGCACGTAGAGCCGGCTGGTCTTCCAGTTGTTCGTCTCGTAGTAGGCGACCTGGTTGGACGGGTGCGGGACCGGCACCTGGTAGAGGCGGCGCTGGACCTTGGAGGGCCAGCCGGCGGTCAGGCCGGTCGCCGAGTACTTCGCCTCCTTGTCCTTGCCGCTGTCACGGCTCTGGTTGGCGGAGATCACCAGGTACCCGGCCGGGACGCCGATGAGCAGCACGATGATCAGCAGGGTGAGCGCCCTGCGCCGGATCACATGGCGGCGGTCCTCCGGCGGCCGGGGCGGCTCGTCGGGGGGCGCCGCCTGGCGGGGCAGCGAGGCGGTCATGCGGTGTCCCTGGTGGTGCGGGCGGTACAGGCGGTACAGGCGGTACGGGTGTGACGAACGGTACGGATGTCGCGAGCGGTACGGGTGGTACGGGTCCCGCGGCCGGGGTCGGCCGCGGGGGTCGTGCGGGGTGGTGCCTGGATCATGCGGTGTCCCGGGTGCGGCGGGCGGCGTCCGTGAACCGTTCGAAGCGTTCGTAGCGCTCGACGCGCCGCCGCTTGGCGCGCCGGAAGCGGCGGGCGACCAGGCGCGCGAGGTCCGCGGCGCCGACCATACCGGCCTCCGGGCCGAGCTGGGCGCGGACGATCCGGGCCTCGGGACGGTAGCCGCGCCCGGTGAGCTGGCGCTTGAAGGCGTCGCGCGCGGGGCCGATGAGCAGCTCGTCGGCGGCCGACACACCGCCGCCGATCACGAAGCAGGACGGGTCGAGCGCGGCGGCCAGGTTGGCGATGCCGACGCCGAGCCACTGGCCGATGTCCTGGAGCAGCTCGATGCACATCGCGTCGCCCTCGCGGGCCAGCTCCGTGATCATCGGGCCGCTGATGTCGCCGATCTGACCCTTGACGTGCTCGATGATCCCGTACGCCACCGGGGAGTCGGCGGCGGCGAGCTCCTTGGCCTCCCTGACCAGGGCGTTCCCGGAGCTGTACTGCTCCCAGCAGCCGCGGTTGCCGCACGGGCAGCGGTGGCCGCCGGGCACCACCTGCATATGCCCGAACTCACCCGCGACGCCGTACTTGCCCCGCTTGACCTGGCCGTCCTCCAGGATCGCACCGCCGATGCCGGTGCCCAGCGTGATCATGACCAGGTGGTCCTCGCCGCGGCCCGCGCCGAAGCGCCACTCCGCCCAGGCGGCGGTGTTGGCGTCGTTGTCGACGAGGACGGGCACCGAGAGACGGCCGGAGAGGCGGTCGCGCAGCGGCTCGTTGCGCCAGGACAGGTGGGGGGCGAACAGGACCCGGTTGCGGTCGGCGTCGACCCAGCCGGCCGCGCCGATGCCCACGGCGTGCACGTCGTGCCGGTCGGAGAGGTCCAGGACCAGTTCGACGATGGTGTCCTCGACGACCTTGGGGCTCTTCGACTTGTCCGGGGTCTCGGTGCGGACCTTCTCCAGGATGTTGCCGTCGGCGTCGACGACGCCCGCCATCACCTTGGTGCCGCCGATGTCGATGCCCACCGTCGGCACGCGGGGCGCCGTCAGGTGTGAGCGGCGCTCTCTGGTGCCCACTGTCCGCAGTGCGGGGGCACGCCTGGAGCCGATGGGGGCGCTGAAGTTGCCGTAGGTGCTCATCGTCGCCGATTCTGCCTCACCCTCCGGGGGAGTGCCGAGCCGGGCGGAAGGGGGGGCTGCTGTGCGTCGCGGGGTGCGGGTGCGATGTGGCTGGTCGCGCCCACGCGCGGAGCCGCACATCGATACAACCCCGCGCCCCTTCGGGTCACGACCGTACGAGCAGCTGGAACTCGAAGGAATAGCGGCTCGGGCGGTAGATGTGGTCGCCGAATTCGACCGCGCGGCCGGTGTCGTCGAAGGTGGTGCGCTGCATGGTGAGGAGGGGAGCGCCGGGCTCCTCGGTGAGGCGTTCGGCCTCGGCGGGGGTGGCGGCGCGGGCGCCGATGGACTGGCGGGCGCTGTGCAGGGTGATCCCTGCGGCCCGCATCAGACGGTAGAGGCCGGTGGCCTCCAGCTGGCCGGTGTCCAGGTCGAGCAGTCCGCCCGGGATGTGGTTGCAGAGGTACGCCATCGGCTCCCCGTGCGCGAGCCGCAGCCGCTCCACCCGGTGCACCTCGCTGCCCTCGGCGACCGCGAGCGCGGCGGCGACCTCGGCGGAGGCGGACACGACGGTGTTGACCAGGACGGACGTGGCGGGACGCTGGCCGGCCGCCTCCAGGTCGTCGTAGAGGCTGCTCAGCTCCAGGGGACGCTTGACCTGGCTGTGCACGACCTGGGTGCCGACGCCCCGGCGGCGCACCAGCAGGCCCTTGTCGACGAGCGACTGGATCGCCTGGCGCACGGTCGGGCGGGACAGGCCGAGGCGCGCGGCGAGCTCGATCTCGTTGCCCAGGAGGCTGCCGGGGGTGAGCGATCCGTGCTCGATCGCGGCCTCCAGCTGCTGGGACAGCTGGAAGTACAACGGCACCGGAGAGCTTCGGTCCACGCGGAGTTCGAGCTGCACGGTCGGGTCCACTTCTGGTTTCGGCACCCGCCGAGCGTAGCCCCGAGCGCTGTTGACGGGAAGTTGTGTAGTTCGGTTGTCCGGACATACGGATTGACATCGCGTGGCCTGCGAGGTCACTTTGTTTTCATGCGCATCGGGGTCATCGGGACGGGCCGCATCGGCACGATTCATGCGAACACACTCAGCCGTCACCGCGAGGTCGGATCCCTGATCCTGACGGACGCGGACCCCGCGCGGGCGCAGGAGCTCGCGCTGCGGCTGGGCGAGACGGCCGCCCCCGGGGTGGACGAGATCTTCCGCTGGGGCGTGGACGCGGTCGTGATCACCACGGCCACCTCGGCGCACGCCGAACTGATCGGTCGGGCAGCACGCTCCGGGCTTCCGGTGTTCTGCGAGAAGCCCATCGCGCTGGACCTGGCGGGGACCTTACAGGCGATCGGCGAGGTCGAGGCCGCGGGAACGGTGCTCCAGATGGGGTTCCAGCGCCGCTTCGACCCGGGCTACGCGGGGGCCCGGGAGGCCGTGCGGTCCGGTCGGCTCGGGCGGCTGCACACCGTGCGGGCGCTGACCTCCGACCAGTCGCCGCCGCCCGCCGCGTGGCTGCCGCTCTCCGGCGGGATCTACCGGGACGCCCTGATCCACGACTTCGACTGTCTGCGCTGGGTGACCGGGCGCGAGGTGCGCGAGGTGTACGCCGCCGGGTCCGACGCCGGTCCCGCGATGTTCCGGGCGGCGGGAGACGTCGACACGGCCGCGGCGGTCCTCACCCTCGACGACGGCACCCTCGCCACCGCCACCGCGACCCGGCTGAACGGCGCCGGCTACGACGTCCGCATGGAGCTGGCCGGGGAGCTCGACCAGATCGTGGTCGGGCTGGACGACCGTACGCCGATCGCCTCCACCGAACCCACCGGTCCCCCGGCCGCGGACAAGCCCTGGGGCGGCTTCCTGGAGCGCTTCGGGCCCGCGTACGAGGCGGAGCTCATCGCGTTCGTGGAGGTGCTGCGGGGCGGGCGCGCCAATCCCTGCGACGGGCGGGAGGCGTTGCGGGCCTTCCGGATCGCGGAGGCCTGTGACGTCTCGCGCCGGGAGCGCCGGCCGGTGTCCCTGGCGGAGATCCCGGGAGCGTGAGCCGCCCCCACCCCTCCCCTCGCTCCGGCCGCCCCTCGCTTCACCAGCTCACCGGCAGACTGCGCATGCCGCGCATCAAGGGGCCCGGGAGCCAGTCGCCCGGGGGGCCGTCGAGGGCCAGGGCGGGGGCGCGGTCGAGGAGGGAGCGCAGGGCGGTACGGGCTTCCAGACGGGCCAGCGGGGCGCCCAGGCAGTAGTGCACGCCATGGCCGAAGGCGAGGTGGCCGCGGGTGTCGCGGCGGATGTCGAACCGGTCGGGGTCGGGGTAGCGCTCCGCGTCCCGGTCGGCGGCCGTGAGGCCGATCATCACGGCGTCACCGGCGGCGATGGGCGTGCCGGCGATCTCCAGCGGCTCGGCCGCGAAGCGGAACGTGGCGTTCTCCACCGGGCCCTCGTAGCGCAGGGCCTCCTCGACCGCGCCGTCGAGCAGGGTCGTGTCGGCGCGCAGGGCGGCGAGTTGGCCCGGATGGGTCAGCAGGGCGTGGACGGCGTTGGTGATGAGGTTGACCGTCGTCTCGTGCCCGGCGATGAGCAGGACGAAGGCCATGCCGCGCAGCTCGGCGGGCGAGAGCCGGTCGCCGTCCTCGGCCGTGGTGCGGATCAGGTCGCTCAGCAGGTCTCCGCCCGGACCCGAGCAGCGCTTGTCCTCGATCAGCTCGGTGAGGTGGTCGGCGAGCCGGACGAACGCGTCGTGCTCGCTCTCGGCGCTGGTGGGCGCGACGGCCTCGGTGGTCAGCGCGCGGAAGCCGGCGCGGTCCGGCTCGGGGACGCCGAGCAGCTCGCAGATGACGGTGAGGGGCAGCGGGTGGGCGAGGGACTCCACGAGATCGGCGCGGCCGCGCGGAAGCATCGCGTCGAGCAGGTCGTCGGTGATGCGCTGGATCCTCGGCCGCAGTTCCTCGACCCGGCGCGGGGTGAAGGCGCGGGAGACCAGCGCGCGCAGCCGGGTGTGCCGCGGCGGGTCGGCGGTCAGCAGGTACGGGCCGATGAGCTGTTCGTCGAGGAAGGTGACGCCGACGCGGCTGCCGTCCTTGGACAGCCGGGGGTCGGCGAACGCGGCACGCGCCTCCTCGTGCCCCACGACGAGCCAGGTCTCGTGGTGGGCGTCGGGCGCGGGCAGCCGCACCCGGTGCACCGGGCCGCCCTCGCGCAGGCGCGCGTACACCGGGTGCGGGTCCCGGCGGAACGCGTCGCCGTACTCCCCCAGGTCGATCACCGTCGCCATGGGATCCCCCTCCTCATCGCCCGTCACCACGCCACCCGTGCAACGCGCGGGGGCCTCGGCTAGTGCCCGTCCTCGCCGTCCAGGAGGCCCGCGTCGTACGCCAGGAGGGCGATCTGCACCCGGTTGTTGAGGCCGAGCCGGGCCAGGATGCGGGACACGTGGGCCTTGACGGTGGCGACGCTCATGAAGAGCGCGGCGGCGATCTCGGCGTTGGACAGGCCCCGGCCGACCGCGACGGCGACCTCCCGCTCGCGCTCGGCGAGGGCGGTGAGCCGCTCCCGCGCGCGGGAGCGCCGGGTGTCGGCCGCGGAGCCGGCCGCGTGGTCCATCAGCTGCCGGGTGACGGCGGGCGACAGCACGGGGTCGCCGCCCGCGACCCGGCGCACGGCGTCCAGGATGTCCGCGGGCGGGGTGTCCTTGAGGACGAAACCGGCGGCACCCGCGCGCAGGGCGCGCAGCACCTGCTCGTCGGCGTGGAAGGTGGTGAGGACCACGATCTGGGGGGCGTCCGGGCGGCGGCGCAGCCGTTCGGTGGCGGTCAGGCCGTCCACGGCGGGCATCCGGATGTCCATCAGGACGACATCGGGCCGGACGCGGTCCACGAGCGTCTCGGCCTCCGCGCCGTCGGCGGCCTCGCCGACGATCTCGATGTCGTCGGCGCCGCCCAGCATGAGGGACAGTCCGGCGCGCACCAGGGGGTCGTCGTCGACGAGGAGGAGTCGGATCGCAGTCATGGCCCTACGACACCACGGTTCCCGAGGAGGCCGGCCCCGGCCCCGGCTCCTGCCCCTGCCCCTGCCCCTGCCCCTGCCCCTGCCCCTGCCACGGCCACGGCAGCCAGCCGCGCACCTCGAACCCGCCGTCCTCCAGGGGCCCGTGCGCCAGCCGCCCCCCGGCCAGGGTCGCGCGTTCGGTCAGCCCGATCAGGCCCTGGCCGGAACCGGGGACGGGCGGGACGTCGCCGTCGGGGACGCCGTTGCGCACGAGCACGGTGAGGCCCTCGCCCGGGCCGCCCGCGACGGTGACCTCGGTCTCCGCTCCCGGGGCGTGCTTGCGGGCGTTGGTGAGGGCCTCCTGGGCGATGCGGTAGGCGGTGCGGCCGACGGAGGCGGGCACGGCACCGGAGTCGGTGACGCGCTGGTCGAGCGTCACCTTCAGGCCCGCCTCCCGGGACTCGGCGACCAGCGCGTCCAGGGCGGCCAGCGTCGGCTGGGGGCGCCCGGCGTCGTCGGGTTCACCGGCCCGCAGGACGCCGATGATCTCGCGCAGGTCCTGGAGGGCCTCGTGGGCGCTCTCCCGGATGACACCGGCGGCCCGCGCGATCTCCTCGCGGGGCGCGTCCGGGCGGAACTCCAGCGCACCGGCGTGCACGCTGAGCAGGGTCAGCCGGTGGGCGAGCACGTCGTGCATCTCGCGCGCGATGGCCTCACGCGCCAGCCGCTGCGCCTGCTCGGCCCGCAGCCGCGCCTCCGTCTCGGCGCGCCGGGCCCGGTCGCGCAGGCTCAGCATGAGCTGCCGCTTGGACCGGACGAACATGCCCCAGCCGATGACCGCGACGGCGAGGCTGACCGTGAACACCACGGCCGCCGGGTAGGCCAGGTCGGGGTCGGGGCGCAGCCAGAAGAACAGCGGGACCAGTGCCAGGCTGGCGCCGCCGACGAACGCCACGTACCGGAAGGGGCGGTGCACGGCGAGGGTGAACAGGGCGACCATGCAGGCGCCGCCCGCGGTGTCGGAGAGGAACCCGACCGGGATCATCGCCACGGCGAGGCCGAGCGGCCGGCGGCGGCGCAGCCAGAGCGCGGCGCAGGACAGCACGCCGAGGAGCTGGTCGGTGACGACGAGGGCGCGCGGCAGGTTCTCTTCGCCGCGCAAGGTGTCGGCGGCGATCAGGCCGACGACCACGGCCAGCAGGAAGCAGGTGAAGTCCACGGCCCAGTCGCGCGCGGTGCGCCGGGGCGGCCGCCCGGACCGCCCGGCGTCCGGATCGAGTTCGGCGACGAGCGCGGACGGCAGCAGCCAGGTGCGGCGTACGAGCCGCGGCGCGGTGTGGAGCGCGTCGGATGCCCGTACCGCGCCGCTCTGTCCCCTCATGCCCCTCATGGCCGACAAATCTACGCAGTGGAGGGCACCGGCACCTCCCGGTCGGCGCGGGCTTCGACGAAGGTCGCGCCCCCGTCTACTTTCGGCCCGCCCCGCCCGGCCACGGCGCGCCTTCCGTCTCGGCCGCCCCGCCCGACGGCCGATGCGCGCGACGGCCCCGCCCGGCGAGGCTCGCCGCCATGAAGGAGTTCCTGGAGGTGCTCGGTTTCCTCGCCCTGGTGCAGGGAGTCCTGGGCCTGGTGCACGAGTTCACCCACTGGCGGGTGGGACTCGTGCAGCGGGTCGGCTTTCTGGACGGGTACGAGGTGTACGTGAGCGGGGCGCTGGTGGTGCTGGCGGTGGCGTTGTTCGCGATGGCGGAGAGCCGGGGGCCGGACTGACCGGCCGCGCGGACCGGCTCCGTACGCCTACCAGGAGCCGTACTGCTGCGACGGCTGGGCGGAGTAGTCGCCGGCCGGGTACCGGTCGGCGGGCGCCGGCTGCTCCCAGTCGTCGTTGCCGAGCATCATGTCGGGGTCGAACATGACGATGACCGCGGCGATCAGCAGCACCGCGAGCGGGCCGGCGAGCATGACCAGGAGGAACGACAGGAGGCTGGTGGAGGACTGGGCGACGGCGGAGGTGCCGGTGAGGTGGACGGAGACCGCGGCCATGCCGGTGTAGTGCATGCCCGTCACGGCCACGCCCATGACCAGGGCCGCGCCCAGGCTGGACCAGAGCTTGTGGATGGAGACCGCCGCCCACAGGGCCGCGGTGGCGGCCGCGATGGCGATCGCCACGGACAGGCCCACCGTCACGGTGTCGTAGTGCAGGGTGCCGTTGGTGTGGATGGCGCCCATGCCGAGGTAGTGCATGGCCGCGACGCCGAGACCGGTGACGGTGCCCGCCACGGCCAGGTTCGCCGGGGAGCCGCCCCGGTAGCCGACCAGGAACACGCCGAGGGCGACGACGACGATCGCGACGGCGAGGCTGAGGAGCGTCTTCGTCGTGTCGTAGCCGACCAGGGCGCCCTGGACGCTGAATCCGATCATGGCGATGAAGTGCATGGTCCAGATGCCGCAGCCGATGGCGACGGCACCCAGCGCCAGCCAGGCGGCCCGGCGGTGCGGGCGGCGCAGCGACCTCGTCGTGCACCGCAGCCCCAGGGCCGCGCCCAGACAGGCCATCAGATACGCGGAAACCGGAGTCACCGCGCCGTAGTAGAAGTTGGAGACGGTCGCGGTCATCGAGGGTTCCCTTCACGTGCGTTTCGGCTCGGCCGGTGGCCCTGACCCGGGCGCCCGGCAGTGCCTGATAGGGGATGCAGGACACGGGGGATCCGGTCGATCAGATCAAGCCACCTGGCCGAGTTGTGCATGATTCAATCACACAAAGCACACACTTCCTCCACGTTGCGCATCCGTTCGCCGAATCGATACTTCAGCGCCTGTCACCCGAAACACCGCCCAAATCGCTCATTCCGGACATACCGTAGGGATGCACGCCCGCCTTCGCCCGGCCGACCGTATTTCTGGAAACCCGGATATCTGGATTTATTCACGCACCGCAAGGTCGAACTGATAAGCGGGTGCAATTGGTCGCGCTTTTCCGGGGAGGGGTGGGCTTCGCGCGCTCGGCGAGAGCGCTGAATGCGCCCTGCCTGCGCAAGCCGGCCTTACGTTACCTTCACTTCGTGGACGCAAACCGGCCACAGTAACACTCCCCTCGGGGGGTGAAACGGTCCGGCGTTGCGACTGCATCCGTCCGGGAATGTCGAATCACTGCGATGGGGGGCCTTATGGACATGCGCTACGAGGCGTTTTCGTATGCCGATCCGGTGTTCTACGACTCGCCTGTCCGCTGGGCGACGGTGGAGGAGTTCGACGCCGTCGGCGCGCCGTTACCGGCCGGCTGGGCCGGCAACGCGCGGGACGTGTGGGTGGGGCGGCAGCTCGCGGACGTCGAACTCCCCGACCAGGGCTGGAAGATCCATGTCTCCGCGTGCATGGGCAACGCGGAGCACATCCTGTCGGTGGTCGCCGCCTACTGCTTCGAGAACCGCGTGGCGTTCAAGTTCCTGCGCAGCCCCGCGCTGGTGCAGACCCAGAACGCGAAGTACGCCTCCCGGGGTTCGAGCGGCAAGTTCATGACGCTGTACCCGGTCGACGAACCGACGCTGGAGCGATGTCTCCACGACCTCGACGCGGCCCTCGCGGGACAGCAGGGGCCGTACATCCTGAGCGATCTGCGCTGGCGCGAAGGGCCGCTGTATCTGCGCTACGGCGGGTTCACCGAGCAGTTCTGCCGCTCGGAGACCGGCGAGCTCGTCCTGGCGCTGCGGGAACCCTCGGGCCGGCTGCGGCCGGACGTGCGGCGCGCGGTGTTCGAGGTGCCCGACTGGGCTCCCGTGCCGGCCATCCTGGCGCAGGCGCTGGCCGACCGGGCCAGAGCGAGCACGGCCGAGTTCCGCTACTCCGTGGAACGGGCCCTGCACTTCTCCAACGGCGGAGGCATCTACATCGCCCGGCCCGCCGGCGGGGGCGAGGAGGTGGTCCTCAAGGAGGCCCGCCCGCACGCCGGGCTCGACCAGCGCGGGGACGACGCCGTGCTCCGGCTCGGCAAGGAGCGGGACATCCTCCACCGGCTGGACGGGGTGTCCGCCGTACCCGCCGCCCTCGACTACTTCACCGCCTGGGAACACCACTTCCTGGTCCAGGAGTTCGTGGAGGGCGAGCCGCTGAACCGGTGGTTCGCGCGACGCTACCCCCTGGTCCATCCCGATCCCGACCAGACGGACGTCGACCGCTACAGAGCGGAGGCGCTCCAGGTCCTGGAGGGCATCGAGGAAGGCCTGCGCGCCATCCACGACCGCGGGGTCGTCTTCGGGGACCTCCATCCGCGCAACCTGATCGTCCGTCCCGACGGACGGGTCTGCTTCATCGACTTCGAACTCGCCTCCCCCGTCGACGCGTTCGTCAGACCCGGACTCGGCGCCGCCGGCTTCGCGGCCCCCGCCGACCTGCACGGATTCGCGATCGACCGGCACGCCCTCGACGCCCTGCGACTGTGGATCTTCATGCCGCTGATGCAGCTGACGTCGCTGGATCCGGGCAAACGGGCCCAGTTGGCCGGCGCCGCGGCGGACCGCTTCGGACTGCCCGCCCCCGCCCAGGCCCCACCGCCCTCCGCGGGCCCCTCCTCCTCCCCCTCTGGCCCACCGGGGCGCGACGCGCTCACCGCCCTCTTCAGCGGCGACCGCGCCTCCTGGCCCGCCCTGCGCGACTCGATGGCTGCGGCGATCACCGCCAGCGCCACCCCGGACCGCACCGACCGGCTCTTCCCGGGCGACCCGAACCAGTTCACCCACGACGGCCTCGGACTCGCGTACGGCGCCTCGGGCGTGCTGTGGGCCCTGCACTGCACCGGCGCTCCCGTCGCCCCCGACCACGTCCAGTGGCTCCTGGACGCCGTCACCCGCGAACCCTGCCGCCCCGGTCTCTACACCGGCTCGCACGGTGTCGCCCTGGCCCTCGACCGTCTCGGCCACACCCGGCAGGCGCACAACCTCCTCGACCGGCTGCTGAAGGACCCGCCGGACGGCCAGGGCAGCGATCTCGCCGGCGGACTGCCCGGCATCGGACTCACCCTGCTGCACTTCGCCGGGACCACCGGCGACGCCTCCCTGCACGCCGCCGCGGTGGACACCGCCGGACGCCTCGCCGACCGCCTGCGGGAACCCTCCGGCGAGGGCGGCCCACCGACCGCCGCCCGCAGCGGGCTGATGCACGGCAGCACCGGAGCCGCCCTGCTCTTCCTGCGCCTGTACGACAGCACCGGCGACCGCGAGCTGCTCGACCTCGCGGAAGGGGCGCTCGGCCGGGACCTGGACCGCTGTGTCCTCGGTGAGGACGGCACCCTCCAGGTCGACGACGGCAGCAGGGTCCTGCCCTACCTGGAGTCGGGCAGCGCGGGTATCGCCGCCGTCCTCCACTCCTATCTGCGCCACCGCCCGGATCCGGCACTGCGGCAGAGCCTGGACCGCATCCGCGGCGCGGCCGAGCCCGAGTTCATCGTCCAGCCCGGGCTGTTCAACGGGCGGGCGGGACTGGTCTGGCTGCTGTGCCTGCTCCAGGACGACAGCGGGGTGCACGACCGGGTGATCCGGCGTCACATCCGGCGGTTGGTCTGGCACCTGATCCCCTATCAGGGACACGTGGCCTTCCCCGGCGAGCAGCTCCTGCGGCTGTCGATGGACCTGGCCACCGGATCCGCCGGCGTCCTGCTCGCCCTCGGATCGGCCCTCGCCGACACCCCGGCGCTGCCCTTCTGGCAGCGCACGGCCTGACACCCCGCGGTGTCCCCCTCTGCGAACCACCGTTCGCAGCCCAGAGTTTCCGGCGACCGCCGGGAAGCAGAAGCACCAACCGAAGTGACAGGAGTACACCATGTCCATCCTCAGCCTGCAGGCCCTGGAGACCCCCGAAGAGACCACCGAGTACATGTCGGTGCTCAGCTCCCTCTCCGCGGTGAACTGCACCAACAGCACCGTCAGCACCCTGCTGTGCCTGTAGTCGGCACCCCCGGGGCCGGTGCGCCCCACCACCGGACGGCCGGGTGACCGGAAGGCCGGATGAACAGAGCCGGCCCGGGCTGAGCTAGAGCCCGGGCCGGCGCTCATGTGCCACCCGTTCGGACCGTCCGTCCCTCTCCCGCAGGAGCCCCGTATGCGGCACGGCCTCACCACCACCGTACTCCGACTGTGGTGGCCCACCGCGCTCGCGCTGTCCGTGGCGGCCGGCTCGCTGGCCGCGCTGCTCCTGCCCGCCGCCGTGTCCCGGGCCGTGGACCGGGCCCTGTCCGGTGGCGGCGGCGCCGGGGTCGTCCCGCTGGCCGCGGTCGTCGGACTGCTCACGGTGGCGGAGGCCGTCGCGCAGTACGCGGGACCGCGCGCCACCGCCGAGACGACGGCCCGGCTGCGCACCGCCCTGGTACGGCACATCATGGCCGGCGGCCCCCACCCCCCGCGGCAGACGGCGACCGGCGACCTGGTGGCCCGGCTCACCGCCGGCACCGCGGAGGCGGGGCTGGCCGGCCAGGCGATCGTCTACGCGGTCGCCCAACTCGCCATGGCCACCGGTGCCGTGGTGGCCCTCGCCCTGCTCGCCCCCGAACTGGCCGCGGCCTTCCTGGTGACCGCCCCGGCCGGCTGGCTGCTGCTGCGCCGGCAGCTGCGGCGCACCGTACGGCGCGGCACGGGCTACCAGAGCGCGCAGGCCGCCGTGGCCGCCCGGCTGCTGGACGCCCTCGCGGGCAGCCGCACCATCGCCGCCGCCGGAACCGTCGAGCAGGAGATCGAGCGCGTGCTGCGGCCGGTGGCCGAACTCTCCCGGCACGGACGCGCGTTGTGGGACAGCCAACGCCGGGTCGCCTGGTCCACCGGTCTGCTCGCCCCGGCGACCCAGATCACCGTGCTCGCCGTCGCGGGACACGAACTCTCCACCGGGGCGCTCAGCACGGGCGAGTTGATCGCCGCGCTCGGCTACACCGCGCTGGGGCTCGGCGGTTTCGGCACGGCGCAGAGCCTGCTGGACCTCGCCCGCGCCCGGGCGGGACAGGCCCGGGTGTCCGAGGTGCTCGACACCCCCCGGGGGCCGGTGGGGCTGCGCGCGCTGCCGCCGGGTCCCGGGCGGGTGGAGATCCGTGAGGTGACCGTACGGCGGTCCGGACGGGCCGTCCTGGACCGGCTGGAGCTGGTCCTCCCGGCGGGCACCTGCACCGCGCTGGTGGGGAGTTCGGGGTCGGGCCGCTCCACGCTGGCCGCGGTGGCCGGCGGGCTGCTGGTCCCGGACGGGGGCCTGGTGCTGCTGGACGGCGTACCGCTGGACGAGATCCGTCCGGCGGACCTGCGGAGCGCCGTCTCCTATGCCTTCGGCGACCCCGTGCTGACCGGGGTCACCGTCCTCGACGCCCTCACGGCCGCCGCGGAACCGGTCCGCGCCGCCGACGCCCGCCGGGCCGCGTGCGCGGCGCAGGCGGACACCTTCGTGCGCCGGCTGCCCGCCGGTTACGACACCCCGCTCGCCGACGCGCCCCTGTCCGGGGGACAACGGCAGCGGGTGGGGCTCGCGCGCGCCCTGGCCCGCGACGGCCGGCTGCTCGTCCTCGACGACGCCACCTCCAGCCTCGACACCGCCACCGAGGCCGCGGTGCTGCACGCCGTGGACGCCTCCCACGGGGACCGCACCCGGCTGATCGTGACCCACCGCACGTCCACGGCGGCCCGGGCGGACGCGGTGGCCTGGCTGGACGGGGGGCGCATCCGGGCCGTCGCCCCCCACCACGAGCTGTGGCGGACGCCGGCCTACCGCCGCATCTTCACCGGCACGGGGGACTCCGACGGGCCGGCCGGTGGCTCCGGGGACTGAGGACCGTACGGCCGACGCGGACCGCGGACGACCGGACGCGGACCACGGACGAGCGGACCACGGACGAGCGGACCACGGACGAGCGGACCACGGACGAAAGGACAGGCACGCATGGCCGACGGCACCGCCGACGCCCCCCGCCCGCACCCTCACCCGCACCCGGGCCCCGACGGGGACCCGGGCTCTCGTACAACGGTCACGGCGCCGCTCACCACCAGCGCCGCGGCGCTGCACCTGGTGCGCGGCACCCTCGCCCACAGCCGGGCCGCGGCGCTCCGGCTGGCCTGGTGGACGCTGGTCTCGGCGGCGCCCGCCCTCGTCTCCGGCAAGGCCCTGGCCCTCGCCGTCGACGAGGGCTTCCTGGCGCACCGCCCCCGGACGGCGGCCCTGGGCCTGGCGGTGTTCGCCCTGTGCACCCTGGGCGGGGCCTGGGCGAGCCGGCAGACCTACCCCTGGCTGGCCGAGATCGTCGAGCCGCTGCGGGACCGTCTGCTCGGCGAGGTCGTCACCGGCACGCTGCGCCGTGCGGTGGGGCGCGGCGCCCGGCGGGACGGTGTCGACGCCGTCGCGGTGGCCCAGCTCACCCGGCAGGTGGAGGCGGTCCGTGACGCGCTCGCCGGACAGCTCATGCTCGTCTGGCAGTTCGTGCTGACGGTCGGGGCCGTCGTCGTGGGCACCGCCTTCATCGCCCCGGCCGCCGTACCGCTCGTGGCCGTGCCGCTGGTGGTGGCGCTGGGCGTGTTCGCCGTCCTGGCGCCGGCGACCGTCCGGCGCCAGCATGAGGCGTTCCAGGCCGAGGAGGCGCTCGCGCGGGAGACCGTCGCCACGGTCGGGGCGCTGCGCGACATCGTCGCGACCGGCACCCACGAGCGGGCGGAGCAGGAGGTGCTGGACGCGGTGCGGGCCCAGTTGCGCGCCTCCCGGAAGCTGGCGACCGTGGCGGCGGTGCGCCGGGTGATCGTGGCGCTGGGCGCGCACAGCCCGCTGCTGCTGGTGGTGCTGGCCGCGCCGGGCCTGGTGGACCGCGGGATGACACCCGGCGATGTCGTGGGGGTGCTCAGCTATGTCCTGTCCACGCTCGAACCCGCCGTCCGGCTGCTGGTGCAGGGGGTGGGCGCCTCCTGGCTGCGGCTGTCGGTGGCGGCGGAGCGGCTCGCCGGGGCCGCGCGCCACCCCGGGCTGCCCGAGGACCCCGACCCCGCGCTCCGGCCGGCCGACGGATCGGTCGTGCTGTCGGACGTCACCTTCGCCTACGGCCCGGACGCCGATCCGGTGGTCGACGGCCTCGACCTCCTCCTCGCCCACGGCGACCACCTGGCCGTGGTCGGGCCCTCCGGCGTGGGGAAGTCCACGACCGCCGACCTGCTCACCGGGATCCTCCCGCCCGACCGCGGGCGGGTCACCCTGGGGGGCGTGCCCCTCGACCGGGTCACCCGGGCCGATCTGAGCCGGGCCCGGGCGCTGCTGCCGCAGAACCCCTATGTCTTCGCGGGGACGTTGCGCGAGAACCTCACCCAACTCGCCCCCGGCGCACCGGACGAGACCGTCGCCCGCACCGTGGAGGAACTCGGTCTGGGCCGGGTCGTCCGGCGGCTGGGCGGGCTCGACGGCGAGCTGGACCCGGCCGGGCTGTCCTCGGGCGAGCGGCAGCTCGTCGCGCTGGCGCGGGTCCATCTCTCCCCCGCCGCGCTCGTCGTGCTCGACGAGGCGACGCGGCATCTGGACGCCGAGGCGGAACGGCGGGTGGAGGAGGCGTTCCGGCGTCGGCCCGGCACGGTCGTCACCCTCGCGCACCGGCTGGCCCTCGCCCGCCGCGCGGACAAGGTGCTCCTCCTGGACGGGCGGCGGGCCTGGGTCGGCACGCATGACGCGCTGCTGGCCGAAGTCCCGTTCTACGCGGACCTGGTGGGCATCTGGAACACCGGTACGGCCGGGCCCGTCGAGGACGGGCCCGGCGCGGGCGGGAACGGGCTCAGCAGCCCGGACGCAGCATCAGATCGCTCATCGTCGCGTCCTTCGGCAGACCGAGCGCCGTGACGACGGCGGCGGCCACGGAGGCCGGGCTCATATGGGCTTCCGGTTGGTAGGGCAGCCCGAACTCCTGGTGCAGCCGGACCTGCATCGGGGTGTCGGTCTCGCCCGGGTAGACGGTGGTGACCCGGACGCCGTGCTCGTACTCCTCCGCTCTCAGGGACTCGGCCAGTGCCTTCAGACCGAACTTGGACGCCGCGTAGGCGCCGAGCCGCGGGGGCGCGTGCACGCCCGCTCCCGAGTTCATGAAGACGACCTGCCCGCGGGCCGCCCGCAGCGCGGGCAGCAGCAGGCGGGTGAGCTCCGCCGGGGCGACGAGGTTGACCGCGAGCGTGCGCTCCCAGACGTCCGCGCCGGCCTCGCCGACCCGCCCCGACTCGGCCACACCGGCCACGTGCAGCAGCGAGTCCAGCCGCGGGGGCAGCGCCTGCGTCTCCAGCCGGGCGCGCAGCGCACCCGGCTCGGCCAGGTCCGCCGCCAGGGTCCGGCTCCGGGGGAACCGTGCCCGCAGCGTTCTGGCCCGCGTCTCGTCCCGGGCCAGCAGCCACAACTCGTGGCCGCGCTCGGCGAAATGGGCGGCCAGGGCCGCGCCGATGCCGGAACCGGCACCTGTGATCAGAAACACTCCCATAACCTGATACTTACCCAATATGGCGTTCTTTCCCCCTGTGGGGAGGGCGAGTTCGGGAGGGCGAGTTCGGGAGCGCGGGAGCGGACGGCGGGCGCGGACATGCCTCGCCCCGCGGCCGTGGTGCGTGGGGGATGGCCGCGGGGCGGAGGGACACGCCGTTCCTCTGGCTGGTCCGTGGGGGGACTCAGCAGTCGTAGTCGACCAGGTCGAAGGTCGCGTAGTGGTCGGAGGTGTAGTAGTCCTCCTCGTACTGCCGACCCGTGACGATGCGGCGTGCGCCGCGCGTGGAGGACCCGGGGGTCTTCACGGTGTACTCGTGGTAGTAGCCGGTGGACCGGCTCGGCAGGACGCCTTCGCGGTTCTGGAAGACGCTGCCGTCCTGCGAGTACGGGAACGGACCGCCCTGCTCGATCAGTTCGAGCGTGTCGTACGCCTGGGACGGCAGATCGCCGTAGCAGATGCTGCCGACCGCGGCGGACGCGGGCGTGGCGGTGACGGCGCCGCCCACCAGGAGGGCGGACAGCACGGCGGCCGTGGCGCCTATGCGGGTGATACGTGGGGGGAATCTCATGGCTTCATGATGACGCGCGTAGACCATGGCATGTCAATGACAACTCCGGAGAATTTCCCGTCACGTCCCATGAGTTTTCCGCGAATTAACTTCGCGGGCGGGGCCTGACCAGGGGGAAGCTCCGGGACCCGGCGGCGACGGGCGCGGGTGGCTCAGCCGCTCAGCCCGCGTTCGTCGAGAACAGTCCGCCTGTCGGGCCCTGCTTGTCGCCGCCCTGGGCCTTCTTCAGGGCGTTGGCGAGGCTCTCGATGGTGAGGGACTGGAGAATGACGCGGCCGTTGCCCTCCAGGGTGGCCAGAGAGAGGCCCTCGCCACCGAAGACGGCGTTCATCAGGCCCTGGCGGTTGAGACCGCCGACGCGCTGGACGCCGTACTGGATGCCCTCCTCGAAGGCGACCACGCAGCCGGTGTCGACCTCGATGCGGCCGCCGAAGTCGGCGGGGTTCAGGTCGATGAAGTTGCCCGCGCCGGCGATGATCACCGTGCCGTACCCGGTGAACTTCTCCAGGACGAAGCCCTCGCCGCCCTTCATGCCGGTGCGGCCGCCCTGGAAGGCGATGCCGAACTCGACGGTGGACTCGGCGGCGACGAAGGCGTCCTTCTCGGCGAACCACGCGCGCGTGCCGTTCAGCTCCAGGGCGCGCATCTCTCCCGGGAGGACGCCCGCGAAGCCGACCGTGCCCTCGCCGCCCTGGGCGGTGAAGTACTGGAACGCCAGCGACTCACCCGCGAGGGCGCGCTGGCCGACCTGCATGGCGGTGCCCATGGCCTGGCGGAGCATGCCGCCCATGCCGCCGCCACTGCCGCTGCCGCTGCCGGTCTGGGGGTGCCCGCCGCCGCTGCCGGAGGGGCCGCCCAGACGGGTCTCCATGGTCACGTTCGTGGTCTTGAACAGGAACTTTCCGGCTTCGCAGTACACGGTCTGGCCGGGGGCGAGGTTGACGACCGCCATCTGCATGGCGTTGCCGACGATTTCTTGCTGAAGGGTCACGGGAGAAGAACGCGGGAGGCGGAGGGAAGAGTTCCGCTCGGTGGGTGTGAGCTGAGGTCGGCGTCCGTGGACCGCCAGCGCGCGGGGGTGCGGGCCGGTGGGATGGACCCATGACGACGACTGACGGAACTCTGTACGGCAAGGTGGCCCTGGTGACCGGGGGCGGCCGGGGCATCGGTGCCGCCACGGCGCTGCGGCTGGCCCGGGAAGGCGCGGACGTGGCGGTGACGTACGTGAACGGCGAGAAGGCGGCCGGGGACGTCGTCCGGGCCGTGGAGGCGCTCGGGCGGCGGGCGGTGGCCCTGCGCGCCGACTCCGGGGACCCCGGGGAGGCGGCCGGGGCCGTGGAGCGGACGGCGGAGGCGCCCGGTCGGGAACCGGCCCGGACCAGGCGTGCGGCATCCCGGTGGCGGCACTCCCGGTGGGGAAGCGGCCCGGGCCGGACGGACCGCATCCCGGTCTCGGGAACCGAGGCCACGGGCGGTCCGGTCCAGCCGGGCCCCGGCGACGGAGGCCCCGGCCGGGGGTGGCCCGATCCGGTTGGTCGGGCGGTTGGCCGGGGCCGGGAGGTCAGGTGTTCAGTTCGCGGTGCTGGGTCTTCAGGTGGTGGGTGCCCTGGTCGGTGAGGGTGCCGTGGAGGCGGAGGCGGGAGATGCCGCCGTCGGGGTAGATGTCCACACGCGCGTGGGTGGCGATGGTGGGGGTGGGGAGAGGGAAGCGGTGGTTGGTGTCGGGCTGGAGGCGGGTGCGGGGGAGGATCTCGGTCCAGCCCCCCTCGTCGCCGTCGTCGCCGTCGCGGACCGAGACCGACGCCCAGCCGGCGCTGTTGCCCTTCAGATACGCCGTGTCGATCTCCACGGCGCGGATCACGGACTGGGCGACCAGCCGGTAGCGGATCCAGTCGTTGCCCTGGTCGCGGCGCCGGCGGGTCTCCCAGCCGTCGTCCATCTGACGGGAGCGGCCGGGGCGGATGGTGTTCGACGGGGGTGAGTAGAAGCGGTTCGAGGCGTCCTCGGCGCGGCCGCCGTTCTCCAGGGCGACGACGTCGAAGGTGCCGAGCAGCGCGAGCCACGCGGGATCCGGGACGACGTCGCCGTACACCCGCAGGCGCGCGATGCCCCCGTCGGGGTGCTGGTTGACGCGCAGGTGGGTGAAGCGCTGTTCGAGGGAGACGGCGAAGCCGTTCGCCGCGTGGCCGCCGACCGGGGTGCGCGGGACGAGGGTCGTCCACTTCACGTCGTCGCCGAGGAGGTCCTCCGGGGACGGGGTGCCGGGGACGGACGTGCCCTCGACCGAGACGGCCTGCGGATAGTTGCCGCGGAAGTGGGCGGTGTCGACGACGATCCCGCGGATCACCCCGGGCGCGCCGAGCCGGACCAGCGCCCAGTCGTGGTCGTCGGCCGTGGGCCACGGGTGGCCGGCGGAGACGCCGCGGCGGCGCCGGGTCTCCCAGCCGTCCATGATCTTGCCCTTGTGGCCGAAGCGCTCGGGGTCGAACGCGGCGCGGTGGGGCAGCAGCAGGTTCTCGCGCTCGGCGAAGAACTCGT
The DNA here is from genome assembly GCF_040630405.1 of Streptomyces sp. NPDC005811. Taxonomy (NCBI): domain Bacteria; kingdom Bacillati; phylum Actinomycetota; class Actinomycetes; order Kitasatosporales; family Streptomycetaceae; genus Streptomyces; species Streptomyces sp. NPDC005811. The sequence goes on from NZ_JBEXXK010000012.1 coordinate 195,006, forward strand.
CGTTGGCGGCGACGACGGCGGCGCCGAGCTGCCGGTCGGCGAGGTCGGCGAGGTGGGTGAAGGGGAACTCGGCGGTGCGGTAGTCCGCGTACGGGTCGCCGCCGCCGTAGGGGTTCGCGTCGCCGGTGAACGTCGGTATCGCTGCCACGGGGTGTGCCTTTCGGGATCGGCCGGTGCGGGTGCGGGTGCGCTCAGGGGGTCCGGGTGAGCAGGGTGCCCTGCGGTGCGGTGAACTCGCCGTCCGCGACGATGCGTTCACCGCGCAGCCAGGTCGACCGCACGACGCCGTACAGGGTCCGGCCGGCGTACGCGGTGACGTGGTTGCGGTGCTGGAGGGCGGCCGGGTCGACGGTGAAGCTCGCGTCGGGGGCGAGGACGGCGAAGTCGGCGTCGCGGCCGGGCTCGATGGCGCCCTTGCGGGCGTCCAGGCCGACGAGCCGCGCGGTGTTCGCCGACATCCAGCGGACGACGTCCTCCAGGCCGTGCCCGCGCCGGCGGGCCTCGGTCCAGACCGCCGCGAGGCTCAGCTGGAGGCCGGAGATGCCGCCCCAGGCGGTCGCGAAGTCGCCGGTCTTGAGGTCGGCCGTCGACGGGGAGTGGTCCGTGACCACGCAGTCGACGGTGCCGTCGGCGAGCGCCTGCCAGAGCAGGTCCTGGTTGGCGGCCTCGCGGATGGGCGGGCAGCACTTGAACTCGCTGGCGCCGTCGGGGACCTCCTCGGCGGTGAGGGTGAGGTAGTGGGGGCAGGTCTCGGCCGTGATGCGCACGCCCTCCGCCTTGGCGGCGGCGATCAGCGGCAGCGCGTCGCTGGAGGACAGGTGCAGGACGTGCACGCGCGCGTCGAGGCGTTTCGCCCGGTCGATCAGGGTGGCGATGGCGCTGTCCTCGGCTGCGCGGGGGCGGCTGGCCAGGAAGTCGGCGTAGCGCGGGCCGCCCTGCTGCGGGGCGGCGTCGAGGTGGTGCGGGTCCTCGGCGTGGACGATGAGCAGGCCGCCGAAGCCGGCGATCTCGGTCAGGGAGCGGGTCAGTCCGTCCTGGTCCAGGTGCGGGAACTCGTCCACGCCGGACGGGGACAGGAACGCCTTGAAGCCGAAGACACCGGCGTCGTGGAGGGGGCGCAGGTCCTTGACGTTGCCGGGCAGGGCGCCGCCCCAGAAGCCGATGTCGATGTGCGCCTTGTCGGCGGCGACCCCCTGTTTGACGCGCAGGTGGTCGACGGTCGTGGTGGGCGGCAGGGAGTTCAGGGGCATGTCGACGAGGGTGGTGATGCCGCCGGCCGCCGCCGCTCGGGTGGCGGTCCAGAAGCCCTCCCAGTGGGTGCGGCCGGGGTCGTTGACGTGCACATGGGTGTCGACCAGGCCGGGCAGCAGGACGTCGTCGCCGAGGTCCTCCAGGCGGGCCCCCGCCGGGAGGGGGGCGTCGTACGGCAGGACGGCCGTGATCGTCCCGCCGGAGACGGCGACCGAGGCGGCGCGCGTCCCTTCGGGGGTGATGACGCGCGTCGAGCGCAGCACCAGTTCAGCGTCGGACACCCGGACCCCTCTCTGCCGCCGTTAACTTCCGCGTAACGGAATTCAACGTTCTGTTGAAGGAGTCTTCCCCGCCGCCTCGCGAGCGTCAAGGGCGCCCCTCCTCCAGGGTGCCCCCACCGCCGTCACTCTGGATGTTTCCATGAAGTGGAAATACAATTCCAGTGATCAGAACGTAGCTACGCACGACCGGGGAGTCAACCGACCGCCGGGTAGGCTTCAGCTCCTCCCGCCCGTGTCGAAAGGAACGCGCCGTGCCGACGTCGAGCGCCAGCACCTCCGACTCCGCCCGGTCCGCCGGCGGAGGGGTCCAGTCCCTCGAGCGCGCCTTCGACCTGCTGGAGCGGATGGCGGACGCGGGCGGCGAGGTCGGGCTGAGCGAGCTGTCCGTGAGCAGCGGGCTGCCGCTGCCCACCATCCACCGGCTGATGCGCACGCTGGTCGTCTGCGGATACGTCCGTCAGCAGCCCAACCGCCGCTACGCGCTCGGCCCGCGGCTGATCCGGCTCGGCGAGTCGGCGTCCCGGCTGCTCGGCACCTGGGCGCGCCCCTATCTGGCCCGGCTGGTCGAGGAGACCGGGGAGACGGCGAACATGGCGCTGCTCGACGGGGACGAGATCGTGTACGTGGCCCAGGTGCCGTCGAAGCACTCGATGCGGATGTTCACCGAGGTGGGGCGGCGGGTGCTGCCGCACTCCACGGGGGTGGGCAAGGCGCTGCTCGCGGGGTTCCCGGACGCGGAGGTGCGCGCGCTGCTCGCCCGGACGGGCATGCCGGCCGCGACCGAGAAGACGATCACCACACCGGAGGCCTTCCTCGCGGCCCTGGCGGACGTGCGCAGCGCGGGCTACGCGGTCGACGACAACGAGCAGGAGATCGGCGTCCGCTGCCTCGCCGTGTCCGTCCCCGACTCCCCCACCGCGGCGGCCGTCTCCATCTCCGGCCCGGCGGGCCGTGTCACGGACGCGGCGACGGAACACATCGTCCCTGTCCTCCAGCAGGTGGCCGCCGACCTGTCCCAGGCCCTGACCACCTCGGGCCCGGCGGCCTAGCGCTCCGGGCGGACGTAGGTCCGGGCGACACCGCTGCGGCGGTCCCGCCGATCACCCCTCTGCTGCCGCTGCGGGACCAGTTCGGCAGCACGGCCGGCGGGGCCTGCGCGAGCCGGCCCCTCGCTCACGCCCTGGGCGGCCTGTACCGCCCGGGTCGGCGAGGAGCAGGCCGCGGCCGGTGCCCGCGCCCCCGCCGGACGGATCGCGCGGGCCTGGCGCTCGGCCCACCACGTGGACGCCGCCCGCCGGGCCGCCGCGTCGCTGCCGCCGCCGGGGACCGGCGCCGGACGATCGCCCGGTGGAGCGCCGTGGCGGCCTCACCGCCCGCCCTCGGCTCTCCAACGCGATCCTGAAGACCGCCGAGGACGCCTGCCCCTCGCCGAACTCCCCACGGGTAGCTCCTCGCGCCTCATGCCTCGGGGACGATCCGGCCCTGATCCGGCCCTGTGTCCACCAGCCCCGGCACCGGACCGCCCGCCCCGCCCCCCTTCAGGCGCGCGGCGGCTCCCCGAACCGGTCGACCGCCCGGCGGACCTGGGTGAGGCCCTGGCCGAGGGCGCTGACCGAGCCGATGGCTCCGGCGATCAGGAGCAGGGAGCGGCGCAGCCGGGGTATCTCGGGGGTGCCGCCGGCGGCCATGGCGGCCAGGGCGGCGAGTTCCTCCTCCGCGATGTCCCGGTCCCGGAACTCCGCGGGGTGTGCGGCGAGTTCCCGGCGCAGCCGGGACACGGCGGAGCGCAGCTCCACCACCCGCGGGTCCTTGTCGGTCACAGACCTCTGCTCCACGCTCCGCAACGCAGTCCTCCCCCTCGCACCCGTGGTACGCGTGCACGTTCCCGCGCCGGGTGCCGGTCGGGCCCCGGACGGTGCGGGCGCCCAGTTAACGCCACCTCGGGCCATGGGCGCCAGTCCGCTGCGTCACCGACTTGCTGCACAGCGTGATCCGCGCGCCGCCGGTCGCGTGCGGTATGCAGGATCCATGACGTACGACGTGGACGAGGTCGCCGGGCTGGTGCTCGCGGCGGGGGGCGGGCGGCGGCTCGGCGGGCGCCCGAAGGCGCTGCTGACGCACCGGGGACGGCCGCTGGTGGAGCATGCGGTGGGGGTGCTGCGGGCGGCCGGCTGCACGCGCGTCCATGTGGTCCTGGGGGCCGCCGCCGAGGCCGTACGGGAGCGGGCGCGGCTGGAGGGGTGCGTGCTGGTGGAGAACCCGGGGTGGGAGGAGGGCATGGGTTCCTCGCTGCGGGCCGGGCTGGACTCGCTCGCGGGGACGGGGGCGCGGGCGGCGCTGGTGTCGCTGGTCGACCAGCCGGGCATCGGAGCGGAGGCGACGGCCCGGGTGCTCGCCGCGTACGACGGGGAGGTGTCGCTGGCCGCGGCGGCCTACGACGGGGTGCGCGGGCATCCGGTGCTGTTCGGCGCGGCCCACTGGGCGGGGGTGACGGAGGGCGCGCGGGGCGACCAGGGGGCGCGTGCCTATCTGAAGGCGCACGCGGCCGAGATCGTCCTCGTCGAGTGCGGTGACGCGGGTCTGCCGTACGACATCGACACCCCCGGGGACCTGGCCCGGCTCGGCCCCGACCCGGAGGCGCCCTGAGATCAACAAAGCATTGAACTTCCACGATGAGGAAACTAGTATCCACTTTTACCAGGGCACCCGGTGCCACGCTCGCTGAAGGAAGTGACGTTCATGTCCGCACCAGCGCCGTCCCCGCTGGCCATCGTCGACGCCGAACCCCTGCCGCGGCAGGAGGAGGTCCTCACCGGGGCCGCCCTCGCCTTCGTGGCCGAGCTGCACCGGCGGTTCACCCCGCGCCGCGACGAACTCCTCGCCCGCCGCGCCGAGCGCCGCGCCGAGATCGCCCGCACCTCCACGCTCGACTTCCTGCCGGAGACCGCCGCGATCCGCGCCGACGACTCCTGGCGGGTGGCGCCCTGCCCGCCCGCCCTGGAGGACCGCCGGGTCGAGATCACCGGCCCCACCGACCGCAAGATGACGATCAACGCCCTCAACTCGGGCGCGCGGATCTGGCTCGCGGACTTCGAGGACGCCTCCGCGCCCACCTGGGAGAACGTGATCCTGGGCCAGGTCAACATGGCCGACGCCTACACCCGGAACATCGACTTCACGGACCCGGCGAGCGGCAAGTCGTACGCCCTGCGGCCGGACGAGGAGCTGGCGACGGTCGTCATGCGCCCGCGCGGCTGGCACCTCGACGAGCGGCACCTGGCCGACGGCGACGGCACCCCCGTCCCCGGCGCCCTCGTCGACTTCGGCCTGTACTTCTTCCACAACGCGCAACGGCTGCTCGACCTCGGCAAGGGCCCGTACTTCTACCTCCCGAAGACCGAGTCGCACCTCGAGGCCCGGCTGTGGAACGAGGTGTTCGTCTTCGCGCAGGAGTACGTCGGCATCCCGCAGGGCACCATCCGCGCCACCGTCCTGATCGAGACGATCACGGCCGCCTATGAGATGGAGGAGATCCTCTACGAACTCCGCGACCACGCCTCGGGGCTCAACGCGGGCCGCTGGGACTACCTGTTCTCCATCGTGAAGAACTTCCGGGACGGCGGGCCGAAGTTCGTCCTCCCGGACCGCAACCTGGTCACGATGACCGCCCCGTTCATGCGCGCGTACACCGAACTCCTGGTGCGCACCTGCCACAAGCGCGGCGCGCACGCCATCGGCGGCATGGCGGCCTTCATCCCCTCCCGCCGGGACCCCGAGGTCAACAAGGTGGCCTTCGAGAAGGTCCGTGCCGACAAGGACCGGGAGGCCGGTGACGGCTTCGACGGCTCCTGGGTCGCCCACCCCGATCTGGTGCCGATCGCCCTGGAGTCCTTCGACAAGGTCCTCGGGGACCGGCCGAACCAGAAGGACCGCCTCCGTGAGGACGTCCGGGTCGAGGCCGCCGAACTGATCGCGGTCGACTCGCTGGACGCCCGGCCTAGCTACCCGGGTCTGGTCAACGCCGTGCAGGTGGGCATCCGGTACATCGAGGCCTGGCTGCGCGGCCTCGGCGCCGTCGCCATCTTCCACCTGATGGAGGACGCGGCCACCGCCGAGATCTCCCGCTCGCAGGTCTGGCAGTGGATCAACGCGGGGGTGGGGTTCGAGAACGGCGAGAAGGCGACCCCCGAGCTGGCCCGCAAGGTCGCCGCCGAGGATCTCGCCGCCCTCCGCGCCGAGCTGGGCGAGGAGGCCTTCGCCGCCGGTCACTGGCAGCAGGCGCACGACCTGTTCCTGGAGGTCGCCCTCGACCAGGACTACGTCGACTTCCTCACCCTGCCCGCGTACCGGCAGCTCAGGGGCTGACGTCCGCCGCGCGGTCCGCGTGGCCCAGGGGCTTCCCCGGGGCCACGCGGTCGCGGACCAGCCGCTTGACCGCCGTCGGCTCCGGGAAACCCTGCTCGCGGCGGTCCCACACCACCTCGTCGTTCACCCGTACGACGAAGACCCCGCCCTTGCCCGGCTTCAGCGCGAGCTCCGTCAGCTCGGTCTCGAACGTCGTCAGCAGCTCCTGCGCCAGCCACGCCGCCCGCGGCAGCCAGCGGCACTGGGTGCAGTACTCGATCTCGACGCGCTGCCGGTCGACGGGCTGCGGTTCGACGGGCTGCTGCTCACTCATCCGAGGTGCACCGACCAATCCTGTTCCGCCGCCGGCTTGCCGTGCAGGTCGGGGACCCGCTTGAGCCAGCCCGGACGGCCCTGCTGGGTACGTGCCGCCCGGAGGGCCTCCTCGGCGGCGAGTTCCTCCCGCGAGGGGAAGTCGGTGGGGAGCCAGGCCGCGGAGGCCTCCACGCGCGCGTGGAGGTAGTCCACGTACGCCGTCCTGATGTCGTCCGGCGTCGCGAAGCCCTCCTCGCCGAGCAGCCAGGCGTCCGGGACCTCGGCGGCGATGTCCCGCAGCAGGTCCCGGGTCACCTTCGGCGCCAGTTCCGCGTCGGCGGCGCGCACGTCCGGGCCGTAGTGGCCGAGGGCGTGGTGGCGGAAGTCGTAGGCCTTCGTGGGGTCGGAGGCGTCCCAGCGGTGGTGGAAGACGAGGGCGGCGCCGTGGTCGATCAGCCACAGGCGCGGCGGCACGACGCCGAGGGTGGGCCAGATCATCAGGTTGGAGCTGTGCACCGTGCGGTCGACGTTGACGGTGAGGGCGTCCAGCCAGACGACCTTCCCGGCCTCCCGCGGGTCCACCGGGAAGGCCTTCGCCACCTCCGGGGTGAAGTCCTGCGCGCCCGGGAGGTAGTCCATCCCGAGGTTGAGGCCCGCGCTCGCGCCGTGCAGGTCGCGCACCTCCTGGTGGGGCTCGTCGTCGGCGATCGCGGGGTCGAAGTGCACCAGGACCAGCTCGGGGAAGCGCAGCCCCAGTGCCCGGGCCAGCTCGCCCACGATCACCTCGGCGACCAGCGCCTTGCGGCCCTGCGCGGAGCCGGTGAACTTCACGACGTAGGTCCCCAGGTCGTCGGCCTCGACGACCCCGGGCACGGAGCCGCCGGACCGCAGCGGGGTCACGTATCGGACGGCAGTCACTTCGCGCAGCACACACCCCACCTTAATTCAGATCATGTACAGGCCAGCGGGTTCGGCAGGGGCAGGTAGCGGGCGTCCGCGCCGTCCGCTCCGGTCCAGCGCAGCAGCAGGTTCGTCTTGCCGGGCAGGGTGGGGGCGGTGAGCAGGGCGTGCGCCTCGGGCAGGTCGTGGCGGGCCAGCTCGCGGCGGACGGCGGGCCACGGATCGAGGCCGGGGTGCCGCTCGGCGAGGACGGCGGCGATCTCGGTGAGGTGGTTGACGACCAGGCAGTACACCAGCCGCTCCCAGCCGGCCGCCCGCTCCACGTCCGCCAGGAGCTTGACGCCCTCGGCGTCCCGGAACAGCGCCTGCACCGGCAGGCCGGCCGCGTCGACGGCGACCAGCGTGTTCTGCAGGTGCGCCTCCAGGACGACGCCGTGCTCGGCGAAGACCGTGAGGGCGGGCGGCACGACGGCCCGCAGATACGCCTCCCACCAGGCCGCCGGGTCCGCCGCGGAATCGAGCGGGCTGCCCGGGAAGCCCTCCGTGAAGCCCGCTGCGAGCAGCGGGGTGGCGCCGGGCAGCACCGGGCCGTCGAGACCGTCGCGGACCAGCACGGCGAGTTCCTCGAAGGCGAAGGACGCGGTGCGGTAGCCGCGGTCGCTGAGCCAGGCCGCCGGGCCGCCGAGGGCGGCGAAGGCCTGGGTGACGGCCGCGTCGGTGCGGCGCAGCTTCAGCAGGTCGTGCCGCCACAGCCGGCGGACGTCGTTGGTGATGCGCACATCGAGGCTGAACTTCAGGAACAGGTCGTGTCCGGGCGCGTAGAGGGTGCGCACGGCGGCCGTCGGCCAGGCCTCGAAGGGGGTCGTGCCGAGCCGCAGCAGACGGCCGTCGGCGAACGCGGGGGCCAGTTCCGGGGCCGTCAGGTCGAGCTGCCAGGGGTGGGCGGGCAGCAGCCGGTAGCCGGCCGGGGCCGCGCCGAGGGCGTCGAGGGCGGAGGTGTCACCCTCCTCGACGACCAGGTCCTCGCGGACGGCCAGGAGGACCAGGGGGAAGCGGGCGTGGGCCTCCGGGGCGTACGGCAGCCAGCCGGCCACCGGGCCGCCGCCGCGCGCCTTGGGGGCCGGGTGGTGGGGGTGGCCGGTGACGAGGGACTGCTCGGAGAGCAGATAGCGGTCGGCGGGCGGGGTGGCCCGCGCGCGGGCCGCGAGCAGCGCGGCGACCGCGTCCCGGCTGTCGATCATCTCGGTGGGCAGTTCGTGGTTGGAGAGGCCGGTGTGGCGGCGCAGTTCCTCCGCGACCAGTTTGACCAGTTCGGCGTGGCCGAGCGGCTGCCAGGTGTCCGCCGTGCGCAACTCGGGTCCGGCGGGGCGGCGGGTGCCGCGCACGCGCAGCAGCCGGCCGGTGCCGGGCAGCCGGTGGACGCGCTCGCCGTGCGGCCCGGGGGGCTCGGGCAGCGGCTCGGCCACCTCCCTCAGGAGGCAGTTGAGCAGCGGCGCGACCGCGAAGGCGTCGGCCCGGCCGTCGTCCACGGCGGGGTCGGCGGGGCCTGCGGCCTCGGCGGGCGGGGGGATGAGGTCCACGCGTTGTACTCGTTCCCTACGGTTCTTCTGGGCGGAGACGATCAGTATCGCTGTCGTCGCGGCCCCTCCGTGACTCACGTACCCGCACTCCGAGGAGCCCACCCGTGGACCGACCGCACACCGCCGAGGCCGAGGTGGCCGCCGAACTTTCCGCGCTGCGTCCGGACCTCGTCCCCCGGTACGCCGCCGCGCTGCCCGGCGCCCGGGCGGCCGTGCTGACCCGGCTGTGGCGGGCCCTCGCGCAGGAGCCGCTGCCGTGGATCACCGGCCGGGAGTACGGCCGGGACGCGCTCGTGCTGCGGCTGGCGGACGGCCGCCGGCTGGACGGCCCGCGCGCCGACCCGTACGCGACCGCCGGGTATGTGACCGGGGTACGGCTGGACTCGGTGGCGTACGACGATCCGGCGCGCCTGATGACGGCGCTGGCGGTGCCGCACGGCGGTGGCTTCGCCGCCGAGCTGGGGCACAGCGCGGCCTCGCTGGCGCTGTCGCGGGCCGCGCAGGAGCCCGTGCCACCGGGGTCGCCGTGGCCGGTGCACGACTGGGAGTGGGAGCAGCGGGTGGTCGACGGGCATCCGTACCACCCCAACTGCCGTTCCCGGCCCGGTTTCTCGGTCGCCGAGCAGCTGGCGTACGGCCCTGAGCACCGGCCGGTGGTGCGGCTGGGGCTGGTGCCCGTGCCGGCCGGGGAGTGTCTGGTGTCGGGGGTGTGGCCGCAGGAGCTGCGGGACGGGGAGCGGCTGCTGCTCCCGGTGCATCCGTGGCAGGCGGCGCATGTCCTGAAGCGGTCCGGCGGGCAGGAGCTGCCGGCGCATCCGCTGATGTCGCTGCGGACGCTGGCGCTGCCGGGCGGGCCGCATGTGAAGACCTCGCTGAGCGCCCGGCTGACGTCCTCGGTGCGGGACATCTCGGTGGGGTCGGTCGCCGCCTCGGCGGCCCTGTCGGCGTTCGCGGAGACGCTCGCCGCGCGCACGGACGGCCTGCTGCACGTCACGCGCACGCTCGGTGCGGCCACCCCCGACTCCCCCGAACTCGCCGCCGTGCTGCGGGAGTCGCCGGCGGTGTACGCGGGTCCGGGCGAGCACGTCGTCCCGGTGGCCGCGCTCGCCGGCACCGGGCTGCCCGCGTCGGCGGCGTGGACGGCGGAGTTCGCGCGGCTCGCGCTCACCGTGGGGCTGCGGCTGCTGGAGCTGGGGGTGGCGCTGGAGGCACACGGGCAGAATCTGCTGCTCGTCCTGTCGGCGTCGGGGGCGCCGCTGCGGCTGGTCTACCGCGATCTCGCCGACATCCGGGTCGGCCCCGCCCGGCTGGCCCGGCACGGCATCACACCGCCCGACGGCCTGCCCGCGCGGATCCTCACCGACGACGAGAGGGGCCTGCGGCGCAAGCTGTTCGGCTCGCTGGTGGCGGGGTCGCTGGCGGCGACGGCGGGCAGCGGTGCGGCCCTGGGGGCGGCGCTCGGCACGGCCGTACGGGATCTGCCGCGCACCCCCGATCTGGTGGCGCTGTGCGAGCGGCCGCTGCCGGCGAAGGCGCTGACGCTGATGCGGCTCTCCCCGGGCACACCCGGGGACCAGTGGGCCGAACTGCCCAATCCGCTGGTGGGGCAGGGGAACTGACGGCGTATCCGGTATGCGTTCACGCGCTGTTGTCGGCCCCGTTTTGTGGCGGGACACCCCTGATCAATAAGATCCGCCGATGATCAGAACACAACGGCTGGCGGCGGGCGTGTGCGCCCTGCTCGCCGCGCTCACGGCCGGGCTCGCGTTCCCGGCCGGGGCGGTCGCCGACGAGACCACCGCCCTCGCGCCCAAGGTCGACCTGGTCCTCGACGTCAGCGGCTCGATGCGGACGAAGGACATCGACGGCGGGACGCGCATGGCCGCGGCCAAGCAGGCGTTCAACGAGGTGCTGGACGCGACCCCGGAGACCGTCCTGCTCGGCATCCGCACCCTCGGCGCCAACTACCCGGGCGACGACCAGAAGACGGGCTGCAAGGACACCGCGCAGCTCTACCCGGTCGGCCAGGTGGACCGCACCGAGGCCAAGGCGGCGGTGGCGACCCTGTCCCCCACCGGCTGGACGCCGATCGGCCCCGCGCTGCTGAAGGCGGCCGACGACCTCGACGGCGGCACCGGCTCCAAGCGGATCGTGCTGATCAGCGACGGCGAGGACACCTGCGCCCCGCTCGACCCGTGCGAGGTGGCCCGCGAGATCGCGGCCAAGGGCATCGGTCTGACCATCGACACCCTGGGCCTGGTGCCCAACACGAAGATGCGCCAGCAGCTCAGCTGTATCGCCGAGGCCACCGGCGGCACCTACACCTCGGTCGAGCACACCGAGGAACTCACCGACAAGGTGAACCAGTTGGTGGACCGGGCGGCCGACCCGGTGGTGACGCCGGTCGCCACCGAGGGCACGGACTCCTGCTCGGCCGCGCCCGCCCTGAAGTCGGGTCTCTACACCGACCGCGAGGAGTTCGGCCAGGAGCGCTGGTACAAGGTGGACGTCGAGCCGGGCCAGGAGCTGCGGGCCTCGGTGAGCGTGGCCTCGGACCGGGCGATGAACCCGGACTACGGGGTGCTGCTGCGGGCCGTCACGGTGCACGGCCGGGAGATCGTGCGGGGCGAGTCGGCGGGCAACGGCCGTACCGACGTGGTCTCGACGGGTCTGCGCTACCCGAAGGCGGAGAGCGACGACGAGGACGCCCCGGCCGAGACGGTCTGCCTCCAGGTGACGAACTCCTTCTCGGCGGGCGCCGGGGTGAAGACCACCCCCGGAATGCCGGTGGAGCTGACCGTGGACGTGGTCGACGCGCCGTCGCAGGCGAGCGACGTGGCGTCGTTCGGTCTCGGACGCGGCTGGTGGCTGCTCGGCCTGCTGGTGCTGACCGGCTTCCTCGCGGGTCTGATCTGGGGCTGGCTGTCGCGCTGGCGTGTCGCGGTCTGGAGGACCAACTGATGCGGATCCAACTGATGCGGAACCGGCCGATGCGGATCACACGAGTGCTGGGCGGCGCGCTGCTGGCGCTGGGGCTGGCGGCCGGACCGGCCGCCGCCGACTCCTCGCCCTCCGCGAGCCCCTCGGGGGACAGTGCCGCGCCGACCTCGGCGGGCACCTCCTTCCGTACGGCGGCGGAGGTCGAGCAGGGACAGACGGCCACCGCGAGCGCCTCCACGGGTGACTACCTGTACTGGTCGTTCCCGGCGGACTCGGGCCAGCGGCCCACCGTGAAGGCGACGGTGAAGCTGCCCGACTCGCACCTCGCGCAGACCTGGCAGATCGATGTGTACGACGGTCTGCGGCGCCGTCAGGCCTGCCAGTACGGCGCCCAGACGCGCAGCGCCGCCCAGGACGCGGCCACCGTGGAACTGGCGTGTGTGCTGCGCACGGTCCGCGCCTGGGCGGAGCCGTGGGCGAACGACCCGCTGCCTGGCACGTACTACGTCCGGCTGACGGCCGTCGGTCTGAAGGCGGCAGACCTGGGCCAGCCGGTGAGCGCCGAACTGCGCGTCGACTCCAAGGACATCGGCGGCGCGGCGGCCGTGGACGGCTCGCTGGCGAAGCCCCTCGTCCCGGGCATCGCCGTCAAGTCCGCGGCGGAGGAGGAGGATTCCTCGGCGACGGCCGTGCTGTCCAGCATCGAGCCGGACGACGGCTGGGCCTCGGGCTGGTGGTCCGACCGCTGGGTGTGGACCGCGATCGGCGCGATCCTGGCCGCACTGGCCGGCATCGGCGGCTACACGCTGACCCGCGGCGCGGGACGGCCACGACAGGTACCGCCACCGGGCGCCTGACCGCCCCCGGCACCCGCCCAGAAGGCCCATCACCGCGCAGTGGTGGGCCTTCGCCACGCCGGGCCCCGCGCCCGGCCCGGCACATGACCCCGGCTCACACCTCGCGCAGCGCCCGGCGAGCCCCGCGGCATACCGCCACCGGGCCCGCCTCCGGCACCCGCCCAGAAGGCCCATCACCGCGCAGTGATGGCCCTGCGCCACGCCAGGCCCCGCACCCGACCCGGCACATGACCCCGGCTCACACCTCGCGCAGCGCCCGGCGAGCCCCGCGGCAGGTACCGCCACCGGGCCCGCCCCCGGCACCCGCCCAGAAGGCCCATCACCACGCAGTGATGGGCCTTCGCCACGCCGGGCCCCGTGCCCGGTCCGGCGTGTGGCCCCGGCTCATGCCTCGCGCAGCGCCTTGGCGAGCGTGCCCTCCCCGCTGACGGCGATCCGGCCGGCGCGCACGGCGTCCCGTACCCCCAGCTCCCCCCGGGCCACGGCCGCGCAGGTGGCGGCGTCCAGGACCAGGCGGGCATCGGGCTCCCGGGGGGCGGGTCCCTCGCCGTGCACCGGGCCGTCCTCGGCACCGACGTAGAGGTGGAAGTCCCCTTCGTCCAGGTGGACTTCGAGGAGCCCCTCGCCGTCCAGGGCCCGCAGCAGGGGCAGGGCGAACCAGTGGGCGCGGACCGCGTCGGTGGGGCGGCGTTCGCCGAGTTCACCCTCGCCCCAGCGGCCCAGCGCCTGGAGCACCGGCAGCAACTCCCGCCCGCGCGAGGTGAGTTCGTAGACATAGGCGGCGCCCGGCGGGGGCAGCCGGCGGCGGGTGGCCAGACCGTCGCGCTCCATGTCCCTCAGCCGTCCGGCGAGCACGTCCGTGCTGACGCCCGGCAGATCGGCGTGCAGGTCCGTGTACCGGCGCGGGCCCGCGAGCAGCTCCCGGACGATCAGCAGGGTCCAGCGGTCCCCGACGGCGTCGAGCGCCCGGGCGGCGGAACAGTACTGGTCGTAGCTTCGACGAGGTGACATGCGACGCAGTCTAGACATGTCGTTGGACTTTCCAAGCGGGAACTTGGTAAAACCAAGCAACACACGAAACCGGAGGGGCGAGCGCGCATGGAGTTCCGGCAGTCGAACAAGCTCAGCGAGGTCTGCTACGAGATCCGCGGCCCGGTGGTCGAGCACGCCAACGCGCTGGAGGAGGCGGGCCACAGCGTGCTCCGCCTGAACACCGGCAACCCCGCGCTGTTCGGTTTCGAGGCGCCGGAGGAGATCCTCCAGGACATGATCCGGATGCTGCCGAAGGCGCACGGCTACACCGACTCGCGCGGCATCCTCTCCGCCCGCCGGGCCGTGGCCCAGCGCTACCAGACGCTGGGCCTGGAGGTCGGCGTCGACGACGTCTTCCTCGGCAACGGCATCTCCGAGCTGATCGCGATGGCCGTCCAGGCGCTGGTCGAGGACGGCGACGAGATCCTCATCCCCGCCCCCGACTTCCCCCTCTGGACGGCGGTCACCACCCTCGCGGGCGGCAAGGCGGTCCACTACCTCTGCGACGAGCAGGCCGACTGGTACCCCGACCTGGACGACATGGCGTCGAAGATCACGGACCGCACCAAGGCCGTGGTCCTCATCAACCCCAACAACCCCACCGGCGCGGTCTACCCGAAGGAGATCGTCGAGGGCATCCTCGACCTCGCCCGCCGGCACGGCCTGATGGTCTTCGCCGACGAGATCTACGACCAGATCCTGTACGACGACGCCGTGCACCACTCGGCCGCCGCGCTCGCCCCGGACCTGGTCGTGCTGACCTTCTGCGGGCTGTCGAAGACCTACCGGGTGGCGGGCTTCCGTTCGGGCTGGCTGGTGGTGACGGGCCCCAGGCAGCACGCGCGCGACTACCTGGAGGGCCTGACCATGCTGGCCTCCATGCGGCTGTGCGCCAACGCGCCCGCCCAGTACGCCATCCAGGCCGCGCTCGGCGGCCGGCAGTCCATCCGCGACCTGACCGCGCCGGGCGGCCGGCTGCACGAGCAGCGCACCGTGGCCTGGGAGAAGCTCAACGAGATCCCGGGCGTGTCCTGCGTGAAGCCGAAGGGCGCGCTGTACGCGTTCCCGCGCATCGACCCCAAGGTCCACCCGATCCACGACGACGAGAAGTTCGTCCTGGACCTGCTGCTCCAGGAGAAGATCCAGGTGGTCCAGGGCACGGGCTTCAACTGGCCCACGCCCGACCACTTCCGCATCCTGACCCTCCCGCACGCGGAGGACCTGGAGACGGCGATCGGCAGGATCGGGCGGTTCCTGAGCGGCTATCGGCAGTAGCGCCCCGTCAGGAGGCCGGACAGTCGTCGTCGGCGGCATCGGACCCGGAGTAGTAGGCCTCCTTGGTCTCCTGCTCCGATCCGGCCTCCTTGTACACCTTGAAGAGGGCCACGGTGTGCGCGCACGGCCTCAGGCGTCGCGCGGGGCTCAGGTCGATCGGCCCTCCCGCGCCCTTTCCCTTCGTCTTCAGCAGCTCCCCGTTGACGAACTCCGGCCGCCAGGAAGCCTTCTGCGCCGCGTCGTACAGGACGGTCATGGCGTCGTACGCGAGTGCCATCGTGCCGTCCTCGAACAGCGGATCGTCGTCCCGCGGCGTCGCCACGCCCAGGACGTCCGCGATGTGCGTGGGCAACTGCGAGGTGGGGAGGGTGTGTTCGGGAGCCGCGAGCGAGGCGTAGTAGAGCGTCACATCACCCGTGAGCCGTTCCTGGCCCGCCGTGGCCAGCGTCTTGGTCGAATCGTCGCCGGTCATGATCGTCAGCTTCTCGGGCGCGCACCGCGAACTCGACACCGCGTCGGCCAGTTCGGTCAGTTTCTCGGCCCGGCCCGTGAAGTACAGGGCGGTCAGCTTCGGCCGGCACAGCGCCTCGCCCACCTCGGCCAGGGTGCCGTACGTCATCCTCCGGGCGGTGAGCCTGCCGGTCGCGTCGAGGGCCTTCTCCGCGTCGACCGCCTGCTGGGTGCTGTACGTGTCGCCGGTGCCGTCCGGCGTCAGGATCAGGACCTCGCCGGGCTCCACGGCCACCCGTCCCGAGTCGACGGCCTTCCGGAAGGCGCGGGCCTCCTCCTGGTTCGTGGAGGCGAGACCGAAATAGTTCGCGTACCGCGCCGCGAGTTCGTCGTCGGAGTTCTGCGGGGCCAGGACGTTCAGCCCGGCGTCCCGAAGCCGCCGCACCGAGCCCTCCGTGTCCTCGTCGTCCCGGCTGAACCCCACCACCCCCAGCACCTCGTCCGGGTGGTCCCGGGTGTACCGGACGATGCGGGTGACCGCCTTGTCCTGCTGCCTCATCAGACGGCCGCCGTTGGCCACCTCGACGACGACCTTCGGGGCGTTCGCGCCCCCGGCGCCGTCCCTGGCGTTGACGGACTTCTGCCTGGCGTGGACCCCGGCGAGCTCCCGGAGGCCGTTCAGTGCGGTGACCGCGTTCTTCTCGCCGCCGGTGGTCAGTTCGCCCACGTAGAACACGACCACGTACCGCCCGGCCCTCGCGTCCTCGTTCTCCTCCGCGATGAGCCCCATCAGCTGCGCCAGACCGGTCCCGGCGGCCCCCTCGCCGTCGCCGTGCCGGTCGTACGCCCGGCCGTCCAGCCGTACCCCGCCGTCCGTACCGAACACCACCGTGCCGTCCGAGAGGCCCACGCACTCGCCGCCGACGACCTCGGTGGCCCGGTCGAAGGCGTGCAGCCGGCGGTCGTCGCAGTTCTCGGGCTGCGCGCCCACGAGCACCCCGGCGCCGGTCAGCGCGGCCGTCACGACCAGGGCGGCGAGCACCCGCGGAGCGCGGCGCACCCAGCGGGGCGGACCGATCGGCGACGCGTCGTGCGCCTGCGTGCCCGTCGAGCCGAGCAGGGAGGCGGGGAGGCGGATCGGCAGCACCCAGGGCAGGCTCGCGGCGACGCTCGGCGACTGGCCGACCCTCAGATGGTCGCGGACCCACGCCCAGTACAGGGCGGAGGGGTCCGGGTCGGCCTCCGCGTCGGTGAACGCCGGCGCCACCACCCTGCGGACGTGCAGTTCGGCCTCGTCCGCCCGGGTCAGGCCCGCGACGACGAGCAGGGGGTCGAGTTCGCTGCGCCGGCTGCGTACGTCACTGATGACACGGAGCAGGGTGATCCCGCCGTTCGCGTGGCAGGCCCGCGGGACGAACACCACCGGTGGGGTCACGTGCCGGCGGACCCGCAGCACCGGCCGGGGCCGGAAGTCGTGGCGGAGGTCGTCCAGCAGGGCCAGGGTGCGCAGTTCGAGGTAGAACTGGCGGGCCCGCTCCCGGTCGGGGCCGGGCCCGCCGCACGCCAGCCGGAAGGTCCGGGCCACCTCCTGCGCGCGGGCCGCCCGCGTGGCGCGGGACAGGCGGGGCCGCCAGACCGACCAGACCGGTGCGAAGTCGCTCTCGGCGGCCACGAACGTGGTGGTCGACAGCCAGCGTCCGGCCGGACCGTGCCAGGGCAGCAGGCCCTCGTGGTGGCGCGACCAGGCGCTGCCCAGGAACACCAGCAGCACCCCGGCCAGCAGGCCGACGACGAGTTCTCCGTGCACGGCCGCCACACCGCCGAGTGCCGCGACGACGACCGCGCCGACGAGGCTGGCCGGGCTCATGGCCGCCCGCAGCGCCTGCTGCGCCCAGCCGCCGCCGGGGTCACCCGTCGTGCCGGGCCGCCACCGCATGCGCTCCAGCCGGGGCAGGACACCGTCCTCGTCCTCGGCCTCCACGGCCTGCTCGACGGCCTCCAGCAGCCTGGACCGCGGGAAGACGTACGCCTCGGAGTGCGGCCGGTGGCGGCTCTCCCACGGCTTGCCCGCCAGATCCGTCAGGACGGCCAGCCCCCGCCGGAAGTCGTCCCCCTCCCGCTCCGCCTCGACCACCCGGCACCGCAGCCCGCGCCGCAGGTGCAGCTCCCGGAGGAACCCCACCCCCTTGCGGACGTGGTCGTCCGCGGGCGTCCCGGCGTCCTGGTCCGCGGCCGCGTACAGGGCGAGCAGGGGCATGGGCGTACGCAGCGGATGGAATCCGGTCACCAACTGCGTGCACAGCCTCACCACCCGGTCCGTGGCGCTGTTCGGCGCGTAGTCCGTCCTGCCCGCGCGCTGTCCCCACCCCGCCACCCGGCCTCCCGCGTCCGCTCGTGCTCCCGGCGTCGGCTCCGAACGTAGGACGCCGCGACGGTGGTCCGGACCGGACGGCGGAGGACTTCACCCGCACGAGTGCAGGGGCCCCGCGGCGCGACCCGCGCCGGTTCGTACGAGGTCAGCGGGGCGGGCGCAGCGGTCGTACGCCGTCGATCACTGTCGTACGCTGGCAGACGTGGCCGATCTCCTCCTCGTCCGGCACGGTGAGACCGAGTGGTCGCGGTCCGGGCGGCACACGGGCTGGACGGACGTTCCGCTGACCGAGCACGGGCGGGACGAGGCACGGCGGCTGACGGCGCTCGTCGGCTCGCTGCGGATCGGCGCCGCGTACGTCAGCCCGCTGGAACGGGCCCGGGAGACGGCCGAACTGGCCGGACTGTACGGCGCCACGGTCGACCCCGATCTGCGGGAGTGGGACTACGGCGGGTACGAGGGCGTCACGACCGCCGAGATCCAGCAGGCGCGGCCCGGCTGGTTCCTGTTCGACGACGGGGTGGCGCCGGGCCCGCCCGAGCATCCCGGGGAGACGCCCCGGGAGGTCGGCGAGCGGGCCGACCGGGTGCTCGCGCGGGTGCGGGCGGCCGATGCCGACGGGGCGGTGGCGCTGGTGGCGCACGGGCACTTCCTGCGGGTGCTGACCGCCCGCTACCTCGGCCTCGCCCCGTCGGCCGGTGCGCTGTTCCGGCTCGCCACCGGCACCCTGGGCCGGCTGGGCACGGAGCACGGGCGGCCGGTGATCGCCGCCTGGAATGTCAGACCCGGGCCGTAGCCTTCGAGTGGGCCCGTCGCGGGGCCCGACCCGACAGGGGGGAGCAGGCCGTGACCCGACCGCCGACCGCCGCGCAGCGGCGGGTGATCGACGCCGCCGAGCCCGTCACGGGCCGGCTCAGGGGTACGGAGGCCCAGCTCGCGGCGCTGGTACGGCGAGGACTCGCCTTCCGGCATCCGCGGCCGCCGCACGACCACTTCCTGACCCCGGCGGGCCACCGGATACGGGAGACGGAGCCCGGGACTGCGGAGAGCGGGGTGCCGCAGGCCGGGACTGCGCAGGCCGGGACGGTGGAAACCGTGACGGCGCAGGCCGGGGCGCCGGAGGCCTGGACGGCGGCAGAGGTCCGGCGGCAGGCGTCCGGCTCCGGGGTGTTCGCCGCGCAGGCCGGGACGGCGCCCGAGGTCCGGCGGCAGGAGACCGGCTCCGGGGTGTTCGCCGCGCGGGTCGGCGGCGAGGAGCACACCGGCGTGGACGGCCCGGCCCGGGCGCGGGAGGTGCACAGCGCCTGGCAGGGCCTGCTGGAGCTGCGCCGCATGACCCATCCGGACGGAGCGGTGGACCGCCCCTGCGGCTGGGAGCGCGCCCATCTGGTGCGGGCCGCCGCCCTCGCCCTGGAGGCCGGCGGGCACCGCCCCGCCGGGCCGGACACGGACGGCTACCGGGTCCGGGCGACGCCCCAGCCGGAGGCCGTCGCCGTGCGCGGACCGGACGACGCGACGCTGGGCGCCTGTGCGGCGACACTGGAGAAGGCGGGCTGGCAGGTCGGCGAGCACACCGATCCCCGGACCAGGGCGCGCTATCTGCTCGCTTCCCCCCGCCGGGTGTGAGGGACGTGCCAGGATCGGTGGCCGGCGCACCGGTCAGGCGTCGACGAGAAGGGGAAGCACGCAGTGAGCGAGCCGTTTTCCGTCCGGATCACCGTCCGCGGGTACGAGACGGACGTACAGGGCCACGTCAACCAGAGCGTGTACCTCAACTACGCGGAACACGCCCGCTGGTCCCTGCTGAAGGCGGCGGGCATCGGCCAGAGCGAGCTGACCGGCCACGGAGTGGGACCGATCGCCCTGGAGACGACCATCCGCTACCGGCGCGAACTCGTGGCGGGCGACGAGGTCGACGTCTCCTGCGCCTTCGAGTGGGGCGACGGCAAGACCTTCCGGATCCGGCAGACGATCACCCGGACGGACGGCACGGTGGCCGCCGAACTCACCGCGGTCGGCGGTCTGCTGGACCTCCGGGAGCGGCGCATGGTGGCGAACCCGCGGGAGTGGTTCAAGAAGCTGGCGAACGACCCGTCGCGCTTCGGGCTGTAGCGCGGGCCGGTGCCCGGCCGTGCCCCACTCACAGCGCCGTCCCACCTGTGTCCCACGGCATTCCCAAGATCCTGCGGCAGGCTCAACTGCCTTTGACAACGCCCTACTTGGGAGATGACGTTGCCCTTCCCGCACGCACGAGCCACCCGCCGCACCCTGCTCGCCGCCCTCGGTGCGGGGGCGCTCGCCACGCAGTGGCCCTCGGCCGAGGCCGCCACCGCGACCGGACTGGCCGATCCGGAGAAGAAGGACATCGCGATGCGGCTGGTGTCCAGCGCGGAGAACTCGTCCCTGGACTGGAAGGCGCAGTACAAGTACCTCGAGGACATCGGCGACGGCCGCGGCTACACCGGCGGGATCATCGGTTTCTGCTCCGGTACGAGCGACATGCTGGCCCTCGTCGAGCTGTACACCGAGCGGCACCCGGACAACGCGCTGGCCGGGTATCTGCCCGCGCTGCGCACGGTGAACGGCAGCGACTCGCACGAGGGGCTCGACCCGGGGTTCCCGGCCGCCTGGCGCACGGCGGCGAAGACGGCGGGGTTCCGCAAGGCCCAGCGCGACGAACGGGACCGCGTCTACTTCGATCCGGCGGTCGCGCGGGGCAAGAAGGACGGCGTGGGCACGCTCGGCCAGTTCGCCTACTACGACGCCCTGGTGATGCACGGACCGGGCTCCGACGCCCTCAGCTTCGGCGGCATCCGCAAGCGGGCGCGGGCCCACGCGGACACCCCGGCGGACGGCGGCGACGAGACGACGTATCTGCACGCCTTCCTGGACGCCCGGGTGTGGGCGATGAAACAGGAGCCGGCGCACAGTGACGTGAGCCGGGTGGAGACGGCCCAGCGGGTGTTCCTGAACCAGGGGAACCTCGATCTGGAGACGCCGCTCAAGTGGAAGGTGTACGGCGACAGTTACGAGATCGACTGAGGTGACCGGCCCGGGGCGCGCGGCAGGGCGCGCCCCGGGCGGTCGCTCCGGACACCGCACGGACGTCCGGAGCCACCGGCCGAGGGCCGTCCCCCTCGGCCGGGGTTCGAGGCGGTCCGGTCAGTCGCGCGCGGCGATCCGGGCGAGGCGCCGCGCCTCCTCGCGGGTCTCGCGGGCGATCGCGTCCTCGTCGACGGTGAGCAGCCGGCCGTTCTCCACGATCTGACGGCCGTTCACGAAGGAGGCGGTGACCGGCGCCGCGGCACCGAGGACCAGCGCCGCGACCGGGTCGGCGATGGAGGCGTGGGCGAGGGTGTCCAGCCGCCACAGCACCAGGTCGGCGAGCTTGCCCGGCTCCAGGGAGCCGATCTCGCCGGCCCGGCCCAGCACCCGGGCACCGCCGTGGGTGCCGAGCCGCAGGGCCTGACGGGCGCTCAGGGCGGCCTCGCGGTGGGCGCCGAGGCGGTTGACGAGCAGGGCGTTGCGCAGTTCGGTGTGGAGTTCGCCGGACTCGTTGGACGCCGTGCCGTCGACGCCGAGGCCGACCGGGACACCGGCGGCGAGCAGGTCGGGGACGCGGGCGATGCCGGCGGCCAGCCGGGCGTTGGACGACGGGCAGTGGGCGACCCCCGTCCCGGTCCGGGCGAAGGCGTCGATGTCGGAGTCGTTCATGTGGACGCAGTGCGCCATCCACACGTCCTCGCCGAGCCAGCCGGTGGACTCGAAGTAGTCGGTCGGGCCCATGCCGAACAGCTCGTGGCAGAACTTCTCCTCCTCGACCGTCTCCGAGCCGTGGGTGTGCAGCCGCACCCCGAGCCGGCGGGCCAGTTCGGCGCCCTGCCGCAGGAGTTCGGTGGAGACGGAGAAGGGCGAGCAGGGGGCGACGGCGACCTGGGTCATCGCGTCGAAGGAGGCGTCGTGGTGCTCGGCGACGGTCTCCTCGGTGGCGGCGAGCGCCCCGTCGAGGGTCTCCACGGCGAAGTCCGGGGGCAGCCCGCCGTCCTTCTCACTGCGGTCCATCGAGCCGCGGGCCAGGGTGAAGCGGACGCCCATGTCCCGGGCGGCGCCGATGATCGCGCCGGAGAGGTCGCCGGAGCCCCGGGGGAAGACGTAGTGGTGGTCCATCGCGGTGGTGACCCCGCCGCGGGCCATCATCGCCAGCGATCCCCGGGCCGCCGCCCGGACCATCGGTTCGTCGATGCGCGCCCAGGTCGGGTAGAGGGCGACCAGCCAGTCGAAGAGGTTGTGGTCGGTGGCCAGGCCCCGGGTGATCCACTGGTAGAAGTGGTGGTGGGTGTTGACCAGGCCGGGGGTGGCGAGATGGCCGGTGGCGTCGATCCGGCGTACGACGTTCTCCAGGCCCTCGGGGGCCGGGCCCGGACCGAGCGACTCGATACGGTTGCCGGCCAGGACGAGATGTCCGGCCGCGTACTCGGTGTCGTCGGCGTCGACGGTGGCGATCGAGCAGTTCTCGATGACGACGCGCTGGAGGGCTGCTGCCATGGTCCGTCCTTCAGAGGTGGGTGAGGTCCGCCGGGATCTTCGCCTCGTGGCCGTCCCTGAGGACGGTGGCCTCGATCAGGCCGTAGGGGCGGTCGGCGGCGAAGTAGACCTCGTTGTCGTTCTCCAGCCCGAACGGCGCCAGGTCCACCAGGAAGTGGTGCTTGTTCGGGAGGGAGAAGCGGACCTCGTCGATCTCGCCGCGGTGGTCGATGATCCGCGCGCCCATCGCGTAGAGGGTCTGCTGGAGCGAACGCGAGTACGTCTCGGCGAAGGACCGCAGCAGATGCCCCTTCACCTGAGCGTACGACTCCTCCCAGTCCGGCGCGTCCTCGGCGTCGTCGCTCCAGCCGAAGCGCCAGCGGGCCGAGACGTCGGTGGCGAGGACCCGGTCGTAGGCCTCGGGGAGGGTGGTGTACCTGTCCTTGACGTAGCCCCGGAACTCGGAGTCGGTCGAGTTCATCACGGTCAGGTCCTTGAGGCCGGAGACGACCTCCCAGGACGAGCCGTCGTGGGTGACCTGGGTGAGCCGGGTCTCCTGTCCCTTGCGGACGAAGGAGTGGGCGCCCCGCCCGGAGTGCTCGATGCGCTCCCAGGCGTACTCCTCGATGCGGATGCGGGCGCGGTGGATGGCGTCCTGGCCGGCCACGAAGTGCCGGGCGAGGTGGATGCCGAACTGCTCGGGGGAGTCGATGCCGTGTTCCTTGGCGAACGCGTACACCGTGTTCTTGGTGGTGTCGGTCGGCAGGACGTGGGCGTTGGAGCCCGAGTAGTGGACCTCGTCCATGTCGCCGGAGAGCGACACCGAGACGTTCAGGTCCCTGATGTGGTGGGTGGCGCCGTCCCGCGTGATCCTGACGACGCGGTTCTCGGCCTTGCCGTACTGGTTCGGTCCCAGAAACGTGGGCATGGGCAGCTAGCTCCCTCGGTATACGGAGTAGCCGAACGGGTTGAGCAGCAGCGGTACGTGGTAGTGCTCGCCCGGTGCGACGGCGAACGTGATCGCCACCTCCGGGAAGAACACCGCGCCCGGCTGTGCCTCGGCTCGCTGGTTCTCGAAGTACGGCGCGACCGCGAAGTCGAGCCGTACGTGGGTGGTTCCCTCCGGCAGGGCCGGGAGGTCCTTGCACCGGCCGTCCGCGTCGGTGGCGGAGCCGCCGAGCGCGCGCCACGGGGCGTCGTGCCCGCCGCGTGCCGACAGCTCGACGGCGACGTCCCGGGCGGGGCGGCCGACGGAGGTGTCCAGGATGTGGGTGGACACGGAGGCGGTGGGGGCGGTGGGGGCGGTGCTCATGGTCGGGGTCGGTCCTCTTCGACAGGGGTTTCGCCGGGAGTTCCGCCGGGGGTTTCGGCGGGGGTGACGAGCCGGGCCAGCCGGATGAGGTTGATCCTGCCGAGTTCGGTGCGGACGATCTCGCGTTCCCGCTCCGGCGTGTTGCCGAGGCGCTCCCGGGCGGCGTCGCGCATCTCGGCGCCGGTGCGGCCGGTGGCGCAGATCAGGAACACCTGCCCGAACTTCTCCTGGTAGGCCAGGTTGAGCGCGAGCATCTCGGCCTTGAGGTCCGCCGGGGCCCCGGCCATGCCCCGCTGCTCGCGGGCCGAGACCGGATCCCCCGGTGCCGGGCGCCCGATCGGCGGATGCCCGGCCATCGCCTCCGCCAGGTCGGCCTCGGTCAGCTCCGCCATGGCGGCGTCGCTCGCGGCGTACAGGGCGTCGACGTCGGCGTAGGGGCGGCCGGCGATCAGGCGCCGCCCCCAGGCGGCGGACGCGCACGCCTCGTGGAGGGCGGCGGCCGCCGCGTGCTCCTCCAGGTCGTTGAACCGGGCCAGACCCGGGGGCGTCGAAGTCGAAGTCACGGGGTCAGCTAACGCCTCCCCACGAACCCGCGTCAACACTTTGTTGAAAATTCCGGGTTACGGGAGCACTGGCCGCGGGAGCCACGGTTACGGGAGCCCCGGCTTCGGGAGCCCGCCCTTCTCCCGGTTCAGGTAGTTGTAGACCGTGAAGCGGCTCACCCCGAGGGCGCTCGCCACGGTCTCCACTCCGTGCCGCACGGAGAAGGCGCCGCGCGCCTCCAGCATCCGTACGACCTCCTGCTTGGCCTTGCGGTCCAGATCGGCGAGGGGCTTGCCCTTCCTGCGCTCCAGGGCGGCCAGGATGTGGTCGAGGGAGTCGGCGAGCTGGGGCAGCCGCACGGCGACGACGTCGGCGCCCTCCCAGGCGAGGACCACGTCGTCGGGGCCGGCCTCGTCGGGCGGGAGCATCTCGCCGCCCATCGCGTCGACCAGCGGCTTCACGGCCGCGATGAAGGGCTCGTCGCCGGTGCCGGTCACGCGCCCTCCCCCGCGGCGGCCGGGTCGACGACATTGACCTGGAGGGTGATCCGGGTGGCGCCCGCGTCGAGCGAGCGGCGCAGCAGGGCGTCGACGGCGGCGATCACGGCCTCGGTGCCGCCCTCCGCGGTGTTGCCGAACGGCCCGACGTCGACGGCGTCCAGATCGGCGGCCTCGATCACCTCACGGGCGACCAGCGCGTGCGCGGGCGCCTCGTCGAGGTCGAAGGGTTCGGTGGTGAACTCCACTTTCAGTCGCATCGCGCCCCCACACCTTCCGACCGGCCTCACCAGGACCCCGACCTTAACGGACCGGGGCGGCGCACGCCCTTGACAAGCCACAACCCGCCCGCCAGTCTTCCAGTAAGCAGAAAAACACTTCCGCAATACGGAAAATGAAACGTACGGATGAGTCAGAAGGGAGCGCGG
Source organism: Streptomyces sp. NPDC005811 (assembly GCF_040630405.1). Classification (NCBI taxonomy): domain Bacteria; kingdom Bacillati; phylum Actinomycetota; class Actinomycetes; order Kitasatosporales; family Streptomycetaceae; genus Streptomyces; species Streptomyces sp. NPDC005811. The sequence goes on from NZ_JBEXXK010000012.1 coordinate 219,906, forward strand.
CATCCCATGGGATTCGAAGACCGGCGCTTCGACGTCAACCTGTCGATCCTCTTCACGGAACTCCCGCTCCTGGAGCGCCCCGCGGCCGCCGCCGCGGCGGGCTTCACCGCGGTCGAGCTGTGGTGGCCCTGGGTGGACTCCCCCACCCCCGCCCGGCCGGAACTCGACGCCCTCCAGCACGCGATCGAGGACGCGGGCGTCCAGCTGACCGGCCTGAACCTCTACGCCGGACAGCTCCCGGGCCCGGACCGCGGCGCCCTCTCCCTGCCCGGTGAGGAGTCGGAGCGCTTCCGCGCGAACATCGAGGTGGCCGCGGGCTTCGCCGGCTCCCTGGGCTGTACGGCGCTCAACGCGCTCTACGGCAACCGCGTCGCCGGCGTGGACCCGGCCGAGCAGGACGCGCTCGCCCTGGAGAACCTCGCGCTCGCCGCCCGGGCCGCCGACGGGATCGGCGCGATGCTGCTCGTCGAGGCCCTGAACCGGCCCGAGTCGCCGCACTATCCGCTGGTGAGCGCAGAGGCCGCGGTCGAGGTCGCGGACCGGGTGAACGAGGCGACGGGCCTCGGCAACGCGATGTTCCTGATGGACCTGTACCACCTGGCGATGAACGGCGAGGACCTGCCCCGGGTGATCGAGACCCACGCGGCGCGGACCGGCCATGTCCAGATCGCCGACACCCCCGGCCGCGGCGCGCCCGGCACCGGAGCGCTGCCGCTGGCGGACCTCCTCGACCGGCTGGCGAAGGCCGGCTACGACGGCTGGACCGGCCTGGAGTACAAGCCGGGCGACCGTCCGAGCGCCGAGGCCTTCGACTGGCTGCCCCGCGAGGCCCGCGGGGCCCGCGCCGCCCGCTGATCCCCCGTACGAGAGGCATCCTCCATGACCACCGCATCCCTGCCCAAGGTCGCCTGGATAGGTCTCGGCATCATGGGCTCCCCCATGTCCGAGAACCTGCTCAAGGCGGGTTACGACGTCACCGGGTTCACGCTGGAGCAGGACAAGCTGGACCGGCTGGCCGCCGCCGGGGGCACGGCCGCCGCCTCGGTCGCCGAGGCCGTGCGGGACGCCGAGGTGATCGTCACGATGGTGCCGGCCTCCCCGCAGGTCGAGGCCGTCGCGTACGGCCCGGACGGCATCCTGGCGCACGCCCGCCCCGGCGCCCTGCTCATCGACATGTCCTCGATCACCCCGCAGACCTCCGTCGCGCTGGCGGCCGCGGCGCGGGAGAAGGGGATCCGGGTCCTGGACGCGCCCGTGTCCGGCGGTGAGGCCGGGGCGGTCGAGGCCGTGCTGTCCATCATGGTCGGCGGCGAGCAGGCCGACTTCGACGCCGCGCTGCCGCTCTTCGAGGTGCTCGGCAGGACCGTGGTGCGGTGCGGGCCGCACGGCTGCGGGCAGACCGTGAAGGCCGCCAACCAGCTGATCGTGGCCGTGAACCTCCAGGCGTGCGCCGAGGCCGTGGTGTTCCTGGAGAAGTCGGGCGTGGAGCTGGAGGCCGCGCTGGACGTGCTGAACGGCGGTCTCGCCGGCTCGACGGTCCTGACCCGCAAGAAGGACAACTTCCTGCGGCGCGACTTCCGGCCGGGTTTCCGGATCGACCTGCACCACAAGGACATGGGCATCGTGACCGACGCGGCCCGTGCCGTCGGCGCGGCCCTGCCGGCCGGGGCCGTGGTGGCCCAGCTCGTGGCGTCGCTGCGGGCCCAGGGCGACGGCGGCCTCGACCACTCGGCGCTGCTGCGGGCCGTGGAACGCCTCTCCGGCGCCCGGGTCTGACGCCCCTCCCCCGAGAACTCCGGGCGGTGCCGTCGCCGACATCTGTCAGGTCGCGCCCGGGCGACGGCACCACCCGGACCCCACGGCCCGGACCCCACTGGCCGGGCCCCGCCGATCACCACCGCGCCGGCCCGACTCGGCCGCCCGGACTCGCCCGCCCCGACTCCCCCGCCCGGCCCCCGCCGCGCGGGCCTTCCGCGTGCGGATCCGCCCCGGCGGCAGGACGCTGAAGGCATGGCACATCCAACGGAGCATCCGCATGTCGTGGTGCATCCGCCGGCCCTCGACGGTTCCCGGCGGGTGACCGAGGGCGACGAGACGCTGGGGATCGCCACGCACGCGGACGACGTCAGCGAGATCCTGCGCCTGGCCGATCTGTATGTGACCGATCTCGAGGAGAGCGACTTCATCGAGTGGCAGGGCGGTGGGCCCGACGACTGGCCGGGACTGTCGGAGCACCACGGACAGCAACCGGCGTAGGGCGGGTACGCCAACCTCAAATCAACCTCTGAACCTGGCGCCGCAGGCTTCAACCGGGCCCGGGTGCGGGCACATTGTGGTCACACGGGGCCCGCCGGCACGGGGGTGGCGGGCTTCCCGTGACGGGGGACGGTGTGGGGGGACGGCCACCTGGTGGCCGGCCGCCCCCACCCCGCCGGACTGCCGGGGGGTGTTAGTTGGGGGGGGGGGTGACCGGGGGGGGGGGGCGACGGAGAAAAAATCGGG
>NZ_JBEXXK010000013.1:0-218183 GCF_040630405.1 Streptomyces sp. NPDC005811
TCCGCGTCTTCCCCCTGTCCAACTGGACCGAGCTGGACGTCTGGCAGTACATCGCCCGCGAGGACATCGAACTGCCCGACATCTACTTCGCGCACTACCGCGAGGTGTTCGGGCGGGGCGGGATGTGGCTCACGGCGGGTGAGTGGGGCGGGCCCCGGCCGGGTGAGACCGTCGAGAAGCGGCAGGTCCGCTACCGCACGGTCGGCGACATGTCCTGCACCGGCGCGGTGGACTCCGACGCCGACACCATCGAGAAGGTGATCTCCGAGATCGCCGCCTCCCGGCTCACCGAGCGCGGCGCCACCCGCGCCGACGACAAACTCTCCGAGGCCGCCATGGAGGACCGTAAGCGCGAGGGGTACTTCTAGAGATGACCGGCATGACAGTAGACACCCTCCGGTTCGCCACCGCCGGGTCCGTCGACGACGGCAAGTCCACCCTGGTCGGCCGGCTGCTGCACGACTCCAAGTCGGTCCTCGCCGACCAGCTGGAGGCCGTGGAGACCGCCTCCCGCAACCGCGGCAAGGACGCGCCCGATCTGGCCCTCCTCACGGACGGGCTGCGGGCCGAGCGCGAGCAGGGCATCACCATCGACGTGGCCTACCGCTACTTCGCCACGACGAAGCGCCGGTTCATCCTCGCCGACACCCCGGGCCATGTGCAGTACACCCGCAACATGGTCACCGGCGCCTCCACGGCCGAGCTGGCGATCATCCTGATCGACGCCCGCAACGGCATCGTGGAGCAGACCCGCCGGCACGCGGCGGTGGCCGGGCTGCTGCGCGTCCCGCAGGTCGTCCTGGCCGTCAACAAGATGGACCTCGTCGGCTACCGGCAGGACGTCTTCGAGCGGATCGTCGAGGAATTCGCCGCCGACGCCGCCGAGTTCGGGCTGCCCGGCTTCACCCCGATCCCGGTCTCGGCGCTGGCCGGCGACAACGTGGTGGAGCGGTCGGCGCACATGGCGTGGTACACCGGTCCGGCCCTGCTGGAGTTCCTGGAGAGCGTGCCCGTCGGCACCGATCCGGCCGACGCGCCCGCCCGCTTCCCGGTGCAGTACGTCCTGCGGCACGGCGAGGTCCGCCACTACGCGGGCCAGTTGGTGTCGGGCTCGCTGCGGGTGGGCGACCGGGTGACCGTGCATCCGTCCGGCGAGAGCACCGAGGTCGCCGCCATCGACGTCCTGGGCGAGGACGTGCCGGTGGCGTACGCGCCGCAGTCGGTCGGGGTGCGGCTGGCGGACCAGCGGGACGTCTCGCGCGGGGACATGATCACGGCGGGCGGCGCCGCGCCGACGCTCACCCAGGACGTGCGGGCGGCCGTGTGCCATCTGGCCGACCGTCCGCTGCGGGTCGGCGACCGGGTGCTGCTCAAGCACACCACCAGGACCGTCAAGGCGCTGGTGAAGGAGCTCGGCGGGGCCTCCGCGCTGGCCGTGAACGACCTGGGCCGGATCACCCTGCGCACCGCCGAGCCGCTCGCGCTGGACGACTACGCCGTCTCGCGGCGCACCGGGGCGTTCATCCTGATCGACCCGGCCGACGGGGCGACGCTCACGGCCGGGATGGTGGACCTCGGCTGAGACCGGCACATCAAGGTAAGTATTCTTGCCGCCCTCCCCCTCCGGGAGGGCGGTTTTTCCTGTACGGCCCCCGACAGTGTCACCGCTCGTCAATAACGCGGTAACAACGGGAGCAGGCAGGCGAGATGGAGCGTTGGGCGGGGTAAGCAACCCGTTAGCCGTACCATTCCTGAAAGTTGAAGGCAGGACCACCTGATGTCGATCACGGGACCCTGCGCCAAGAACGGACTCGCCTTGCAAGATCGCCCCTCCGACTCGGCCGCCTCCTGGCGGATCGCACTGCCGCACTCCGCCGCGGCCGTGCCGGTGGCCCGTGCACTGGTCCGTACGGCGCTGGCGGAGCTGGAGCACGGGGCGGACAGCGACACCGCGGAGCTTCTGACGGCCGAACTGGTGGCGAACGCCGTGGAGCACACGGCCGCCGGGGACGCCCCGATAGAGCTGGTGGTGGAGCTGCGGCCGAGCGGCTGCCAGGTCGAGGTGCACGACCCCGACCCGATGCCGCCGGGCGATCTCACCCGCCCCTCCGGCGCGGAACCCGACCCCTGGCTGGAGCACGGGCGGGGGCTGCTGCTGATCCGCGCCCTCAGTTCGTCCTGCGGGCACCGCCCCACCGACAAGGGCAAGGCGGTGTGGTTCCGCCTGGCCGTGGTACCTCCGCAGTGGCGGCCGCGGCCCGAGTGAGCCGGGTCAGACGAGGGTGGCGACCAGGACGGCCTTGATGGTGTGCAGGCGGTTCTCCGCCTCGTCGAAGACGACCGAGTGGGCCGACTCGAAGACCTCGTCGGTGACCTCCAGCGAGTCCAGGCCGTGGGTCTCGAAGATCTCGCGGCCCACCTTGGTGCCGAGGTCGTGGAAGGCCGGCAGGCAGTGCAGGAACCGGACGTCCGGGTTGCCGGTGGCGCGCAGGACGTCCATGGTCACCGCGTACGGGCCGAGGGCGGCGATCCGCTCGTCCCAGACCGCCTTGGGCTCGCCCATGGACACCCAGACGTCGGTGGCGACGAAGTCGGCGCCGCGCACGCCCTCGGCGACGGACTCGGTGAGCGTGATCCGGGCGCCGCCGGCCTCGGCCAGCTCACGGGCCCGGTCCACGATCTCCTGGGCGGGCCAGTAGGTCTTCGGCGCGACGATCCGGACGTCCATGCCGAGCAGGGCCCCGGTGACCAGGTAGGAGTTGCCCATGTTGAAGCGGGCGTCGCCGAGATAGGCGAAGGCGATCTCCGGCAGGGGCTTGGCGGTGTGCTCGGTCATCGTCAGGACGTCGGCGAGCATCTGGGTGGGGTGCCAGTCGTCGGTGAGTCCGTTGTAGACGGGCACACCGGCGTACGCGGCGAGTTCCTCGACCTTCTGCTGGCTGTCGCCGCGGTACTCGATGCCGTCGTACATGCGGCCCAGCACGCGCGCGGTGTCCCGGACCGACTCCTTGTGGCCGATCTGCGAGCCGGAGGGGTCGAGGTAGGTGGTGGCGGCGCCCTGGTCCGCGGCGGCGACCTCGAACGCGCAGCGGGTGCGGGTCGAGGTCTTCTCGAAGATCAGCGCGATGTTCTTCCCGCGCAGGTGCTGGACCTCGGTCCCGGCCTTCTTGGCGGCCTTCAGCTCGGCGGCCAGCTCGATCAGACCGCGGAACTCCTCCGGGGTGAAGTCCAGCTCCTTGAGGAAGTGGCGGCCGGCGAGGGCGGTCGGGACAGTCGCCATGGGGGCGCTCCAGAGGTACGAGAACGGGACTTTGGAAGTCTATACGACGATTAGCATTTCTATACAGGCCGCATTTCCATACAGGCCCCGTCGGCTCCCGTACCCCCCTTGTTCGCTACACGGCCCCCCGTTCGACGGGGCAGCTCATACAGCGCGGCCCGCCCCGGCCGCGGCCCAGCTCGCTGCCCGGGATCTCGATCACCTCGATGCCCTGTTTGCGCAGATGGGTGTTGGTGGTGGCGTTGCGCTCGTAGGCGACGACGACACCCGGTTCGACGGCGAGGACGTTGCAGCCGTCGTCCCACTGCTCCCGCTCGGCCGCGTGCACGTCCTGGGTGGCGGTGAGCACCCGGATCTCGTTGAGGCCGAGGGCGGCGGCGATCGCCCGGTGCATGTGCTCGGGCGGATGGTCGGTGACCTTCAGCTCCTTCTCGCCGACGCCCGGCTCGATGGTGTAGGAGCGGAGCATGCCGAGACCGGCGTACTGGGTGAAGGTGTCGCCATCGACCATCGTCATCACGGTGTCGAGGTGCATGAAGGCGCGCCGCTTCGGCATGTCCAGGGCCACGATGGTCTGTGCCGAGCCGGCCGCGAACAGCTTGTGCGCGAGCATCTCCACGGCCTGCGGGGTGGTCCGCTCGCTCATGCCGATGAGGACGGCGCCGTTGCCGATGACGAGGACGTCGCCGCCCTCGATGGTCGACGGGTAGTCGGCCTGCCCCTCGGACCAGACGTGGAAGTCCTCCCCGCGGAACAGCGGGTGGTGGCGGTAGATCGCCTCGAAGTGCACGGTCTCCCGCTGCCGGGCGGGCCAGCGCATGGCGTTGACGGCGACGCCGTCGTAGATCCAGGCGGAGGTGTCGCGGGTGAAGAGATGGTTGGGCAGCGGGGCGAGGAGGAAGTCGTCGAGGTCCATGACGTGGAAGCGCACGGAGGTCGGCTCGGGGTTGGCCTCCAGGAACTCCCGTTTGGTCATGCCGCCGACGAGACCCTCGGCGAGGTCGGGCGCCGAGAGGCTCGCGAAGGCGGCGCGGAGGTGGTCGGTGGCGAGCACCCCGTACTCCTTCTCGTCGAAGACGCGGTCCAGGACGAGCGCGCGGGCCGCCGGGATCTCCAGGGCCTCGACGAGCAGGTCACCGAAGAGATGGACCTCGACGCCCCGGTCGCGCAGGACGTCGGCGAACCCGTCGTGCTCGGCGCGCGCCCGGCGCACCCAGAGCACGTCGTCGAAGAGCAGTGCGTCCTTGTTGCTGGGGGTGAGCCTTTTGAGCTCGAGATCCGGCCGGTGCAGGATGACGCGGCGCAGCCGCCCGACCTCGGAGTCGACATGGAATCCCATGCCTCCATCCTGACCATCGGCGCCCGCCTTCACCCGCTCTTGTGTCGTTTCGCAACCGCTTGTTTTCGTCCTCTTGACGACAAGTGATCCTTCCGATTATCGTCTCAGTGACGACAATCAAGGCGAGGGGGGACCTCTCATGGCCGACATCACCCGCCGGCTCGGCTGGCGCCATCTGCGCGGCGCACCGACGGCACACATCCGCCACCACCGCGCGGGCACCCTGGCGCACGACGGCCCGGGACTCAGCTTCTGGTTCCGCGCGCTCACCGCGGCGCTCTCCGAGGTACCGGTCGACGACCGCGAGCTGGCCATGACCTTCCACGCCCGCACGGCCGACTTCCAGGACGTCACCGTGCAGGCGACGGTGACGTACCGGATCAGCGACCCGGCCGTGGCCGCCGCCCGCCTCGACTTCTCCATCGACCCGGACACCGGCGTCTGGCGCGGCGCGCCCCTGGAGCAGCTCGGCACCCTGCTCACCGAGACGGCCCAGCAGCACGCCCTGGACGTCCTCGCCCGGACGTCCCTGTCGGCGGCGCTGGTCGACGGCGTGACAGCGGTACGGGAACGGGTCGCGGCGGGACTGGCGGCGGAACCGCGGCTGCCCGCGACCGGCATCGAGGTGGTCGCCGTACGGGTGATGGCACTGCGCCCCGAGCCGGAGGTGGAGCGCGCGCTGCGCACCCCGGCCCGTGAGCAGATCCAGCAGGAGGCCGACCGGGCGACGTACGAACGGCGGGCGGTGGCGGTCGAGCGGGAGCGGACCATCGCCGAGAACGAACTGGCCAGCAGGATCGAACTCGCCCGGCGCGAGGAGCAGTTGGTCGAGCAGCGGGGCACCAACGCCCGCCGCGAGGCGGAGGAGACCGCGGCGGCCGACCAGGTGCGGGCGGAGTCCGAGGCGACCCGCACGGTCCGTCTCGCGGAGGCGGAGGCCGCCCGCTCGGTGAAGCTCGCCGAGGCCGAGGCCGCCAAGCAGGTCCATCTCGCGGACGCCGAGGCGCGGCGCACCGAGCGGCTGACCGAGGCGGAGTCGGCCCGCACGGTGAAGCTCGCGGAGGCCGAGGCGGTCCGTGCGGTACGGCTCGCCCGGGCGGAGGCCGAGGCGGCCCGCGAGGTCGGCGAGGCCCGTGCGCAGGCGCAGGCGGCCTGGCTGCGGGTCCACGCGGACGTCGACGTCACGACCCTCAACGCGCTGACCGGCACCCGGCTCGCGGAGAACCTGCCGCACATCGACAGCGTCACGATCTCGCCGGACGTGCTGACCGGGCTGCTCGCCAAGCTGGGAGCGCGGGAGTGAGCCTCGCCCCGCGGGCCGTGCTGGTCCACCGCACCACGGAGTACGAGGAACTGGTGGCCCGGCACGGCACCCACGGCCAGGCCGCCTTCTTCCTCTCCTCGCGGGGCCGGGACGTCGAGGAGATCGCCGAACGGCACCGCCGCACCCGGCGCGCGCTGGCGGAGGTGACCTCGGCGATCCCCCTGACCTGGCGCCAGAGCCAGGTGGAACGGGCGGACCTGGACCGCTTCCTGTTCGCGCCCGAGGACGTGGTGATCGTGGTGGGCCAGGACGGGCTGGTGGCGAACGTCGCCAAGTACCTCGCCGGGCAGCCCGTGGTCGGCATCGACACCGACCCCGGCCGCAACCCGGGCGTCCTGGTCCGCCACCGCCCCGCCGACGCCGCCGCCCTGCTGCCCTCGGCGCTCGCCTCCGCGACCGGGGTGTCCGAACTGACCATGGTCGAGGCGGTCGCCGACGACACCCAGCGGCTGCTGGCCCTCAACGAGATCTACCTGGGCGCCGCCGGGCACCAGACCGCCCGCTACCGCCTGGGCCTCGACGACGACGGGGGTGTCGTCGAGGCCCAGGCCTCCTCCGGCGTGCTGGTCGGCACCGGCACCGGCGCCACCGGCTGGATCCGCTCGGTCTGGCAGGAGCGCGGCGGGGGACCCCGGCTGCCCGCGCCGACGGAGGAACGGCTGGTGTGGTGCGTACGGGAGGCGTGGCCGTCACCGGCGACGGGGACCTCGTACGTGGCGGGCGAACTGACCGGCGGGAACCGGCTGACGCTCACCGTCGAATCCGAGCGGATCGTGGCGTTCGGGGACGGCATCGAGAGCGACGCGGTGGAGCTGACCTGGGGGCAGACGGTGCGGGTGGGGGTGTGCGGGGAGCGGCTGCGGCTGGTGGGGTGAGGGGCGCGGCCCTGGGCCGATAGGGCGAAATACCCGGCTGCTGCGGCGGGTCGCCCGACCGGGCGTGGCACATCTCTGGTACACGCCCCCCTCCTGACAGGAGCCTGCCTTGCCCCCCATACGTACGGCCCCGCGCAGATGGCGCGCCCGCTGCGCCATCACCGGGGTCCTCGCTGCCGTCGCCCTGCTGTGCGGAACGCTGCCCGTCGGCGCCCGCACCGGGCTGAACTGGATCACGCTGCCCTCCCTGCCCAAGGCCAGGGCCGACCTGGGCGCGGCCGCCGCGCCCTGCCCTCGGGGGCAGAGCGGGAGCTGTCTCTACGCGGTCGGCGGTTGGAACAGCGGCCTGTTGGCCACGGTCCAGGCGTACAACCAGCGCACCAACGCCTGGTCCACGCTGCCGGACCTGCCCACGCCGCGCTACGGCCTCGCGGCGGCTGCCGCGCCCTGCCCCGACGGACAGGCCGGAACCTGTGTGTACGCCCTCGGAGGGTTCGCCGCGAGCGGCCGCGTCGCGACCGTCCAGTCCTACAACCCGTCGACCGGCGGCTGGACCACGGTCACGTCACTGGGCACGGCGCGCGCCTACCCCGGAGCCGCGGCCGCGCCCTGCCCCGCCGGGCAGACCGGAACCTGCCTCTACGCGGTGGGCGGTGACAACGGCGGCTCAAACATCCTGGCGAGCGTGGAGGCGTTCAATCCCGTCACCAGGACCTGGACCACCCTCACCCCACTGCACACGGCGCGGCAGGCCCTCGGCGCCGCGGCCGCCGCCTGCCCGGCGGGGCAGACGGGGACCTGCGTCTACGCGGTGGGCGGACTCGACTCCGCCGGTCATGTCACGGGCGCGGTGGAGTCCTACAACCCGGTGACCAGGTCCTGGACCACCCTGGCAGCGCTGCCGGTGCCCCTGGCGACCCCGGTGGTGGCGGCCACGACCTGCCCGCCCGGCCAGCAGGGAACCTGCGTCTACGCGGCGACCGGTATCGGTACCGGTGTCGGCGGCCCGCAGGCCGACGCCCAGTCGTACAACCCGCTGTCCCGCGTCTGGACCACCCTGCCGTCGGCGCCGACCGCCCGCCAGGAAGCGGCGGGCGCGGCCCTCCCCTGCCCCCCGGGCACGACCGGCAACTGTGTCTTCGTCGTCGGCGGCTTCGGGACCAGCGGCGTCCTCGACACCGTGCAGGCCCTCGACCCGCCGGTGACCGGCGGGCGCTGACCCCACCGTCCCGCTGACCTCACAGTCTCGGGTCCACCGGCTCCGACTCCAGGGCCAGCACCCCGAACACCGCCTCGTGGACGCGCCACAGCGGCTCGCCCTCCGCGAGGCGGTCCAGGGCCTCCAGGCCGAGGACGTACTCGCGGATCGCCAGCGAACGCTTGTGGTTCAGGAAGCGTCCGCGCAGCCGGGCGAGGTGGTCGGGGCGGGTGTACTCCGGGCCGTAGATGATCCGCAGGTACTCCCGGCCCCGGCACTTGATGCCGGGCTGGACCAGGCGGCCCTCACCGCTGCGGACGAGGGCGCCGAGCGGCTTGACGACCATGCCCTCGCCGCCCCGGCCGGTCATCTCCAGCCACCAGTCGACCCCGGCCGCCACCGACGCGGGGTCGGCCGTGTCGACGTACAGCCGGCGGGTGGTCTGCAGCAGTCCGGTGGCGTCGTGCTCCACCAGCCGGTCCAGCAGGGCCAGTTGCTCGTCGTGCGGCAGGCCCGCGAGGCTGCGGCCCTGGACGGCGAGCAGCTGGAACGGGGCCAGGCGGACGCCGTCCAGGCCGTCCGTCGTCCAGCAGTAGCGCCGGTACGCCTCCGTGAACGCGGCCGCGTCCGAGGCGCGTTCGCGCTGCCGGGCCAGCAGGTCCGTGACGTCGACGCCCCGGGCCGCGGCGCCCTCCAGGGCGGCCAGCGCACCCGGGAAGACGGCCCCGGAGGCGGCGCCGACCGCCGCGTACTGGGACCGCAGCAGGCCCGACGCCTTCAGCGACCACGGCATCAGCTCGGCGTCCAGCAGCAGCCAGTCGGTCTCCAGTTCCGCCCAGAGGCCCGCCGCGTCCACCGCCGCCCGCAGCCGCCCGAGGATCTCCTCGGTCACCGACACGTCGTCGAAGAACGGCCGGCCGGTGCGGGTGTAGAGCGACCCGGTGGGCCCTTCGACACCGAAGCGGCGGCGCGCGGCCTCCGCGTCGCGGCACACCAGGGCGACCGCCCGCGAGCCCATGTGCTTCTCCTCGCACACGACCCGCTCCACGCCGTCCGCGGCGTACTGCGCGAACGCCTCCGCCGGGTGCTCCAGATAGCCCTCCACCTGGCTGGTGGCGGTCGGGGCCATGGTCGGGGGCAGGTACGGCAGCAGCCGCGGGTCGACCGCGAACCGGCTCATGACCTCCAGGGCCGCGGCCGCGTTCTCCTCCCGGATCGAGACGCGCGTCTGCCCGTCGTAGCGGGTCTCGACGATCCGCCGGCCGTGGACGTCCGCCAGGTCGAGCGGCCGCCCGTCGTGCCCGCCGGGCGCCTCCGACCGCAACGGCTTCACCGGCTCGTACCAGACCTGCTCCGCCGGTACGTCGACCAGCTCGCGCTCCGGCCAGCGCAGCGCGCTGAGCTTGCCGCCGAAGACGGCACCGGTGTCCAGGCAGATGGTGTTGTTCAGCCAGGTCGCCTCCGGGACGGGTGTGTGGCCGTAGACGACCGCCGCCCGGCCCCGGTAGTCCTCCGCCCACGGGTAGCGCACCGGCAGCCCGAACTCGTCGGTCTCGCCGGTGGTCTCGCCGTACAGCGCGTGCGAGCGGACCCGGCCGGAGGTGCGGCCGTGGTACTTCTCCGGCAGACCGGCGTGGCAGACCACCAGCCGGCCGCCGTCGAGGACGTAGTGGCTGACGAGTCCGTCGATGAACTCCCGTACCTCGGCGCGGAACTCCTCGCTCTCGTCCGCCATCTGCTCGATGGTCTCGGCCAGTCCGTGGGTGTGCTGGACCTTGCGGCCCTTGAGGTGGCGGCCGTACTTGTTCTCGTGGTTGCCCGGCACACACAGGGCGTTGCCCGACTTCACCATGGACATCACGCGGCGCAGCACGCCCGGGCTGTCCGGGCCGCGGTCGACGAGGTCGCCGACGAAGACGGCCGTACGGCCCTCGGAGTGCACGCCGTCGGCGTAGCCCAGCTTGCCGAGCAGCGACTCCAGTTCGGCGGCGCAGCCGTGGATGTCGCCGACGATGTCGAACGGACCGGTGAGGTGGGTCAGGTCGTTGAAGCGCTTCTCGGTGACGACGGTGGCGTTCTCCACGTCCGCCACGCCCCGCAGGACGTGCACCTTGCGGAAGCCCTCGCGCTCCAGGTGGCGCAGGGAGCGGCGGAGTTCGCGGGTGTGGCGCTGGATGACGCGGCGCGGCATGTCGGCGCGGTCGGTGCGGCCCGCGTTGCGCTCGGCGCACACCTCCTCGGGCACGTCGAGCACGATGGCGATGGGCAGCACGTCGTACTGCTTGGCCAGCTCGATCAGCTGCCGGCGGGCGTCCTGCTGGACGCTGGTGGCGTCGACGACCGTGCGGCGGCCGGCGGCGAGCCGCTTGCCCGCGATGTAGTGCAGGACGTCGAAGGCGTCCCGGGTGGCGCTCTGGTCGTTCTCGTCGTCGGAGACCAGGCCCCGGCAGAAGTCGGAGGAGATGACCTCGGTGGGCTTGAAGTGGCGTCGTGCGAAGGTGGACTTGCCGGAGCCGGAGGCGCCGATCAGCACGACGAGGGAGAGGTCCGTGACGGGGAGCACCCGGCCCTTGTTCGCTGTCTCGGTCATGCCGCCTTCGCCTCCTTCTCGTGCGGGGTGCCGGCCGTGAACACGGCCATCTGGGTGGGCGGGCCCACCTCGGGGTCGTCCGGTCCGACGGGGACGAACTCCACGGTGTAGCCGTGCCGTTCGGCGACGGCGGCCGCCCAGGCGCGGAACTCCTCGCGGGTCCACTCGAAGCGGTGGTCGCCGTGCCGTACGTGTCCGGCCGGGAGGGACTCCCAGCGGACGTTGTACTCGACATTGGGGGTGGTGACGAGGACCGTGCGGGGGCGGGCCGCGCCGAACACCGTGTACTCCAGGGCGGGCAGCCTCGGCAGGTCGAGGTGCTCGATCACCTCGCTGAGCACGGCCGCGTCGTAGCCCTTGAGCCGGGTGTCGGTGTACGCGAGCGAGCCCTGCACCAGCCGGACGCGGGACGCCTGCCGCTCGCCCATCCGGTCCAGCTTCAGCCGGCGGGCGGCGATGGTGAGGGCGCGCATCGACACGTCCACGCCGACGATCTCGGTGAACTTCGGGTCCTTCAGCAGCGCCTGCACCAACTGGCCCTGGCCGCAGCCGAGGTCGAGCACCCGGGCGGCACCGGCGGCGCGCAGCGCCCCGATGATCGCGTCGCGGCGCTGCACGGCCAGCGGGGTCGGCTTCTCCTCGGTCTCGGCCTCCGCCTCGACGGCGTTGTCGATGTCCTCGACCGCGCTGTCGTCGGTCTCGGCGAGCCGCACCAGCTCCAGCCGCTCCATCGCCTGCCGGGTCAGCGACCAGCGGCGGGACAGATAGCGGCTGGTGATCAGCCGCTGCTCGGGGTGCTCGGACAGCCAGCCCTCACCGGCGCGCAGCAGCTTGTCGACCTCGTCGGGGGAGACCCAGTAGTGCTTGGCGTCGTCGAGGACCGGCAGCAGCACATACAGATGGCGCAGGGCCTCGGCGAGGGTCAGGGTCTGCGACTCCAGGACGAGCCGTACGTACCGCGAGTCGCCCCACTCCGGGAACGCGGAGTCCAGGACCACCGGGTCGGCGGTCACCGTCCAGCCGAGCGGCTCGAACAGCGCCCGGACGAGACCGGGGCCGCCACGTGCGGGCAGCACGGGCACCTCGATGCGCAACGGCCGGGCGTGCGCCGGGAGTTCGGGCTTCGCGGCGCACACGGCCCGCATGGCGCTGGAGAAGACGCCGCTCAACGCGACGGCCAGCAGCGAGGAGGCGGCGTACGGGCGGTCGTTGACGTACTGGGCGAGCGCCGCGTCGGGGGCGCCGCCGCGGCCCTTGCCCTTGCCGCGCCGGACCAGCGCCACGGCATCCACCTCCAGCAGCAGCGCCGCCGTGCAGCGATCGGCGTCGGCCTCGGGGTAGAGGACGTGCGCCGTGCCGTAGGACGTGGAGAACGCCTGTGACTTCCCGGGATGCTTGTGCAGCAGGTAGCCCAGGTCGGTGGCGGGGCGGTCGGGGGTGCCGGTGGTGGTGATCGTCAGGAACACGGTGGGTGCCTCGAAAGGTCGGGAAGGAGCGAAAGCGCTGGTCGTGCGCTTGTGCGCAGCACCAACGTACAGAGGTGCGGGCCGGGGGGCGTACGAATTTCCGGTCAGCGCTCCGCCCGCTGCCAGGCGCCGACGCCCAGCCTGCCGGTGGTACCGAGGTCGAGGCCGGGGGTGATCGTGACCGGGGCGGCGCCGGGCCGCGCGTGGATCCGGACGTAGGGGGCGTTCACCGGGTCCCGGCCGGCCTCGGTGGTGTTGCGCCAGACCAGGCCGGAGACGGCGCTCTCACCGGGTGCCAGGGTGAGGGCACGGGGCGGGTCGTCGAGGCCGGTGCCGGTGGTGACGGAGGCGCCGCCGTGCAGGATCCGCACGCCCTCGACGGGCTCGCGGTCCTCGTCGAGGAGGGTCAGCCGCGGGTAGCCGTCGAGGATGTAGTCCTTCGTGCCGCAGTTCTGCAGGCGCAGTCCGACGACGCGCAGGCCCATCGCGGCGTCGCCGTCGTCGGCGGTGACCCGGATCCCGGAGGCCGGGCAGACGCCCTCCTCCGTCGGGGCCTCGGCCGCGGGGACCTTGCGGACCTCGGCGACCCTCACGGTGGTCACGGGCGAGGCGCCCGGCACGAGGACGCCCAGCTCGACTGTCCCGCGTACGGTCCGGCCCGCGCCCACGTCCCGCACGGTCACCCACTGGTTGCTCATGACCTCGCCCGCGCTCGTCGTGAAGTCGAACAGCACGGTGTACGTCAGCGCCTCGGTGCCGTCGTTGGTGACCTCGTAGGCGGCGGAGATCCCGGAGTCGTCGGCCAGGCGGTCGGCGTGGACGATCCAGTCGGACGCGCTGGGCGTCGGAGTGGGGGTGGCGGGGAGGGTCACGGCGGTGATGCGGACGCCGTCCACCGGAGGGTCGGTGACCGGGGTACGGGGCGCCCGGGAGGCCGCACCCACGCCGTCGGCACCGGTGTCGTCGCCCGGCCGTTCCGCTCCGCACGCCGTGGCGAGCAGGAGCACGGCGGCGACGGCCGGGAGGAGACGGACGGGGTGGGGTCGGCGGGGCGGACGGGGTGGGCGCATCCGGTCACCCCATCAGGAGCGGCCCTGCGGGCCTGTGGCGGAAGCCATAGTTCCCGTCACAGGCCTGTCACAGATCACCGGATGCGCCGGCCCGCCCGCCGGACTACGCCAGCTGGGACTGCACCTCGGCGGAGATCAGCTCCAGGTGGTCGAGGTCGTGCAGGTCGAGGATCTGGAGGTAGAAGCGGCGCGAGCCGGTCTCGGCATAGCGGCCGATCTTGTCGACGACCTCGGCCGGGGTACCGGCCAGGCCGTTGGTCTTCAGCTCGTCGACCTCGCGGCCGATCGCGGCGGCCCGGCGGGCGACCTCCTGGTCGTCCTTGCCGACACAGACGACGAGGGCGTTGGAGTACGTCATGCTGTCGACGTCGCGGCCGATCTCCTCGACGGCGGCCCGCACCCGGCCGAACTGGCGCGCGCTGTCCTCGATCGAGGAGAACGGCATGTTGAACTCGTCGGCGAACCGGGCCGCGAGGCGGGGCGTACGGGTCGCTCCGTGGCCGCCGATCAGCACGGGGATCTTCGGCTGCGCGGGCTTGGGCAGGGCGGGCGACTCCGTGAGGTCGTAGTGCTCGCCGTGGAAGTCGAAGGTCTTGCCGGACTCGGTGGCCCACAGACCGGTGACGATCTCCAGCTGCTCCTCCAGGCGGCCGAACCTGGCCTTCGGGAAGGCGATGCCGTACGCCTGGTGCTCCTCCTCGAACCAGCCCGCGCCGAGGCCGAGTTCGACGCGGCCGCCGGACATCTGGTCCACCTGCGCGACCTGGATGGCGAGGACACCGGGCAGCCGGAACGTGGCGGCGGTCATGAGCGTGCCGAGGCGTATGCGGCGGGTCTCGCGGGCGAGGCCGGCCAGGGTGATCCAGGCGTCCGTGGGGCCGGGGAGACCGTCGACGTCACCCATCTTCAGATAGTGGTCGGAGCGGAAGAACGCGTCGAAGCCCAGGTCCTCGGTGGCCTTCGCCACGGTGAGGAGGGTGTCGTAGGTGGCGCCCTGCTGGGGCTCGGTGAAGATACGAAGATCCATGCCTCCCATCCTGCACCGCGGGCTCCCCGTCCACCCCGGGGGTCCCCGGAGGCCCCGAGCGGCTCCCCGTGCGTCACCGCTCCGGTAACACCACCCCCTCCTTCTCCCCTCTCGCCTCCCGCTCCTCCCGCTCCTCCCTCGCCGCCAGTTTGCGCAGCATCTCCAGGACGCGGTCCCGGGACTCGTCGGCCGCGTCGATGGCCTCCATGCACTGCCAGTACGTGCCCTGGTCGTCCGCCGCGCTGGCCAAGGCGACCAGGGCGATGCCGATCTCGCCGAGCAGACCGCCCAGGTCGAGCAGGGCCGCGCGGGCGTCCTCCAGCGCGGTGAGCTGTGCGGCCAGCAGATCGGCGTGGTCGAGCTCGGGGGCGTCCAGCACCCCGCAGCCCCGGCCCGCCAGCTCGGTCAACCCGAGGGCCTCGCCGCGCAGTTCGGGCGGGCCCGAGACGGCCAGCCGACTTCCTATGGCCTGGGCCAGGGCCTGGGCCTGCCACACCTCCGTGAGAATCTCCGCCCTGCCCGCGCTGCCGGCGAGCGCGCGCCTGCTGGTCAGGATGAGCCGCACCGCGTCCATGCGCCACCCCCGTCTGTCCGACGTGCTCCTCGCACGTCCGCCCGGACTCCCTTGCGCACCGCCCTCGCGCACAGAGAGCGTTCCACTACCCAGAGTGAAGGCCTGTGGGGCGAAAAGCCAGAGGAAGACGGAAATCTGTGGACAACAAATCGGTTTCGGACCACCGGATGACTCCGGAGAGTGAAAGCGGACCGCGGAAGTCCCTCCGTTGTCCACAGCGCGCCGGGCGGGGACCCTACGGCGCCGGGAATCTGCGTTCGTTGCGGTCGATCTTCGCGTCGAGGGCGGCGAGCGGATCGATGCCCAGCACCTCGCAGAGCTGGAGGAGATACGCGAGGACGTCGGCGACCTCGTCCGTCACCCGGTGCGCGGTCTCCGGGTCGTCCATGACCCGCGCGGACTCCTCCGGAGTCAGCCACTGGAAGATCTCGACCAGTTCGGAGGCCTCCACGCTGAGCGCGGAGACGAGGTTCTTGGGGGTGTGGAAGGGCTGCCAGTTCCGTGCGGCCGCGAACTCGGCCAGTCTGCGCTGGAGTTTCGCCACGTCGAGGTGTTCGGTCACTTTCCCAGGTGTACCACCGCGACCCCGTGGGTCCGCGCCGCCCAGGAGGGGTCGCTGACCGTGCCGACGCAGCGGATGTGCCCGCGGTCGGCCATCCGCACGGCTAGCCGGAGCAGACCGGTGCGCTGGCGCGGGTCCAGTCCGCGGTCGAGGTTGTCGCAGAGCAGGGTGAGCGCCTGCATCGCGGAGGGCACCTCGCCGGCCGTGTCCAGGTCGAGGACGCCGGGGCCGGTGAGGAGGACCAGGGCGAGGGCGACGTAGCGCAGTTCGCCGTAGCCGAGGCGGGCGAGTTCCGTGCCGGTGCCGTCGCCGCGGTCGAGCACCGCGCGGACCGTGCCGTCGGGGAGGGGTTCGGCGCGCAGGTCGACAATCCGTCCGGCACAGCCGGCGTCGAGGGCGGCGACCAGTTGTCCGTGGCGGCGGGCGCACTCCTCGCGGGTGCGCCAGAGCACGTCGGCGAGGTTGTCGCAGCCGCCGAGCAGCCGGCCGGAGCCGACGGGCACCGGGGCGCCCATCCACTCCGGCTGGGGGTCGCAGACGAAGACCGAGCGCAGGGCGACGACCATCTGCTCGGCGGCGGCGAGCACCTGCCGCTGTCCGTCGGTCCTGCCGGCGACGCGCAGCGGCAGCAGGGCCGTGCCGAGGCGGTCGTCGGGGAGCGGGGCGCGGGTGACGGGGGCGGATCCGCCGGTGTGCCAGGCGGCCTGCACCGTGCGGCGTCCGGGATCGCGCAGCGCGGTCTCCAGCAGCACGAGCCGGTCGGTGCTCAGCCGCTCCCCCACGATCCGCAGCTCGGGTTCGGCCTGTACGGCGACGTCGAGGCGGACCGGGCCCTCGGGGCCGTCGGCGGTGCAGCCGATCCGGAAACCGCGGCGCCGCTGGGCGTCGGGGCGGGCCCGCTCGGGGACACAGGAGAGCGGATCGGGGAACACGTCGCCGACCCGCGCCCCGCCGCCGAGCCGCGCCAGCGCCTCGTACGCCCGCACCGCCGAGGTCTTCCCGCTCCCGCTGTCCCCCGCGATCACGGTCACACCCCCCAACGGAACCCGCACCCGCCGATGCCCCGCGAACGCGTCCAGCCGCAACTCGGTCACACAGGGCCGCAGGGGTCGCCGTGCGGCGACCGAAGGACCGGGGACACGGATCCCCTCACCCCCGACCGAACGCCCGGAGACGGACGGGCCGGACCCGGCGGGACGGCCATCGGCGGATGCCCCGCCGGCACCGGCGGCACGGTCGCGGGCCGTCGCGCCGACCGGACGCCCGGAAGCGGGTGCGCCGGGGCCGGCGGGGTGGGCGTCGGTGGGTGTCCCGCCGGCACCGGCGGCGCGATCCGAGGCCGTCCCGTCGACCGGACGCCCGGAAGTGGGTGCGCCAGGGCCGACAGGGTGGGCGTCGGTGGGCGTCCCGCCGGCGCCGGCGGCACGATCCGAGGCAGCCGTGCCGACCGGACGCCCGGAAGCGGGTGCGTCGGGGCCGGCGGGGCGGCCGTCGGCGTATGCCCCGCCCAGACCGCCGACGCGGTCGGAGGCCGACGCGGCGACCGGGCGCCCGGAAGCGGGTGCGCCGGGGCCGGCGGGGTGGGCGTCGGCCGACTCACCGTCGAGCCCGGCGGCGCGGTCGGAGGCAGCCTCACCGCCGGGGCCGAGCGGACGCCCGGAGGCCGCCGGCAGGTCGGGCCCGGCGGGGTGGCCGTCATCGGGGGCCCCGTCGAGACCGACAGCACGGTCGGAGGCAGTCGTGCCGACCGGATGTGCGGAGGTCGGCGCGCCAGGGCCGGCAGTGTGGGCTTCGGTCGGTGTTCCGTCCGGACCGGCAGCGCGGTCCGCGGCAGCCATGTCGTCCCGGCGCCCGGAGGTGGGCGTGCCGTGGCCGTCGGTCGGTGGGCCGTCGGGGCCGGTGGCGGGGTCCGAGGCAGGGGTGGAGTCCCGGGCGGTGGGGTGCGCGGGCGTGGTGGGCGAGGCAGGGGGCGCGGTCATATGCGGACCGTAGGACTCCGGGCGGTGGGCGAACCGTTCCGGCCCGGTGGACTTCCTACGATCGAGCGACATGCCCCGCTGACACGTCCGGGCCGCTACACCCCCGCGCCCTCCATGATGCCGCTCACCTCGGTGCCCGGCGGGGTGAGGAGGAAGACGTTGCGGTCGACACGGTGCATACCGCTGGCGAGGCCGAAGACGACTCCGGTGGAGAAGTCCAGGACACGCTTGGCCACGTCGGTCTCCGCGCTGGTGAGATCGAGGAGGACCGGGATGCCGGCCATCAGGGTCTCGGCGACCTCCCGGGCGTCGGCGAAGATGTTGACCCGCAGCACGACGAAACGCCGCCGGGTCTCCGTCACGTCGTCGGGGAGCGAACGGTGGTCCACCGCCGACGGCCAGGCGTCCCGGCCCCGCAAGGGAACGACCTGGGCAAGCCCTTCCCACTGCTCATCGGTGACGTCGTATCGGTTCACCGGGTCCCCCCGAACTGACTCGCATTCATTGCCTGCACCAGCCAATTCTTACGCCAAGTCACCCGTTCGGCCCAACAGCGACACGGACGGCGACCGGTTCGGGCCTCCCACGGACGCTTCTTACCCGCCACACACCGGAATCTTCACGTCCAGGAACGGCTCGTTCACCGAGCGCGACTACGTTCACGTGCCGTGCACTTGGCAGATACCTCGCTGGTGACACCCGGTCGGCGGACACAGTCGGCGGTGTCCGCCCTTCCGGAACCCCCCGCGCAGTGGCATCGCGTGCTGACGCTGCTCTCCGCCGTCACGCTCTTCATCGGCACCCGCTCGGTGTGGTCGACGGCCGCGAGCCACAAGGTCGTCGTGGCCGCCGTCATCTCGGTCTGCTACGCCTCGATCCTGGTCTGCGGGGTGCTCGCGCTCGTCGTGCGCCGCGCCCGCTCGCTGGCCCGTGTCGACCTGGCCGTGCTGGTCACCGCCGTTGTCCTGGTGCTGTGCGCCTGGGCGGTGTACCACCAGGGCGGCGACGAGGCGGTCCTGACCACCCAGGCCGCCCGGGAGATCGCCGCCGGGCGGCCCGTCTACGGCCGGCCCTGGCCCTGGCTGTTCGGCCACGGCACGGTCGCCCTCACCCCGACCGTGTACGGCGGCTACGACTTCACGTACGGCTACCCCCCGCTCGCCCCGCTGCTCACCGCGCCGCTGCTGTGGCTCGGGCACGGCGGCGCCCCGGCGACGGCCATGGCGACCGGCGCGCTGCTCGTGGGCGCGGTGGCGCTGTGGCGGATGCTGCCCGCGCCGTGGCGGCCGGCCGCGACCATGGCGTGCCTCGGCTTCTCGTTCCTGCCGATGTACGGGCGCCAGGGCTATCCGGCGATCCTCGCGCTGGCGCTGCTGCTGCCCGCGGTGGTGCGCTGGCCGCGGACCGGGCGCGGCGGAGTGCTCGGGCGGGCAGGCGTGGCGCGGGCCGCGTGCCTCGGCGCGGCCTGCGCCGCCCAGCAGCTGTCGTGGTTCGTGGTGCCGTTCCTGCTGGCCGGGATCTACGCGGTGCGCCGCGGTGAGCTGGGCCCCCGCGCGGCGGCGGGCGTGCTGCTGCGGATCGCCGGGGTCGCCGTCACCGTATGGCTGCTGATCAACACGTACTTCCTGGTGCAGCAGCCGGCGGCCTGGCTGAAGGGGATCGCGCTGCCGCTGACGCAGGGTGCGGTGCTGCACGGCCAGGGGCTGATCGGCATCTCGCTGTACCTCACGGACGGCAGCGACCGGCTCGACTGGTACGGGCACGCGAGTCTGCTGCTGGCGGCGGGGCTGCTGGCCGTGTTCGTGCTGTTCGTCCGGCGGCTGGGGCCGGCCGCGACCGTGCTGCCGTGGTGCGCGTTCTTCCTGGCCACGCGCTCCCAGGACGGCTACTACCTGATGATGACGCCGCTGTGGCTGGCGTCGGCGGTCACCGCGCCGCTGCCGGAGTTCGCCGGCGCGTGGCAGCCGAGGCCCCGGATCCTGGCGGGTCCGCGGCGGCGTACGGCGCGGGTCGCCGCGGCCGTCCTGGTCCTGCTGCCCGCCCTGGCGAGCGCGACGGCGGCGGCCACCGGGACGCCTCCGCTGCGGATGCGGGTGACGGCGGCCCGGCACGGCTCGGCGACCTCGGTGACGCTGATGACCCTACGGGTGACCAACACCGGGGACAGCGCGCTGAGTCCGCACTTCACCCTCACCACGGGCCAGGGCATGGACCCGTACTGGATCGTGGCCGCGGGGCCGCGCACGCTGCCCGCGCACGGCACGGCCCGCTACGAACTCCGGCCGCCCAAGGGGACGTTCCACCTGCCGCGGCCCAGCGTGCGGATCCGGCTGCGGGCCTTCACCGCGGATCCGCAGACGCTGTCGAGCGCGGACGTGGGCTCCGCGCTGCGCACGTCCGCCGTACGACGATGAGACGCCGGTGGGTCAGGCGGTCGTCGCGCGGGTGAAGCGGAGCGTGCCGGTGACCGTGGTCAGGCCGCGGATCATGCCGAGCTGGTTCCAGCCCAGGCCGAACTCGGCGCGGTCGACGGTGAATTCGGCGTCCAGGGTGAGGGCGTCGGCACTGGTGCCGGTCAGCTTCGCGGTGAAGGAGTGCGGGCGGCTGATGCCGCGCACGGTGAGCTGGCCGGAGACCTCGACCGAGTCGGCGCCGCGCGGGGTGGCGGAGCGCACGGCGTAGGTGATCTCGGGGTGGTTCGCGACGTCGAAGAAGTCGGCGCCGCGCAGGTGCTCGTCGCGCTTGGCGTTCTTGGTGTCGAGCGAGGCGGCGTCGAGGGCGAGGGTGCCGGTGGCGGAGCCGTCGGCGGCCACCTCTCCCCCGCCGCGCACGCTTCCGAAGGTGCCCTTGACGGTCACCAGGCCCCACATCGTCTTGTGCTTCAGGGCGACGGTGGAAGCGCTGGTGTCGAGCTGCCAGAGTCCGGTTTCCACGGCGACGGTCATGGTCGTTTCCTGTTCCGATCGATGATTCAAATTTGGATGACTCGACGCTAACCGATTATCCAAAACTGGACAACCCCCGTCGTCCAAAATTGGACCACGGTTACACTCGATGCATGGCCGACCCCGAGGAGCACACCCCCGACCTGCCCGCGTGTCCGTCCGCCCGGGGCTCCGGGCTGCTGCCGCCCGAGCTGCGCGCCTGGATGGTGCTGCTCGCCGCGACCGGTGCGGTGGAGCAGCGGCTGCGGACGGTGGTGAAGGAGCGGCTGGACGTCTCGCACGACGAGTTCCTGATCCTGTGCCTGCTCGCGGAGCATCCGGAGGAGGGGTTGCGCATGACGCGGGTCGCCGAGCTGCTGGGCCGCCCCAAGACCCGGCTGACCTACCAGGTCGCCTGCCTCCAGCACACCGGGCTGGTCACCCGCCGCTCCGTCTGCGGGGACAAGCGGGGCGTCGAGATCGCCCTCACCGACAAGGCCCGCACCCTCCTGCGCGAGGCCTCGACCGCCCTCGCCGAGACGGTCACCACGGCCCTGGCCCACGTCATGGGCCCCGAACAGTGCGCGGCGATGAGCGGCCTGGTACCGGGACCGGACGGAAACGGGCACACAGCCGCGACGACCGGCTCCGCCGGGGAAACGGTGCCCGTCCGCTCCACCGGGGAGACCAGGACCGAGCCGGCCGCCTCCACCGGGGAGACCGAGACCGAGACGGCCGGTTCCGCCGGGAAGACCGGGGCCGACACGATCACATCCGGTGGGGAGATCGAGGCCGACACGGTCACATCCGGTGGGGCGAGCGGGACCGCGTCGGCGACCGCCGGAGGCCGTGGGGAGCCGCACACGGAGACCGTCGGCACTTCCGGCTGAGGCCTGGCCCCCGGCGGGGCCGCACCGAAACCACGAGGTGCCGTCGGGACGGGCGGCCCGAAGCCGCCCCGGCGCCCCTTGGGCAAGGCCACACCCCGACCACAGGACGCCGCCCGCCCGCCCCGGACCGAACCCACACCACAAGCACCCCCGGGCCCGACCACGCCCGCACCACAAGGCACCCCCACGCCAGGGCACGCCCACACCACAAGGCACCCCCGGACCGGACCACGCCCCCACCACAAGGCACCCCCACGCCAGGGCACGCCCGGACCACAAGCACCCCCGGACCGGACCACGCCCCCACCACAAGGCACCCTCACGCCAGGGCACGCCCGGACCACAAGGTGCCGCCCAGGCCGAGGCGCGCGGCACGCCTGGGCCGTGCCGCGCCCGCATCGCACGTCACCACCCGGACCGAACCACGCCCAGGCCGCAGGGCGCGCCCCGGGCCAAGCCACCTCCCGGACCACGGGACGCCTCCTGGGCCGCACCACACCACACCGCAAAGCGCCCCTGAGCCAGACCGCGCGGAAGGGGCCGGGCTTCTTCGCCCAGCCCCTTCCGCGCGGCCTTCCGGTGTGTTCGGCTAGCCGGCGTTCGCCATGTCCTTCGGCTGATCGGTGTGTGCCGCGCCCTCGTCCCGGCTCTCGCCGAAGGCCCGGCGGCCCGGGAGGATCGCGAGGACGATCAGCGTGCCGGCGGCCATGATGATCCCGCCGATGAGGCTGGTCTGCGCGACGCTGTGGGCGAAGGCCTCGTGCACCGCGTCGAGCAGTGCCTGGGCCTGCCGAGGACCACCGGCCGGGTTCTTGGCGATCTGCTCGGCGACCGCGATGCCGCCGCCCACCGAGTCCTTCGCCGTGTCCAGCGCGGCCACCGTGAGATGACCGCCGACCAGGTCGGTCAGCTTGTCGCGGTAGGCGGTGCCCAGCAGCGAGCCGAGCACGGCGATACCGAGGGAGCCGCCCAGTTCCAGCGCGGTGTCGTTGGCACCGCCGCCGACGCCCAGCTCGGACTCCGGGAAGGACCCCATGATCGTGTCGGTGGCCGGGGACACGCTCAGGCCGATCGCGAACCCGAGCAGCAGCAGCGAGGGCAGGAAGTCGGCATAGCCGGAGCCGGTCCCGACGCGGGTGAGCAGGAAGACGCCCGCGCTGCCGAGGGTCATCCCGGCCACCACCATGGCCTTCACGCCCAGCCCCGGGGTCAGCCGCCCGGTGACCGCCGCGCCGGCGAACACCGCACCGGCCAGCGGCAGCAGCCGGACCCCGGTCTCCAGCGCGTCGTACCCGAGCACGAACTGCAGGAACTGGGTGGAGTAGTAGATCGAGCCGAAGGTGCCGAAGAAGAAGAACAGCACCGCGAGCATCGACCCGCTGAACGCCCGCCCGGCGAACCGGCGCACGTCCAGCATGGGGTGCGGGTGGCGCAGCTCCCAGGCGACGAAGGCCGCCAGGCCGACCCCGGCGACCACGGCCGCGGTGACCGGACCGGCGCCCCACCCGAAGTGCGGGCCCTCGATGGTGGCGTACACCAGGGAGCCGACGGAGACGATCGACAGCAGTCCGCCGACGTAGTCGATCCGGCCCATGCCCGCCGCCCTCGACGGCGGGACCAGGACGAGCGCGCCGACGACGGCGACGACCGCGATGGGGACGTTGATCAGGAAGGTGGAGCCCCAGGCGTGGTCCCGGAGCAGCCGGCCGGCGACCAGGGGGCCGACCGCGATGGCGAGACCGGAGGTGGCGGTCCAGGCCGTGATGGCCCGGGCGCGTTCCCGCTTCGGGAACATCGCGACGAGCAGCGACAGCGTGGCCGGCATGACCACCGCGGCGCCGACGCCCATGATCGCGCGGGCCGTGACGACCAGGGCGGTCCGGTCGACCAGGCTGCCCATCACCGAGCCGCCCGCGAAGATCAGCAGGCCCAGGACCAGGGCGCCTCGGCGGCTGTACTTGTCGCCGATCGAGCCGAGCACCAGCATCAGCGCCGCGTACGGGACCGTGTAGCCGTCGATGACCCACTGCAGGTCGCTGCTGGAGAGGTCCAGGCCCTTCGTCATGTCGGGCGCGGCCACGATCAGCGAGGTGTTCGCCATGACGACGATCAGCAGGCTCAGGCAGAGCACGAGGAGCGCCCACCAGCGCCGTGCGTACGGCCCGGTCATCTTCTCCACGGGTGTGTTGGCAAACAAGGGCATCGGGGACTCCTAGCGGCGACGAGATAATTGCCCACTGATGTGCAGAGTATTTGATTGCCCAGTGGTGTGCAAATAATCCCCCGGCCCCGGAAACGCCGAAGGGGCCCTCCGGGGAGGGCCCCTTCATCGCGTCGACCGGTCACACCCTCAGTCCAGGACGTCGGGCTCCACCGCCGTCACGTCCGGCGCGACCTCCTCGACCACCGCACCCGCGCGGTCCGTCGGCACCCCGGCCGCGATGAGCGTGACGACGGCGGTCCGGGTGCCGTCGTCCTCCAGTGCGCCGGTGTTGACCTGCTCCAGCAGGGCGAAGTGCATGGCCTCCAGACCGGCGCTCAGCACGGCGGGCGGCAGCTGGGTGTGGAAGACGCCGTCCCGCTGGCCGCGCTCCAGGATGGAGGTGACCTCGGCGCGGGCGGGCGCCAGGATCTCGGCGACGCGCTCCATGCCGAGATCGCGCCGGGCGAGCGCGAGCAGCAGCCGGTACCGGTCGCCGACGGGCCAGATGCAGCGCACGAAGTGGGCGAGCGCCCGCTCGGCCGGCTCCTCCGGCCGTCGGGCGGTCTCCAGCACCCCGCGCAGCGTCTCGGACGCCTCCTCCGCGAGCGCCTCCAGCAGCGCGGCCCGCCCGGGGAAGTGCCCGAACAGGGTGCGCCGTACGACACCGGAGGCGCGCGCCAGCTCCTCCAAGGTGACGTCGGGGTTCCGGCCGAGTTCCCGGCGGGCCGTGGCGAGGATGCGCGCCCGGTTGGACCGCGAGTTTCGGCGCTGCGGCTCCCGGGCCACGGGCTTGGTCACGGGGCACCTCGGTGATCGGCGGTGACGACGGGACGCCCATTCTGGCACGGGTCCCACCGGCCCCTCCGGCCCCGTCCGGCCCAACGGAACCCCGTTCCGGCGGCTCCGTACGCCACCATAGCGGGGCGAACCGGTCCCGACGCGACACACCAAACTTGGCTTCATCGCTTTCTTGAACTATTCGTGTTTAGCCCGGTAGGTTGTCCGCATGACCACGCCCCAGCCCCGAACCGTCGCCGAAGAGCTGCGCGGTGCCGGCCTGCGGGTGACGGCCGCCCGCGTCGCGCTGCTGGAGACCGTCCGCAGCGGTGACCACCTCGATGTCGAGACGATCGCGTCCGGAGTGCGCGACCGCGTCGGCCACATCTCCGTACAGGCCGTGTACGAGGCGCTGCACGCGCTGACCGCGGCCGGACTCGTCCGCCGTATCGAACCGCCGGGCAGCCCCGCGCGGTTCGAGGGGCGCGTCGGGGACAACCACCACCACCTCGTGTGCCGCTCGTGCGGCGTCGTCGCCGACGTCGACTGCGCGGTCGGCCACACCCCCTGCCTCACCGCGTCCGACGACCACGGCTTCGCCATCGACGAGGCCGAGGTCATCTACTGGGGCCTGTGCCCCGCCTGCTCCACCGCCGGTACCGCAGCAGCACCGTGATTTCCCCTTCGGAAGGAATCCCCCCTATGTCCGAGAACCCCTCGTCCGAGGCGAAGTGCCCCGTCGCCCACGACCGTGCGGCACACCCCACCCAGGGCGGCGGCAACCGCCAGTGGTGGCCGGAGCGGCTCAACCTGAAGATCCTCGCCAAGAACCCGGCGGTGGCGAACCCGCTCGGTGAGGACTTCGACTACGCGGAGGCGTTCAAGAACCTCGACCTGGCGGCCGTCAAACAGGACATCGCCGCGGTACTGACGGACTCCCAGGACTGGTGGCCGGCCGACTTCGGCAACTACGGCCCGCTGATGGTCCGTATGGCCTGGCACAGCGCGGGCACCTACCGCATCTCCGACGGCCGCGGCGGCGCGGGCGCCGGCCAGCAGCGCTTCGCGCCGCTGAACAGCTGGCCGGACAACGGCAACCTGGACAAGGCCCGCCGTCTGCTGTGGCCCGTGAAGAAGAAGTACGGCCAGGCGCTGTCCTGGGCCGACCTGATGATCCTGACCGGCAACGTGGCCCTGGAGCAGATGGGCTTCGAGACCTTCGGCTTCGGCGGCGGCCGCGCCGACGTCTGGGAGGCCGAGGAGGACGTCTACTGGGGTCCCGAGAAGGTCTGGCTGGACGACCAGCGCTACAGCGGCGACCGCGACCTGGAGAACCCGCTCGGCGCGGTCCAGATGGGTCTCATCTACGTCAACCCCGAGGGCCCCAACGGCAACCCGGACCCGATCGCCGCGGCCCGCGACATCCGTGAGACGTTCCGCCGCATGGCGATGAACGACGAGGAGACCGTCGCCCTCATCGCCGGTGGCCACACCTTCGGCAAGACCCACGGCGCCGGCCCGGCGGAGAACGTGGGCGCCGAGCCCGAGGCCGCCCCGATCGAGGCGCAGGGCCTCGGCTGGGCCAGCACCTACGGCTCCGGCAAGGGCGGCGACGCCATCACCTCCGGCCTGGAGGTCACCTGGACCGCCACGCCGACCCAGTGGGGCAACGGGTTCTTCAAGAACCTGTTCGAGTACGAGTGGGAGCTGACCGAGTCCCCGGCCGGCGCCAAGCAGTGGGTCGCCAAGGACGCCGAGGCGATCATCCCCGACGCGCACGACGCGTCGAAGAAGCAGCTGCCGACCATGCTCACCACCGACCTGTCGCTGCGCTTCGACCCGGTCTACGAGCAGATCTCGCGCCGCTTCTACGAGAACCCGGCCGAGTTCGCCGACGCGTTCGCCCGCGCCTGGTTCAAGCTGACCCACCGTGACATGGGCCCGAAGTCGCTGTACCTCGGCGCCGAGGTCCCCGCGGAGACCCTGATCTGGCAGGACCCGCTGCCCGAGGCCGAGGGCGAGGCCATCGACGCGGCCGACGTCACGGCCCTCAAGGCCAAGCTGCTCGCCTCCGGTCTGACCGTCTCCCAGCTGGTCTCCACCGCCTGGGCGTCGGCCTCCACCTTCCGCGGCAGCGACAAGCGCGGCGGCGCCAACGGCGCCCGGATCCGCCTGGAGCCGCAGCGCTCCTGGGAGGCCAACAACCCCGACGAGCTGCGTCACGTCCTCAGCGTCATCGAGGGCGTCCAGGCCGAGTTCAACACCGGCGCCAAGAAGGTCTCCGTGGCCGACCTGATCGTCCTCGGCGGTGCCGCCGCGGTCGAGAAGGCCGCCAAGGACGCCGGCGTCGACGTGGAGGTCCCCTTCACGCCGGGCCGTGTCGACGCGACCGACGAGCACACGGACGCCGAGTCGTTCGCCGCGCTGGAGCCGACCTGGGACGGCTTCCGCAACTACACCGGCAAGGGCACCCGCCTGCCGGCCGAGTACCTGCTGCTCGACAAGGCGAACCTGCTCACCCTGAGCGCCCCCGAGACGACCGTCCTCGTCGGCGGTCTGCGCGTCCTCGGCGCCAACAGCGGCGGCTCCAAGCACGGTGTGTTCACCGACACCCCGGGCGTCCTGACCAACGACTTCTTCGTCAACCTGCTCGAGCTGGGCACGACCTGGAAGTCCACCTCGGAGGACCAGCACACCTTCGAGGGCCGTGACGACGCGGGCAACCTGAAGTGGACCGGCACCCGTGCCGACCTGGTCTTCGGCTCCAACTCCGAGCTGCGCGCCCTCGCCGAGGTCTACGCGAGCGACGACGCGAAGGAGAAGTTCGTGAAGGACTTCGTCGCGGCCTGGGCCAAGGTCTCGGACCTGGACCGGTTCGACCTGGTCTGATCCTGAACCGACCCTGAAGTGAGCGAGGGCGCCCGGGCCTTGTCCCGGGCGCCCTTCGCGTTCAGTTCCAGGGGGTGTAGCCGCCGTCCACGCGGATCGTGTCGATCCCGCTGATGTGCCGGGCGCCGCAGCGGTCCTGGGGCAGGACCAGCTGGGGTCCGGCCCCGTCGAGCGGGGTGTCGTCGATGGTGGTGGCCAGCAGCACGGCGGCGTTGCCGAAGTCGGGGTCGATCTCGGCCCACGACAGCACGGCGTGATGGCCGTCCGCCCCGTGCACGGCGATCAGGAACCGCAGCCGGTCCTTGCGCCGGGCGGGATCGAAGCCGGGCCGGGCCGCCGACAGCACGTCGTGCAGGAGCGGTCCGGTGAACCGGTGGTGCTGGACACCGCTCGTGGCGCACTCGAAGCTGACCGCCGCCCGCCGCTGGGGCCAGGTCAGCAGATCGGCCACGGTGAGCCGGGCCGGCCGGGCCAGATCACCGGCGAGCAGGAGTTCCGCGCCGTGCCCCGCGCCTCGGCTCATGGGCCACCACCTCCCGGGTGACCGTACCCGCGCCGGGGATGCGCACAAACGCATATTCCATTCATATGTCGCGCCACAGCCAGCTTGTGCCATGTGAAGAAGCCCTCATAGCTTGCACATGCGGCTGATCAGCGACGTGGGACCGTCCGTCGGCCCTGTGGTAGCTTGCCGAAGCCAGTCGTACCCCTGTGCGTACGCGTACGCACGACGGGTCAGGGAATCCGGTGCGAATCCGGAGCTGACGCGCAGCGGTGAGGGCGACGGGCGGGGCAACGGCCACTGGACGGCGAACGGTCCGGGAAGGCGCCCCGTCCGGGTGACCCCGAGTCCGAAGACCTGCTGGCGGCCTCCGGCGGCGCAAGGACGCCGGGGGAGCAACCGCACGACCGGGCTTCGCGCATGAGCCCTCGACGCCGAAGGATGTTCCGTGCCGCTCGCACGCCCCGTCCGTCCCACCCTCCCCCTGCTCCTGGCCGGCGCCCTGCTGCTGACCGGATGCGCCGGTTCGGCCGGTTCCGGCGGTTCCGGCGGTTCCGCCGCCGAGGACACCGCGGCCGGGTATCCCGTCACCCTCGACAACTGCGGGGAGAAGGTGCGCGTGGACAGTCCTCCGCGGCGGGCCGTCTCCCTCAACCAGGGCACCACCGAGATCATGCTCTCCCTCGGCCTCGCCGACCGGATGGCGGGCACCGCCACCTGGACCGACCCGGTGGCCGAGGGGCTGGAGAAGTCCGCCGCGAAGGTACGGCGGCTGGCCGACGACGCCCCCTCCTTCGAGAAGGTGCTGGACGCCGAACCCGACTTCGTCGCCGCCTCCTTCGCCTCCACCCTCGGCACCGGCGGGGTCGCCACCCGCGAGCGGTTCGACAAGCTCGGCGTGCCCACGTACCTCTCCCCCGCCGACTGCGTCGGCAAGGACAACAGCGGCGACGGCGACGGCTCGCGCACCGAGCCGCTCACCATGGACGCGATCTACGGCGAGGTCACCGACCTGGCGCGGATCTTCGGCGTCGAGGAGCGCGGCCGTGCGCTCGTCGCCGAGCTGAAGGGGCGGCTCGGCAAGGCCACCTCGGGCCTGGACGCCCGGGGCGTCACCGTCCTGTACTGGTTCGCCAACTCCCGGTCCCCCTACCTGGCGGGCTGCTGCGGCGCGCCCGGCGTGATCACCCGGGAGGTCGGGGCGGAGAACGCCTTCGCCGACACCCACGAGGAGTGGCCCCAGGCCGGCTGGGAGACCGTCGCCGACCGCGACCCCGACGTCCTCGTCGTCGGCGATCTGACCCGCCGGCAGCAGACCGCCGAGACCGCGGCGAAGAAGATCGCGTTCCTGGAGTCCGATCCCGTCACCAGGACCATGACCGCCGTGCGGAAGAAACGGTACGTGCTGCTGTCCGGGCAGGCCATGAACCCGACGATCCGGACCGTGGAGGGCGTGGAGAAGGTGGCGGCGGCGCTGCGCGCGTACGGCCTCGCGGGGTGAGCGACGTCCCGACGGCGGCGGTCCCGCAGGCCTCGGCCGCGGTCCCGGTGGTGCTGCGGCGCGCGCTGTTGTGGGCGGCCGGGCTCGCGCTGCTCGGCGGCTCCGTCGCGGTGGCGATCACCATCGGCCCGGCGGACATCGCCGTCGGTGACGTATGGGCGACGGTGGCGGCCCATCTCGGCTGGGGACAGGGGCGGTTGTCGCCGATCCGGGACGGGATCGTATGGAATCTGCGGCTGCCGCGCACCCTGCTCGCGGCGGTGTGCGGGGCCGGGCTGGCCGTGTGCGGCGCGGTCCTGCAGTCGCTGTTGCGCAATCCCCTTGCCGACCCGTTCGTCCTGGGGGTCTCCTCGGGGGCCTCGACCGGTGCGGTCGTGGTCGTGGTGCTCGGGGTCGGCGGCGGGGCCGTGTCGGTGTCGGGCGGGGCGTTCGTGGGCGCGGTGGTGTCGTTCGTGCTGGTGCTGATGCTCAGTCACGGCCTCGGGGGCACCACGGACCGGGTGGTGCTGGCCGGGGTCGCCGCGATGCAGTTGTTCTCGGCGGTCACCTCCTTCGTGGTGATGACGGCGGCCGACGCGGAGACCACGCGCGGGGTGCTGTTCTGGCTGCTCGGCTCGCTCGGCGGGGCCGACTGGACGGACGTCGGCCTGTGTCTGGCGGTGCTGGCGGCGGCGCTGCCCGTGTGTCTGGGGTACGCCCGCACGCTGGACGCCTTCGCGTTCGGGCAGGACGCGGCCGCCACGCTGGGGGTGCGCGTGGCCCGTACCCGGCTGGTGCTGCTGTGCGTCACCGCGCTGCTGACGGCGGTGCTGGTCGGCTCGGCGGGGGCGATCGGCTTCGTCGGGCTGGTGCTGCCGCACGCCGCCCGTGCGCTGACGGGTCCCGGGCACACCCGGCTGCTGCCGGCGACCGCGCTGGCCGGGGCGGTGTTCCTGGTCTGGGTCGACACCCTGGCCCGCACCCTGCTGGACCCGCAGGAGGTGCCGGTGGGCGTGATGACCTCGCTGATCGGCGTCCCGGCGTTCGTCCTGGTCCTCTACCGGGGCAGGGACACCCGATGAGCGGCCCCGACCTCGCCGACGACGGCCTGCGCGCCGACCGCGTCAGCCGGTCGGCCGACGGGACCCTCATCCTGGACGGGGTGAGCCTCGCCCCGCGCCCCGGGACCGTCACCGGGCTGCTCGGCCCGAACGGCTCCGGCAAGTCGACCCTGCTGCGGCTGCTCGCCGGTGTCCTCGCCCCGGCCTCCGGCGCCGTCACGCTCGACGGGCGCCCGTTGGAGCGGGTGGGGCGCCGTGCCGTCGCCCGGCGGGTGGCCGTGGTCGAGCAGCAGGCGGACACCCAGGTCGCGTTGACCGTCCTCGACGTCGTACGCCTCGGCCGGGTCCCGCACCGCAGGGCCTGGGCGCCCGCCTCCGCCGAGGACGAGGAGGCCGTCCGTTCCGCGCTGGCCCGCACCGGTCTGGCCGACAAGGCCGCCCGCCCCTGGCGGACCCTGTCCGGCGGGGAGCGCCAGCGCGTCCAGATCGCCCGCGCCCTCGCCCAGCAGCCCCGGGAACTCCTGCTGGACGAACCCACCAACCACCTCGACATCCAGCATCAGCTCGCCCTGCTGGACCTGATCACCGAACTCCGGCTGACCAGCGTGGTCGCCCTGCACGACCTCAACCTGGCCGCGATGTACTGCGACCGGCTGCTCGTGCTGCGGCGCGGCCGTGTGGTCGCGGGCGGCACCCCGGAGGAGGTCCTCACCGAGGAGCTGATCGCCGAGGTGTACGGCGTCCGCGCCGCCGTCACCCGGACCGCCCCCGGGGACCGCCCGCACATACGCTTCCTGGGCACGCTGCCCACTCCAGAAGGAACTGTCACGTGACCAGCCGCGTCACCTTCGTCCCGCCCGCGATGAACGACTCCCTGCGCCGGGCCCGCTTCGACGACGGGGGCTCGCTCGACGCGGGCGGGACGGCCCGGGCGCGGGCCGCCGCCGGGTCGCTGCCCGCCGCCGTACGGGTCCTGCTCTCCCCGAGTGTGCGCTGCCGGGAGACGGCGGCCGCCCTCGGTCTCGACGGGACCGAGGAGCCGGAACTGGCCGGGCTGGACATGGGGCGCTGGCGAGGTCTGACCCTCGCCGAGGTCGGCTCCGCCGAGCCGCAGGAGGTGGGCCGCTGGCTCGCCGATCCCGACGCGGCGCCGCACGGCGGGGAGTCGGTGGCGGACCTGTG
The DNA here is from genome assembly GCF_040630405.1 of Streptomyces sp. NPDC005811. Classification (NCBI taxonomy): domain Bacteria; kingdom Bacillati; phylum Actinomycetota; class Actinomycetes; order Kitasatosporales; family Streptomycetaceae; genus Streptomyces; species Streptomyces sp. NPDC005811. Next base: position 31,193 of record NZ_JBEXXK010000013.1, read on the forward strand.
CGCCCGGGTCGGCCGCTGGCTGCGGGCGGCGGCCGGGACGGACGGTCACACGGTCGCGGTGGTCGAGCCGGAGATCGTCCGGGCCGTGGTGGTCCACGTGCTGGGTGCGCCGCTCGCGGCCTTCTGGCGGCTCGACGTGCCGCCGCTGACAGCCACCTCGGTCAGCGGGCGCGCGGGGCGGTGGAACGTGCGGCTCGGGCAGCCCCTGGACCCGGTCGGCGAGGAGACGGACGACCGCGCATGACAGGGCCCCCGGACGGATCCGGGGGCCCTGGTGTCATTCCGGTCGGCTCACTGCGGGACCGTCACTGCGGGACGGTCACCGCCGCCCGCGCCGGCGCCTGCACGGGCTTGGGGTTCAGGAGCCGTTCGGCCAGTTCGCCGAAGACGAGGCCGAAGCCCGTCCACAGCGTGATCTGCAGGGCGAGGGTGGACAGCCGGAACCGCCACAGCAGGGTGGCCGGGAAGTCCGCCGGTACTTCGTTGATCGCGGGCAGGAACGCGTACGCCAGACCGATCAGGGTGACGAAACCGAGAACGGCGACGACGGTGGCGTACCAGGTGCCGAGCCTCGGCGCGAGCCGCTTCCCGGCGATCACCGCGGCGATCGCGAGGAGCACACCGAGCAGCATCATCAGGAAGAACAGGGTGGTCCGTTTGGCGATCGTGTCGTGGTCGCCGACGGCCGGCGGGTTGGCCGGGTACTTCAGGAACGGCACGACGTACACGGCCAGCAGCGCGGCCCCGGACAGCAGCAGCGCCGTGGCCCGCGGGCCGAAGCGGCCGACCCGGCCGAGGGCGAAGCAGTAGGCGAGGGCGGCGATGCCGCCGAAGGCGACCCCGTAGACGAGGACGCCGGTGGCGAGACCGGCGGTGGACTGCAGGGAGCGGGAGACGAGTTCGACCTCGTGCTCGTGGGCGGGGGCGTGGGCTTCCTCGAAGCCGATGGCGCTGTCGACGTTCGGCTCGCCCAGGAAGTAGGCGACGACGAGGGCGAGCACGCCGGCCGCGAGGCCGGCGAGCATGCCCCGCACCAGAAGGTTTCGCACGGTTGCGGAGTTCATGGCTGTGCGGCGTCCCTCGTCAGTGGCAGGGGAAGCCGAGCAGGTGGCGGGCGTCGTGCACCCACTCGTGGACTCCCTCGCCGGAGACGACGGAGGTGGCGCCCTGCTCGGCGCCGACGAAGTACAGCAGGACGAGCATGAGGATGCCGAAGAAGACGGCCCAGGGGGCGATGTCCTTCAGCGGGAGCTTGGCGGGAACGGCGGGTGCGGCGGTGGTCGGCTGGGCGACGTGCTGCGCCATGGCAGGGCCTCCTCTGGGAGTTCGCGTCCCATCTCGGTGGTGCACAGGACGACGGCCCCGGGTCTGACTCGCGGTCCGCCCCTCAGCGAGGAGCGCACCGTTCACAGTGGCGCGACCGTGCCGGATTTCCACCGGCTTCCGTTTTTCCGTCGTCGATATCAGAGTGAAGGTACCGTGCCCCGCCGAACTGGCCAAGAGCGCACGGTCCGACGTGATCCGGCTCTCCTCGCACCGGCCGCTCCGTCCCGGACGCGCGAAAATGTTTCGTAACCGGCGGTTTTCCCCTCCTTGTCCCGGCTGTGACGGGCGTGCCAGTGTCCCGGTCCAGCAGGCGGGCCGTCCGCGGCACCGACGGACGCAGGCAGTCGAAAGCCTTTCGCGCGGAGAGACGCGCGAGGGAGAAGAGAGGCGGACAACCATGCACGGAATCCGGGTACTTCCGAGAACACGGCGCGCGGCGGTGGCCGTGGTCACCGCGACGGCGGCGATGGGCCTGCTCGCCGCGTGCGGGACGTCGGGGCCGGGCGGATCGTCGTCGGGAGGCTCGTCGTCGAAGGGCCTGACGATGTGGGCGCTGAACGACCAGACGATCCTCAAGGAGTCCGTCGACGCCTACAACAAGGACCACCCGGAAGAGAAGATCACCCTGCGGCTGTTCGCGAACGACGACTACAAGCAGAAGCTGCGTGTGGCGTTCGGGGCGGACCAGGCCCCGGACATCTTCTTCAGCTGGGGCGGCGGCGCGCTGGACGACTACGTGAAGGCGGGCAAGGTCGACACCCTGACCGACGCTCAGGTGGGGCTGCTGCGGTTCACGCCGAGCGTGCTGAAGAGCGCCACGTTCAGCGGCAAGGTCTACGGCATACCGGCCAACGGGCTGGCCCCGGTGGTCCTCTACTACAACAAGAAGGTCCTGAAGGACGCGGGCGTCGAGGCGCCGACGACGTACGACGGACTGCTGGCCGCCGTGAAGAAGCTGAAGGGCGACGGGGTCACCCCGATCTCCCTCGCGGCGAACTCCAAGTGGCCGACGCTGATGTACCTGGAGTACCTGCTCGACCGCGAGGGCGGCGCCCAGGTCTTCGACAAGATCGCCGCCGGTGACGCCACGGCGTGGAAGGACCCGGCGGTCACCGAGGCCAACACCCGCCTCCAGGAGCTCGCGAAGGCCGGGGCGTTCGGCGACAACGCCTCCTCCGTCAGCTACGACCAGGGCGCCTCCACCGCGCTGCTCTACACCGGCAAGGCCGGCATGGAGCTGATGGGCACCTGGGAGTACGCCAACCTGGTCAAGGCCGCACCGGACTTCGTGAAGAAGGACCTGGGCTATGTCGCCTTCCCGTCGGTGTCCGGCGGCGCGGGCGACCCGCAGGCGATCGTCGGCAACCCCTCCAACTTCCTGTCGCTGAACGCGAAGAGCAAGAACAGCTCGGCGGCGCTCACCTACCTGAAGAACTACGTCCTGAACGGCGACCAGGTCGACGCCTATCTGGCGGCGGGCAGCGTGCCCCCGGTCAACGGACTGGACACCAAGCTGGCGGCCGTGAAGTCGGCCGACGACAAGAAGTGGCTGAGCTTCGTGTACCAGCTCGTGCAGAACTCCCCGACGTTCCAGCTGTCCTGGGACCAGGCGCTCCCCTCCGACCAGGCCGATCCGCTGCTGACGAACGTGGACAAGTCGTTCCTGCGGCAGATCAGGCCCGAGGAGTTCGGCACGGCCATGAGCGGGGCGGCGCAGTAATGACCACCGTGGTCCGTACGCCGCGCCCGGTCGCGTCTCCCAAGACGCGGCCGGCCACGGCCCGTTCATGGCGCCGCCCCGGGGGCCGGGTGCTCATGGCGGCACCCGCGCTGCTGCTGTTCGGTCTGTTCGGTCTGGTGCCGCTGGTCGGTGTGGTGGTGCTGAGCCTGGCCCGCTGGGACGGTCTGGGCCCGCTCGGCTGGGCCGGGTCCGCCAACTGGAGCGGGGTCCTCGCCGACGCCGCCACCTGGCAGGCGCTCTGGCTCACCCTCAAGGTGATGGCGGTGAGCTGGCTGGTCCAGACTCCGGTCGCGCTGGCGCTCGGTGTGTTCCAGTCGCCCAGGGGGCGGCTGCGCGCGCTGTTCGCCGTGGTGTGGTTCCTGCCGCTGCTGCTGTCGGCCGTCGCGATCGGTCTGACCTGGCAGGCGCTGCTCGACCCGTCCTTCGGCATCGGCGCCACGCCCGGGCTGCACTGGCTGGCGCAGCCGCTGCTCGGCTCGCCCGACCTGGCCCTCTACACAGTGATCTTCGTGATCGCCTGGCAGTTCGTCCCGTTCCACGCGCTGCTGTACCAAGCGGGGATCCGGCAGATCCCGGTCTCGCTGTACGAGGCCGCCGCGATCGACGGGGCCGGTCCCGTGACCCGCTTCCTGCGGATCACGCTGCCGCAGCTGAAGTACACGCTCGTCACGTCGAGCACCCTGATGCTGGTCGGCTCGCTGACCTACTTCGATCTGATCTACGTCCTGTCCGGCGGCACGGGCGGGCCGGGCACCGCGACCCGGGTCCTGCCGCTCGCCATGTACATCACGGGTTTCCAGTCGCACGACATGGGCCGGGCCGGCGCGATCGCCACCCTGCTGGTGGTGTTCGGCCTCGGGCTGTCGCTGCTCACCACCCGCCTGTCCGGCTTCACCCGGATGGACAGCCAGCAGGAGGGCATGTGAACGCCTTGCGCAGAACCGTCACCGGCGGCGCCGCCCTGATGTGGACCGCGCTGGTCGTGGTCCCCGTGTACTGGCTGGTCGTCACCAGTCTGCGCGGCCGTACCGACTTCACCACCGACAGCCCGCTGTCGCTGCCCGGGCACCCCACGTTCGAGAACTACCGGACCGTCCTGGACGGCGGCTTCACCACCTACCTGCTCAACAGCGTCGTCGTCACCGCCGCGACGGTCGCGGTCACCGTGGTGGTGGCCCTGATGGCCGCGTTCTCGATCGTCCGGTACGCCGACCGCTTCTCCCGGCTGACCTTCCGGCTGTATCTGCTGGGCCTGGCGATCCCCCTGCAAGCGGTGATCATCCCGGTGTACCTGCTGATCATCCGGATGCACATGTACGACAGTCTGCTCGCGATCGTGCTGCCCTCGGCGGCGTTCGCACTGCCGGTCACGGTGATGATCCTGGTCAGCTTCCTGCGGGACGTGCCGCGTTCGCTGTTCGAGGCGATGGTCGTGGACGGCGCCGGGGACTGGCGCATGCTGATCTCGCTCGCGGCGCCGCTGGCCCGGCCCGCGCTGGTGACGGTCGCGGTGTACGACGGCCTCCAGGTCTGGAACGGCTTCCTGTTCCCCCTGATCCTCACCCAGAGCGGCGACAAGGCCGTGCTGCCGCTCGCCCTGACGCTCTACCGGGGCGAGTTCGGCATCAATGTGCCCGCGACGATGGCCGCGGTGGTGCTCTCCACCCTTCCCGTGCTGGTGGTGTTCGTCCTCGCCAGACGCCGGCTGGTCGCCGGACTGACCGCCGGATTCTCCAAGTAACCGACGCCGCAGGCGAAGAGGCCGACGCGCCACGGGGGCGCCGGCCCTCCTCGGCATGCCCCAGAACGGAGTCGTGCATGACGACCACCACGCCGGACCCCTCTCAGCAGCTCTCCCCGGCGCGCCCCTGGACGGACACCGCTCTCCCGGCCGGCGCGCGCGTCGAGGCGCTGCTCGCCCGCCTCACCCTGGAGGAGAAGGTCGCCCAGCTCAGCAGCACCTGGGAGGACGTCGAACCGGCCGGCCCCGAGGTCGCGCCCGGCACCAGTCTCTTCGGCCGCGTCGGCGACCTCGACGAGACGGCCCGGCACGGCCTCGGCCAGCTCACCCGCCCCTACGGCACCCTGCCCCGGCCCGCCCTGGAGCACGCCCGGCTGCTCGCGGCCCGCCAGCGGCAGATCATGGCGCAGAGCAGATTCGGCATCCCGGCCATGGCGCACGACGAGTGCCTGACCGGCTTCACCGCGTACGGCGCCACCATCTACCCCACCTCGCTCGCGATGGCGGCCACCTTCGACCCGGCGCTGATCCACCGGGTCGGCGCGGCGATCGGCGCCGACATGGCCGCGGCCGGGGTCCACCAGGGCCTCGCCCCGGTCGTGGACGTGATCCGCGACTACCGCTGGGGGCGCTGCGAGGAGACGTACGGCGAGGACCCGTATCTCGTCGGGGCGATGGGCGAGGCGTATGTGCGGGGCCTCCAGGGCGCCGGGGTGTACGCCACGCTCAAGCACTTCGCCGGGTACTCGGCGTCGACGGGCGGCCGCAACCACGCCCCGGTCGGCATCGGTCCCCGTGAGCTGTACGACGTGATCCTGCCGCCGTTCGAGCGGATCGTGGCCGCCGGGGTGGGCTCGGTCATGAACTCGTACGCCGAGATCGACGGCGAGGCGCCCGCCGCGAGCCGCCGGCTGCTGACCGGGGTGCTGCGCGAGGAGTGGGGCTTCGAGGGAACCGTCGTCTCGGACTACTGGTCGCTGCCGTTCCTGGTCGACGCGCACCGGGTGGCGGCCGATCTGGCGGACGCCGGGGCGCGGGCGCTGGGGGCGGGCCTGGACGTCGAACTGCCGGACCAGCGCGGCTTCGGCGCGGCGCTCGTCGGGGCCGTACACGCCGGGACTGCCGACGAGGCGGACGTCGACCGGGCGGTGCGCCGGGTGCTGCGGCAGAAGCTCGCGCTCGGGCTCCTGGACGCCGACTGGGACCCGGAGCCGCCCGCCCTGCGCGCGGGAGAGCTGGACCTGGACAAGCCGGAGAACCGGCGGCTGGCGCATGCGGTCGCCGAGGCGAGTGCCGTGCTGCTGGCGAACTCCGGCGGTCTGCCGCTGCCGTCCGCCGGGCGGATCGCCCTGATCGGGCCGTGCGCCGACGACGTCCGTACGATGTTCGGCTGCTACAGCTTCCCCAACCATGTCCTCTCCGACCGCGAGGACCTCGGCAACGGCGTCGAGGCGGTGTCGCTGCGCGCCGCGCTGGCCGCCGAACTGCCCGGTGTGGACTGGCGGTTCGCCCAGGGCTGCCCGGTGCGGGAGCCGGACCGGTCGGGGATCGCGGGCGCGGTCGCCGAGGCCGCCGGCGCGGATGTCGCCGTGGTGGTCGTCGGCGACAAGGCCGGGATGTTCGGCATCGGGACCTCGGGCGAGGGCTGCGACGTGGAGGATCTGCGGCTGCCCGGGGTGCAGGAGGAGCTGGTGGAGGCGGTACTGGCGACGGGGACGCCGGTGGTGCTGGTGGTCGGCAGCGGGCGGCCGTACGCCGTGGGGCGGTTCGCCTCCGGTGCGGCGGCCCTGGTGCAGGTCTTCCTGCCGGGTGAGGAGGGCGGCCCCGCGGTCGCCGGACTCCTGTCGGGCACCGCGAACTTCAGCGGAAAGCTGCCGGTGCAGATTCCCCGCACGCCCGCGGGGCAGCCGTACACCTATCTGCACCCGCCGCTGGGCGACCGGCAGAGCTGGCTGTCCAACCTCGACCCGACGCCCGCCTTCCCCTTCGGGCACGGGCTGTCGTACACGACGTTCGGCGTCGACGGACTGGCCGTGGACCGTGACCGGGTGCCCACGGATGGGCGGTTCACGGTGTCGGTGCGGGTGCGCAACACCGGGCCGCTGGCCGGTGCGGAGACGGTCCAGCTGTACGTCACCGACCCGGTCGCCCAGGTCACCCGGCCGGTGCGGGCGCTGCTGGGCTTCGCCAAGGTCGTGCTGGAGCCGGGCGAGGAGGCCACGGTCCGCTTCGAGGTGCACACCGACCGGCTGGCCTTCACGGGGCTGGACGGCCGGCGGATCGTGGAGCCCGGCGAGATCCTGCTGTACGCCGGGTCCTCCAGCGGGGACACCCCGGCGCACGGGAGCCTGCGGCTCGTGGGCGAGCAGCGGGACCTGTCCGCCGTACGGCGGCACGACGTGCCGGTGACGGTCGTACGGGGCTGACGCCGCTCAGGTGCTGCGGGGCCCGGACGTCGAGGTCCGCAGCACCAGTTCCGTCGCCAGTTCGATGCGCGGGGAGGCGGGCGGGCGGCCCTCGGCCGTCTGGAGCAGGACCCGGGTCGCCTCGCGGCCCAGCTCCTCGAAGGGCTGGCGCACCGCGCTCAGCGGCGGGCAGGCCATGGCCGCCACCAGGGTGTCGTCGAAGGACATCACCGCGAGGTCGTCCGGCACGCGCAGTCCGTGCTGCCGGGCGGCCTCCAGCACGCCCAGCGCCTGTGCGTCGCTGGCGGCGAACACGGCCGTCGGCGGCCGCTGCGCGCGCAGGATGTGCAGGGTGGCGGTGAGCGCCTCGTCGTAGTCGAAGTCGGTGGAGCGCACGAGGGCCGGGTCGTAGTCGATGCCGGCCTCCTCCAGTGCGGCGCGGTAGCCGTGCAGCCGCGCGGAGCCGGCCAGCGAGTGGGAGCGCCCGGCGACCATGCCGATCCGGCGGTGCCCGAGGCCGAGCAGATGCTGTACGGCCTCGCGGGCACCGCTCCAGTTCGTGACGCCGATGCTCGGGATGTCCGGGGACGGGGCGCTGAGCGGGTCGACCAGCACCACCGGCAGCCGCTGCTCGACGATCCGGCGCTGGTCGTCCTCGGCCAGCATGGAGATCACGATGACCAGGCCTGCGGCGCCGAGCGCCACGCACTCCTCGAGCCACTGGGAGATCGACCGCCGGCCCGTGGTGCCGGTGATCACGTCGATGCCGAGTTCACCGGCCGCCTCCACGATCCCGCGGACGACCTCCAGCGTGTAGGGACCGGAGAGGTCGCGGAACACGGCGATGATCTGCCGTGGCGCCGCGGCCTCCCGGTCCCAGGAGCGGACATAGCCGTGCCGGTCCAGCAGTTCCTCGACCCGGGTGCGGGTCGCCGCGCCCACGTCGCGGCGCCGGTGCACCACTTTGGAGACGGTGCTGAGCGAGACGCCCGCTTCCTGGGCGATGTTCGTCAGCAGTCCGTACTGCGCGTCCAGCCGGCCCTTGTCCGAGGTGGTCACTGTGTCTGTCGGCTCCACTTCTGGGTGGCGTTGCCGAGCGGCGTCCACAGCTGGACCGGGGATCCGTTGGCGGTGCCCCAGCCGGTGACGTCCACGGCGAGACCATTGGAACGGTTGACGACCGTTCCGTCCAGACGGAACGACCACTTCTGGCTGGACCTGCCGTTGCAGGCCCACAGGATCAGCTTGGTGCCGGCGGTGGTGCCGTCCGCGTTCGCCGCCAGGCACTTCCCGGAGATCCGCAGCTCACCGGCGGTGGTCTGGGTGATCGTCTGGTTGGCGTTGCCGGAGCAGGTGTAGATCTGCACCTGGACGCCGGTCTGTCCGTTCGGCACGTCCAGGCACTTGCCGGAGTTGGTGCCCTTCAGCGTGAAGGAGGCGTCGGTGGGCAGCGGGTCCTGGACGAGCTGCCAGTCCTGGGAGCCGTCGTCGGCCGAGGCGGCCAGGGTGACCGCGCCGCCGGCGGTCGCGCCGGTCAGGTAGAGCGAGGTGTTCTTGGCGGAGCGGAGCTTGTGGAAGCCGCTGGTGGAGGAGGCGACGAGGGTCCAGCGCTTGTCGGTGGCGTCGTCGTCGACCCACTGGGCGAGCTTCTGCCCGGCGGTGGCGGCGCCGGTCCAGACGGCCACCGCCCGGCCGCCCGCCTTGTTCAGGAGGGTGACGTCGGAGCCCTTGGACTGGGTGTGCCAGCGCTGGGTGTCGTCCGAGGAGTTCACGGCGGCCGTGACGAGGTCGGCCACGTTCCCGGTGAGGTTCGCGTCCTGCGTCTTGCCGCTCGCCGGGCTGAGGGCCTGGCCGGTGAGACGGTTGACCAGGGAGTAGTAGGCGCCGTCGGAGCGGCCGAGGTCGACCTCGGCGTACTTCACGGGTCCGACGCTGCCGCCGCTCCAGGAGGCCTGGAGGATCAGGACGCGTCCGGTGCCGTCGACGTACTGGAGGTCGCGGCTGTATCCGCCGGCGATCGGGGTCTGGTACTGCTTCCAGGTGCCGGTGCTCGTGCCGGACTCGTTGACCCAGACACTGCCGCTGCCGGACGCGTTGTAGGCGATCCGCCCGTCGGGCATCGGGAGGAGGACCGGGCTGCCGCCGGTGGAGAGGGTGGCGCCGCCGGAGGGCACGGGCAGCGAGGTGATCGCCGCGTCGGTGGCCGAGAAGAACGTCAGCGGGTCGTCGCCGAGGCGGTAGCGGACGTTGGTGCCGCCGCCCCAGTACTCGTACGTCAGCAGCCACTTGCCGTCGGTGGTCGGGGCGATCGTCGTCATGCCGGGGCGGCCGCCGCCGATCTCCGTCTTGCCGCCGTTGCCGACCGTGCCGCCCGGCACGTCGACGACCGGCGTGCTCCAGGCGCCGCCGCTGCCGTCCCAGGTCCGGTGGACGAGGATCTGGCCGCGTGAATCCGTCGCCGTGTCGTTGTCCGGGTCGAGGACCGGGACGCCGGTGGCGGTGTCGTAGCCGGTGTAGTCGTTCTCGTCGGAGTAGTAGGCGATCAGCTTGCCGCCGCGGGCCATCAGGTGGGGTTCCCACACCGGGTCCTGCTCGGCGTGGGTGTTGGCCGCCGAGATGTTGCTCCCGCCCCCGCCCTGCCATCCGCCGGCTGCGACGATGGTGCGGAAGCTCCAGGTCGCCCCGTCGTCGGTGCTGGAGTACAGGGCTATCGCCACGTCCTCGCGGTCCCCGTCACCGGTCGGCGTCCAGGCGGGGTCGGCGGCCTTGTGCTCCCGGTAGTAGGCGTCGTCGCCCGACACCACGCTCGCCAGCAGCAGCGTGCCGGCGCTCAGGGTCCCCACGTCCTGCGGGAGCACGTAGAGATACGGATTGGTCCAGTTGCTCGTGTACTTCGCGTACTGCGCGTCGCCCGAGAGATACGCGGGCGCCTTGACGTCGGCCAGTTTCTGCCAGGTGGTGCCGTCGTCGTCGCTCTTGTAGACGGGGAGCGTCTGCCCCACCGGGTCGCCCTGGCTGTTCTCGAAGGACGCCACGATCCGGCCGCTCGGAAGCTGGGCCGACTTCGGGTAGAGAACACAGGGCTTCTTGTTGCAGGAAGCGGCATTGTCCGCCACGTACAGATTCGAGGGACTCGGCTGGTACGCCGACGCGCCGGATGCGGAGGCGATGGCGAACGCCACCCCCATGCCGGTGGCCGTCGCTGCCGCGAGAGCCTTTCTTGCCCATTTCTTCATGAATACCGAAACCCTTTCGCGCCCCGCTGCCCAGGGAATACGAATGCGGCTCATTGCGTGTCCCGAGGCGGCTGGGAGTCAGTATTGGGACGCGATACGGCTGTGTCACGAGCCCCCTTCCGAAAGAGTTTCGCAGGGAGGCGGGCACGGGGAGTTGACTCCGTCGTACCGGTACCGCGGTACCGGATTCCCCGGCGGATTCGGTCCCGTGGTGCCGGAAGGGCGCGGAATTGCGCTCCTAGCGTGGGCCCGGGGCCGATCGGTCCCTGTCCCCCGTACCGAGCCCTCCTGGCGGGAGTACTTCCGTGGCCACCTTCCTCTACCGTCTCGGCCGGCTGGCGTTCCGGCGACGACGACTGTTCCTGATGGCGTGGATCGTCGTGCTGGCCGCCGTGGGCGTGGGCGCCGGCCGTGTCTCCGGCACCACGACGGACGACTTCACGCTGCCCGGCACCCAGTCCCAGAAGGCGATCGACCTGCTGGGGAGGGAATTCCCGCAGGCCTCGGCCGGCGGCGCGACGGCCCGGGTGGTGTTCGAGGCGCCCGCGGGGCAGAAGCTGACCTCCGCCGCCCACCAGGGCGAGATCGCGGCGCTGGTCGCCGAGTTGACGGCGGCGCCGCAGGTGGCGAGCGTCTCCGAGCCGTTCACGAGCGGGCTGGTGAGCGAGGACGGCACGATCGCCTACACCCAGGTCACCTACAAGGTGCCGAAGGCCGATCTCACCGACGCCGCGCACGACGCGCTGGAGAAGGTGGCGCGGGAGGGCGAGGAGTCGGGGCTGACCGTCAGCATGGGCGGCAACGCCGTGCAGGAGAAGGCGGGCAGCAAGGCGGCCGAGCTGATCGGACTCGTCGTCGCCGCCCTCGTCCTCGTGATCACCTTCGGCTCGATGATCGCCGCCGGTCTGCCGCTGGTCACCGCGATCGTCGGGGTGCTCGCCGCCCTCCTGTGCATCACCGTGGCCACCTCGTTCGTGGACATGGCCTCGGCGTCCTCGACGCTGGCGCTGATGCTGGGGCTGGCCGTCGCGATCGACTACGCACTGTTCATCGTCTCCCGCTACCGCGACGAGATCCGCCAGGGGCACGCGCCCGAGGAGGCCGCCGGGCGGGCCCTGGGCACCGCCGGTTCGGCCGTGGTGTTCGCCGGGCTGACCGTGATCATCGCGCTGGCGGGGCTGAGCGTGATCGGCATCAAGATGCTCACCAGCATGGGGCTGGCCGCCGCGTTCGCGGTCGCCGTCGCCGTGGTCATCGCGCTGACGCTGCTGCCCGCGGCGCTCGGTTTCGCCGGGATGCGGATCATGAAGGGGCGGCTCACCAGCGCCCGCCACCGGGCGGAGGAGCGCGGCGAGCGCGAGGCGATGGGCGTGCGCTGGGGCCGGTTCGTCACCCGCAACCCGGTGCGGATGCTGGTGGTGTCGGTGCTCGGGCTCGGTGTGCTGGCGCTGCCCGCGACCGGTCTGCGGCTGACCCTGCCCGACGACAGCATGGCCTCGCCCGGCTCCACCCAGCGGATCGCCTACGACACCCTGAGCAAGGCCTTCGGGCCCGGCTTCAACGGGCCGCTCACCGTGGTCGTGGACGCCCGCGACAGCGACGACCCGAAGCGGGCCGCGCAGGACGCGTACGCGATGCTCGGCACGCTCGACGACATCGCCACCGTGCGCCCCGCGGCCTTCAACGGGGCCGGGGACGTGGCGCTCATCGGCGCGATCCCCAGGAGCTCCCCGACCAGCGAGGCCACCCAGGACCTGGTGACGGAGATCCGCGACCACGCCCCGGCCCTGCGGAAGGACACCGGCGCCGATCTGATGGTCACCGGCACCACCGCCGTGAACATCGACGTCTCGCGGAAGCTGGGCGACGCCATGGTGCCCTACCTGGCCATCGTCGTCGGCCTCGCGCTGATCCTGCTCCTGCTGGTGTTCCGCTCGGTCCTCGTCCCGCTCAAGGCCGCGCTGGGCTTCCTGCTCAGCGTGGTCGCCACCCTGGGCGTGCTGGTCGCGGTGTTCCAGTGGGGCTGGCTGAAGGACGTCTTCGGCATCGACCAGACCGCGCCGATCGTCAGCGTCCTGCCCATCCTGCTGATCGGTGTCGTCTTCGGACTCGCCATGGACTACGAGGTGTTCCTCGTGACCCGAATGCGCGAGGAGTACGTCCACGGGGCCGAGCCGGTCGAGGCGGTCGTCGCGGGCTTCCGGCACGGGGCCCGGGTCGTCACCGCCGCCGCCGTCATCATGATCTCGGTGTTCGCGGGCTTCCTCCTCGACGACGTGGCCCTGGTCAAGTCGATCGGGCTGGGCCTGGCCTCCGCGGTCCTCTTCGACGCGTTCGTGGTCCGGATGACCATCGTCCCGGCGGTGATGGCCCTGGTCGGACGCCGGGCCTGGGCCCTGCCGAAGTGGCTGGACCGGATCCTGCCGGACGTGGACGTGGAGGGCGAGAAACTGCGCCACGTCCTGGAGTCCCGCGACACGGCCGCCGGTGACCGGCCCTCGGTGCCGGAGCCGAGCGGCCGGAACTGACCTGGCACGCCGATCCGTGCCGGCCGGTGTCGTGGTCGTACGATCCCCACCTCGGCGGCGGTCGGTGTGCCGGCCGTCGCTCGAAGCCCCGTCCGCCGGTCCTCTCCCCCCGGGACCGGCGGACGGCCCCGCCTGCACCGTGAAGGGCGCGTCCCGTGACCGCATCACCAGCCCCCGCCCGACCCGTCGGGCGGCCCCGGCTGCCCGAGCCGCTGACGAGCGACCCCGAGCAGCGGGTGATCGCCTCGCTCGTCACCCGCGCCACCGCCGTGAAAAGGGCGGACCTGGCGCACCCCCGGTACCGGCGCTGGGGCGTGCCCGCCCTGTGCGCGGCCCTCGGCCTGCCGTCCCTGCTGAACCCGGCCAACACCGCCGCCCTGCCGACCCAGCTGGGGCTGCTCGTCGCGTTCTGCGTACCGCTGCTGTGGCGGGAGCGGTTCCCGGTCACGGTGTTCGCCCTGACCACGGCCGTGTCCGCGGTGGCGCTCGGCGTCGGCACGTTCAACGGGGCCGACGCCGCCCGGGCCATCGCGCTGTTCAACGTCGGCCGGCACAGCTCGCCGCGCCGGCTGGTCATCGCCCTCGCGGTGACCGTCGTCCAGCTCGTCGCCTGGGCGACCGTGTACTGGACCGGCGGTCAGCTGGAGCGGGTGACCCGGCCCGAGGTGGTGACGGCGCTCGCGATCGCGGCGGTGTGCGCGTTCGCCGGTCTCGGGCTGGCCGGGCGCATGGTGGACGTCGTGGTGCAGGGGCTGGAGAAGGAGCGCGACCAGCAGGCCCTGCTGGCGGCCGCTCGGGAACGCGCCCGGGTCTCCCGGGAGATGCACGACATCCTCGGCCACACCCTCGCCGTCGTCGTCGGCCTCGCCGACGGCGCCGCCGCGCTCGCCCCACAGCGCCCCGAGCGCGCTGCGGAGACCCTGCGGATCATCGCCGAGAGCGGCCGGGACGCCCTCGGTGAACTGCGCCGGCTGCTCGCGGTCATCGGCGCCGAGGACGCTCCGCACGGGGACGCCCCGCACGGGGACGCCCCGCTCGCCCCGCAGCCGGGCCTGGCCGACCTCGACGCGCTGCTGGAGCGGTTCAGGGCGGCGGGCCCGACCGTCGCCCTGCACACGGGAGGAGACCCGGCCGGACTGTCCCAGGGGCTCCAGCTCGCCGTGTACCGGATCGTCCAGGAGGCCCTCACCAACACCCTCAAGCACGCCGCGCCCGACACGTCCGTCACCGTCGCCCTCACCACCGGTGACGTCGTGCGCGTCAGCGTCGAGGACACCGGCCCGGCCCGCCCCGCGCCCACGCGCGGCGGCGGCCAGGGGCTGGTGGGCATGCGCGAGCGTGCCGCCCTCTACCGGGGCGAGGTCACCTCGGGCCCCAACGCGCACGGCGGCTGGAGCGTCCACGCCCGTCTCGTCCCCACCACGCCTCTGGAGAACCGCCCGGCATGACCACCGTCCTCATCGTCGACGACCAGGCCCTGCAACGCCTCGGCTTCCGCATGCTGCTGGAGGCCCAGCCCGACATGGCGGTGGCCGGAGAGGCCGCGAGCGGCAGCGAGGCCGTCCGGCTGACCGCCGAACTGCGCCCCGACGTCGTCCTGATGGACGTCCGGATGCCCGGCATGGACGGCATCGAGGCGACCCGCCGGATCGCCGGGTCCGGGGGCCGTTCCCGGGTCCTCGTGCTGACCACGTTCGACCTCGACGAGTACGCCTACGACGCGCTGCGCGCCGGGGCCAGCGGGTTCTTCCTGAAGGACGCGCGCCCCGACGAACTCGTGGTCGGCATCCGTGCCGTGGCCGCGGGCGACTCCGTCATCTCGCCGGGCGTCACGCGCCGGCTCATCGACACCTACACCAGCCGGCACGCCCGCCGTACCCCCGCGCAGGAGCGCCGGCTCGACGACCTCACCCCCCGGGAACGCGAGGTCCTCACCGCCCTCGCGGGCGGCGCCACCAACACCGAGATCGCGGAGGCCCTCCACCTCGCCGAGTCCACCGTGAAGTCCCACGTCAGCCGGATCCTCACCAAGATCGGCGCCCGGGACCGGGTCCAGGCGGTGATCTTCGCCTACGACGTGGGCCTGGTCCGGCCCGCCTGACGGTCGCCACAGACCCCGCGGACGGCCGCTACGGGGCCGGCTTGATCGTCTTCATGGTGAAGTGCGAGGTGACGTTCCTGATCCTGGGGATGGTCATGACCCGCCGGCTCAGGAACTCCTCGTACGCGGGCAGATCGGCGACGGCCACGCGGACGAAATAGTCGGGGCTGCCGAACAGCCGGCGCAGTTCGAGGACCTCCTCGGCCTGCGCGAGGGTCTCCTCGAAGCGCTCGACGGTCGCCGCGTCCTGCGCCTCCAGGCTGAGGTCGATCAGCACCTCGAAGGAGCGGCCCACGGAGGCGGGGTCGATCACCGCCCGGTAACCCCGGACGACCCCGTCGGCCTCCAGCCGCTGCACCCGGCGCAGACAGGGGCCGGCGGTCAGCCCGACCCGCTGGGCCAGCTCCACGTTGGTCAGCCGCCCGTCCCGCTCCAGCTCGGCAATAATTGCTCGGTCGATGGTATCCACAAGGGGAATATTGCATGGAAGAGAGGTCACCGAGCAATATTCGCAACCATGTGGCGCGGCTTCTGCGGGACCATGGATCCGTGCCCCACGACATGCTCACCCCCTCCCTCGCACCGCCCCCGGTCACCCGCCGGACCCAGGTGACCCTGGGCGTCCGCGACTCCTTCTCGGCGGGCCTCGGCATCTTCCCGCTGGGCATCGCCCTCGGACTGCTGGTGATGCAGGCGGGCCTGCCCTGGTGGCTCGCCCCGGCCCTGTCCCTGGCCACGTTCGCCGGCTCCCTGGAACTGCTGCTGGTGGGGATGGTCGCCACGGTCACCCCGCTCGCCGCGGTCGCCCTGACCGTGCTCGTGGTGAACTTCCGGCATGTGTTCTACGCCTTCTCCTTCCCGCTCCACCTGGTCAGGCACCCGGTGGCGAAGGCGTACTCGGTCTACGCGATGATCGACGAGGCGTACGCCGTCAGCGCCTCACTGCCCGAGAGCGAGCGCTCCGCGCCCCGGCTGCTGGCGATGCAGATCGCCTGCGAGACGTACTGGGTGGGCGGCGGACTGGTCGGGATCGCCCTCGGCGCGGCCCTGCCCGGCCCGGTCGAGGGGCTGGAGTTCGCGCTGTGCGCGCTGTTCACCGTGCTCACCCTGGACGCGTTCCGCTCGCGCGCGGAGCTGCCGTCGCTGCTCCTCGCGGGCGCGAGCGTCACCGTCGCCCTCGTGCTGACCCCGGGCCTGGCGATGTTCACGGCACTGCTGCTGTTCGTCGCGCTGCTCCTGGTCCGCCACCTCGTCACGACCCGGAGGGCCGCCGATGCCTAACACCCCATACCTCCTCGCCGTCCTCGCGATCTCCTTCACGATCACCCTGGCGCTGCGCGCCGTCCCGTTCGCCGTGCTGGGGCGGCTGCGCGACTCGGCGGTCGTGCGGAGCCTGGCGGTGTGGATGCCGGTCGGCATCCTGGCCGTCCTCGCCGTGACCGCGCTGCACGGCACGGTCACCACCGACCCGGGCGGTACCCGGTACGCGCCGCTCGCGGTCGCCGTCACCGCGGCCGTCCATCTCGCCTTCGGGCGCCGCACGATCCTCAGTGTCGGCGCCGGGACGGCCGTGTACGTCCTCCTGCTCAACACGCTCTGATCCGCCGACCCGCCGGGAGAACCGCCCGTTGAACGCCGACAGCTACTTCGAGCCGATCGACGACCACCGCTACCAGCCGACGCCGCACGTGGGCGGCGCCTGGGACCCGGACGAGCAGCACTTCAGCCCGCTGGGCGGACTCGTCGTCCACGCGCTCGACCGGCACCGGGCGGCCGGACCGGACGACGGCCTGCTGCTCTCCCGGATCAGCTACGACATCCTCGGCCGCCTGGCCCTCGACACGTGCGAGATCCGGGTGGAGACCGTCCGCCCCGGGCGGACCATCACCCTCCTCGAAGCGGTGGTGACCATCGCCGGACGACCGGTCGTGCGGGCCCGCGCCTGGTACCTGGCCGCCCTCGACACCGCCGCGGTCGCGGGCGGACCCGAGGACCGCCCCGCCCCGCCGGAGTCGCTGTCCTCCTGGCCCATGTCCGAGGTCTGGCCCGGCGGTTACATCGCCTCCCTCGACGTCCGCCCGGCGGCACCCCCGCGGCCCGGCCGCACGACCGCCTGGATCTCCACTCCGCTGGCCCTGGTCGCCGGGGCCGCCGTCGGCCCGCTCGCGTCGTACCTCGCACTGGTCGACACCGCCAACGGCATCGCCGTACGGCAGCCGCCGACCGCGTGGATGTTCCCGAACGTCGATCTGACGGTCCATCTGCACCGGCAGCCGCGGGGCCGGTGGACGGGCCTGGACACCACGGTCGCCTTCGGCCCGACCGGCCAGGGCCTCACGAGCACGGTCCTGCACGACATCGACGGACCGGTGGGCTCGGCCCAGCAGATCCTCACGGTCCGGCCGCTGCCGGGGATGTGAGACGGCGGCGGGCCCGGGACCGGGGAGGCCGAGTCGGCGTTCCCGCCGGGGCACTGCGGGGCGGCTGGGGGGCGGGCCGGCGCAGCCGGGCGCGGGACGGCGGGCGGCTGCCGGGCGCGGGCGCGGGCGGCTCAGCCGGGCGCGGGGCGGCGAGCGGTTGCGGGGCGAGACGGAGAGCGGCTGCGGGGCGCGGACAGCGCAGCCGAGCGCGGGGCAGCGGGCGGCGAGCGGCTGCGGGCGGCTGCGGGGCGAGACGGAGAGCCGCTGCGGGGCGCGGACAGCGCAACCGGGCGCGAGGCAGCGGGCGGCTGCGGGGCGAGACGGAGAGCCGCTGCGGGGCGCGGACAGGGCAACCGGGCGCGAGGCAGCGGGCGGCTGCGGGGCGAGACGGACAGCGGCTGCGGGGCGCGGACAGCGCAACCGGGCGCGAGGCAGCGGGCGGCTGCGGGGCGAGACGGAGAGCGGCTGGGGGGCGCGGACAGCGCAACCGGGCGCGAGGCAGCGGGCGGCTGCGGGGCGCGGACAGCGGGCCTCATGGGAGCCGGCCCGGACCGGTGCGCGGGCAGGGGTCCGGTTACGGGGACGGGACGCCGTCGGTCCGGAAGAAGGGTGCTGTGGTCAGCAGGGCCAGGGCGAGTGCGGCGGGGATCGCGTAGGCGACGCGGAAGTGGCCCGTCGCCCCCAGTCCCCCGCCGGCGCCGGCTCCGACGAGGACGCCGACGTAGTTGAAGACGTTGAGGCGGGCCAGCACCGTCTCGGGGGCACCGGGCCGCAGCCGGCCGGCCGCCGCGACGCACAGCGGCGTCAGGGCGGCGCCCCCGAGGCCCGCGCAGCATGCCGCGACGACCGCGTACGGCCAGCTCGGGGCCGCCGCCAGAGCGGTCAGGGCGACGGCCGCGAGCAGGGCGGCGGCGCGGACCACGGCCACCGGCCCGATCCGGCGGACCAGGTGATCGGCGCTCGCCCGGCCGGTCACCGTGCCCGCCTGGTAGGCCGCGTACGCGAGCGGCGCGGCCGCCAGGGACGCGCCGAGGGTCTGGTGCAGGTAGGCGGTGGACCAGGCCGAGACCGTGGAGTCGACGACGTAGGCGACGAGGAGGACGACACCGAAGGGGACGAGCCGCGCCCACACCCGCCGCCCCGGGACCTCCTCGGCCACCGCCGGACCGTCGTCCGACGCGGCGGGCGGCGGCGGGAGGGCATGGCGGCGGACGGTCAGCGCCAGGAGGGCCACCAGCACGGCGTGCGCGCTCAGGACGTAGGTGACCGGCCCGCCCAGCCGGGAGACGCCCGCCGTCAGCAGCGCGGCCACCACGCCCGCGGCGCTCCAGGCGGCGTAGAAGGAGGAGAGGATGCTGCGCCCGTAGAGGCGTTCGACGGTGGCCGCGCGGGTGTTGACGGACACGTCGACGGCGCCCAGCGCCAGCCCGAAGAGGACGTAGGCCACCGAGGCGGCGGCCCGGCCGGGTGCCCACGCCACGGACAGCAGGGCCGCGGCCGCGGTCAGTGCCGCCGCGCGCATGACGGGGACGGCGCCGAGGCGGCGTACGGCGGCCAGCCCCAGGAAGCTGCCGGCGCCCGCGGCCGAGGTGAGGGCGACGGTGAGCGCGGTCATCGCCAGGGCCGACAGACCCAGCCGGCTCTCCACGGCGGGCACGGTGGTGGACACGGCGGCCACCGCCGCGCCCTGGGCGGCGTACACGGTGGCCGTGACCCGGCGGGCCCCCGCGAGCGGGTCCCTTCCGGCCGGCCGGGGCGGAGCCGTCGCTCCGGCGGTTGCGGTCATGGGGACCCTCTTCCTGTCACGGACCGTGGCCGGACCGGCGTGCGCGAACGGGAGCAACCGTAGGAACGCGGACCGGCGCGGCGGAGGACGCCGGCGGCCACACCGAGGACCCTGGCGGCCAGGAACCGCGGGCCGGGCGAGGCCGGGCCGCGCCGGGCCGGGCCGGTCGGCGGCACTGGCCGCCACGGTCCCCTTTGTGGCCGCACGGGCCAGTCCGCGGGCGGCCCCGCGCCGCCTACGTTCCTCCCACGCCGAACGTGGCGACGAGAGGAGGCGGACTCGTGAAGAAGTCCGAGGACGACACGTGTGTCATCGGTGCGGGACCCGCGGGACTGGCGGTGGCACGGGCACTAGCCGAGCGGCGGCTTCCGTGCACGCACATCGAGCGGCACACGGGGCCGGGCGGCCTGTGGGACATCGACAACCCGGGCGGCCCGATGTACGAGTCGGCGCATTTCATCTCCAGCAGGACCCTCTCGGGCTTCGGCGGCTGGCCGATGCCCGACCACTTCGCCGACTACCCCTCGCGACAGCAGGTGCTGTCGTATCTGACGTCCTTCGCCGACGCGTACGGGCTGACGGAGCGGATCGAGTTCGGCACCGCGGTCCGGGACGTGGCGAAGAACCCGGACGGCACCTGGACGGTCACCCGTGCCGACGGGCGCACCAGCCGGCACGGGCAGGTCGTGGTGTGCACCGGCTCGCAGTGGCACCCCCACACCCCTGAGATCCCGGGGGACTTCAGCGGCGAGATCCGGCACACGATCGGCTACCGCAGCGGCGACGAACTGCGCGGCAGGCGGGTGCTGGTGGTCGGCGCGGGCAACTCCGGCTGCGACATCGCCTGCGACGCGGCCCGCACCGCCGACCACGCCGAGATCAGCATGCGGCGCGGCTACTGGTTCATCCCCAAGCATCTGTTCGGCAGGCCCGTGGACACCCTCGAAGGGGTCGGTCCCCGGATGCCGAAGTGGCTGGAGCAGAAGCTGTTCGGCGCCC
Source organism: Streptomyces sp. NPDC005811 (assembly GCF_040630405.1). Lineage (NCBI taxonomy): Bacteria > Bacillati > Actinomycetota > Actinomycetes > Kitasatosporales > Streptomycetaceae > Streptomyces > Streptomyces sp. NPDC005811. The sequence goes on from NZ_JBEXXK010000013.1 coordinate 51,476, forward strand.
TCCTGCGGATCGTCGACGGCGATCCACGCCGCCTCGGCCTGCAGAAGCCGGACCACAGGCTCTTCGAGACCCATCCGACGGTCAACTCGATGCTGCTGCACCATCTGCGGCACGGCGACATCACCGCGCGGCCCGGCATCGTGCGGGCCGAGGGCCGTACCGTCCACTTCACCGACGGCAGCAGCAACGACTTCGACCTGATCCTGCTGGCGACCGGCTACGTCCACAAAGTGCCCGTCGCACAGCGCTACTTCGGCGACGAGCAGCACCCCGACCTGTATCTGTCGTCGTTCTCGCGCCAGCACGAGGGGCTGTTCGGCGTCGGCTTCGTCGAGACCAACTCCGGTGCCTACCGACTGTTCGACGCCCAGGCGCAGTTGATCGCCGGTTTCGTACAGGACTCCCGCCGGGGCGGGCCGAACGCCGAGCGGTTCGCCCGGATGATCCGGGGCGACCGTCCGGACCTCTCCGGCGGCCTGCGGTTCGTGGACTCCCCGCGCCACACCGGTTACGTCGACAGCGCCGCGTACACCAAGTACCTCACGAAGGTCGCCGCCGCCATGGGCTGGCCCACCGAGGGCCGCCCCCCGGCACCCGTCGGCCGCGGCAGCAGGGAGGCCGTGGCATGAGGGGCTACGACTGCACCGGCAAGGTGATGCTGGTGACCGGTGGCGCGGGCGGCATCGGCAGCGCGCTGTGCCGGCGGTTCGCGCGCGACGGCGCCGTGTGCGTCGTCGTCGACCTCGACGGTGAGCGGGCGCGGCGGGTCGCGGACGGCCTGCCCGGCGCCGGTCACCTCGGTGTCGGCTGCGATCTGCTGGACCGGGCGGGGGTCGCCGGCCTCTTCGCCCAGGTCGCCTCCGTCTTCGGCCGCCTCGACGTGCTGGTCAACAACGTCGGCATGACCAGCACCGAGCGGTTCGACGTGCGCGGGGTGGAGAGCATCGAGCGGGAGATCGACCTCAACCTCCTCTCCCCGCTCGTCGCGACCCGGCTCGCCCTCCCCCTGCTCAGGGCCTCCGCCGACCCCCGGGTCATCACCACGGTGTCCCTGGCGGGCATCTTCCCGCAGGGCGAGACCCCCATCTACGCGGCGTCGAAGTTCGGGCTGCGCGGTGCCATGCTGTCCATCGCCCTCGACCTGGGCGACAAGGGCATCCGGGTCGGCTCGGTCCTGCCGTCGGCCACCGACACCCCGATGCTGCGGCAGGAGGCCGTCGACGGCGGCAACTCCCTTCAGTTCCAGGACCCGCCGCAGCAGCCGTCCGACGTCGTCGCCGCGGTGGTGAGCATGCTCGACCGGCCACGGCTGGAGGCGTATCCGCGCCCCGGCGAATCCCGTCTGGTCCGCTGGTCCATGCTGGTGCCGAACCTCCTCCCCCGGCTCCTCCCGCTGTTCCGCCGACGCGGCGAGCGCGGTCTGGCCCGGTACCTGGAGGACCTGCGCCGCAAAGGACTGGCCCGGCAGATCGACGGCCGCTGGGAACTGGTGGAGGAGGCCCGGCCATGACCCCGGAACCGGACGACCGCCTGCTCACCGTCGTCAACCCGGCCACCGGGGAGACGCTCGACACCCTGCCCGCCGCCACCGCCGAGGAGGTGGACCGGGCCGTGGACCGGGCCCACCGGGTCCTCGACAGCGGGGTGTGGGCGGGCCGGCCGCCCAGGGAGCGGGCCGCGGTCCTGCTGCGCCTCGCCGACCTGATGGACCGCGACGCCGAGATCCTGGCCCGCCTGGACTGCGAGGACGCGGGCAAGCCCGTCACGGAATGCCGTACCGGCGACGTGCCCGCCGCGATCGAGTCGATCCGCTGGTTCGCGGAGGCGGCCGACAAGGTCTTCGGCCGTATCGCGCCCACCGGCCACGACCATCTCGGCCTGATCAGCCGGGAACCCGTCGGGGTGGTCGCCGCCGTCCTCCCCTGGAACTACCCGCTCGCCATGGCCGCGTGGAAGGTCGGCCCGGCCCTCGCGGCGGGCAACAGTCTGCTGCTCAAACCCGCCGAGGCCACCCCGCGCTCGGCCCTGCACCTGGCACGGCTGGCGACGGAGGCGGGACTGCCGGACGGCACTCTCACCGTCCTGCCCGGCCATGGCCCGCGGGCCGGCCGGGCACTCGCGCGGCACCCCGGGATCGGCGCGCTGTCGTTCACGGGCTCGACGGCGACCGGGCGGCGGATCCTGGCCGATGCCGCGGAGACCAACTTCAAGCGGGTCTCCCTGGAGATGGGCGGCAAGAGCCCCCAGGTCCTGATGCCGGACGCGCTGGACTTCGGCGCCGATCTCATCGACGACATGATCGAGGCCGCGTTCCTGACGACGGGACAGAACTGCACGGCCGGCTCCCGGATCCTGGTCCACGAGGACATCGCCGCCGAGGTCGTCGCACGGTTCACGGCCGCCGCCGGGGCCCTGGCCGTCGGTGACCCGGCCGAGCCCGGCACCCGGACGGGACCGCTGATCAGCAGGGCGGCACGGGACCGGGTCGCCCACGCCGTGGCCGCGGCGGTCGACGCCGGAGCCGTGGCCCACACCGCCGGGCTGCCGGCCGGGCTGCACCCGCGCGGGGCCTACTACCCGCCCACGGTCGTCACCGGCGCCCCCGACGGCAGCGCGGTCCTCACCGAGGAACTGTTCGGCCCCGTGGTCACCGTCCAGACCTTCACCACCGAGCAGGAGGCGATCCGGACGGCGAACGCCACCCCCTACGGCCTCGCCGCCTCCCTGTGGACCCACGACCTCGACACCGCCTTCCGCCTCGCCCGCGGCATCCAGGCCGGCGTGGTCTCCGTCAACGCCTACAGCGAGGGCGGCATCACCGCGCCGTTCGGCGGCTGGAAACAGTCCGGATTCGGCGGGGCGGAGCGGTCCACCGACGCCTTCGCCCAGTGGACCAGGGAGAAGACGGTGTGGATCCGCACCCGCTAGCCGGGCCGCATCCGCCGGCCGGGCCGCACCCGGACGTGCCTGCCTAGAGTGGTCGCCAGTACGGCCCTGGAGAGAAGCCATGCCCGACCCACCCCGCCCGGAGAACGGCACCACGCGCAGCACCTCGGCGACGATCTCCCCGAACATCCTGCGCTACCTCAGCCGGATCACCGGTGAGTACGGCGTCGATCTGCGCCCCGAGCTGTCGGCCGTGGGGCTCACCGAGACCCTGATGCGCTCGGCGGCCCTGCGTGTCTCCTACCGGCAGGGCAGTGCGGTCATCCGACGCGCCGTGGAGCTGACCGGTGACGAGAACCTGGGTCTGCGGGTCGGGGCCGCACAGCACCTCACCGCGTGGGGCCTCCTGGGGTTCGCCATGCTCGCCGGCGACACCCTCCAGGTGGCCATCGAGACGGGTGTGCGGTTCCAGAACGTGTCCGGGGCCATGACCGTCTGGTCGGCCGGCCGGGAGGGCGCCGACTACGTGGTGCGGGCCGACCTGCCGGACCCGGTGCTCGATCCGGGCGTGGGCGTCTTCCTGGTCGAGGAGGCGTTCTCCAGTGTCGTCACCCTGGGCCGCCTCGCCGCGGGCGGCGGCCTCACACCGCAGGAGGTCGCCTTCGCCTTCCCCGCCCCGCGCGATGTCGGGCCGTTCCGCGACCTCTTCCGCTGCCGCCTGTCCTTCGGTGCCGACCGCAACCGGATGGTGGTGCCGCAGACCTGGGTCAACCGGCCGATGCCGGGCCGCGACCCCACCACCTACGCCTCGACGCTCGACCTGCTGGAAGCGCAGATGGCCTCGCGGCGGCGGCAGCAGGATCTCCTGGAAGTGCTGGAGATCTCCGTGGCGCAGTGCCTGCCGGTGGTCCCCTCCTTCGCCGAACAGGCCCGCAGGCACGCGTCCAGCGAACGCACCCTGCGCCGCCGCCTGGCCGACTGCGGCACCTCCTACGAGGCGATCGTCGAGGGTGTCCGCCGCGAACGCGTCGAGCACCTCCTGCGCCGCCCGCACCTCACCCTGCGCGAGGTGGCCCGCCAGGCGGGCTTCTCCGACGAACGCGCCCTGCGCAGAGCCGTCCACCGCTGGCACGGCATGGCCCCGCTGCAACTGCGCGAGGGCTTCCGCTCCGGAGAGGGCGGCCCCCGGCCGACGTGAGCCGCCCGCCCCCGGGAAGCGGGTCAGGAACCCTTGGCGGCGGGCTCCAGGATCGCCACGCACTCCACGTGATGCGTCATCGGGAAGAGGTCGAACGCCCGCAGCGTCCGCACCCGGTACCCCCCGTCCCGGAAGTACCCCAGGTCACGCGCCAGGGCGGCCGGGTCGCAGGCGACGTAGGCGATCCGGCGGGCGTCCAGGGAGACCAGGTGTTCCACCGTGGCGCGGCCCGCTCCGGCGCGGGGCGGGTCGAGGACGATCAGGTCGACCTCGGTGATGCCGGTGCGCGGCAGTACGGATTCGACCTTGCCCTGTTCGACGCGGACCCGCGGGAAGTCCGCGAGGTTGTGCCGGGCGTCCTCGACCGCGCGCTTGCCGGACTCGATGCCGAGGACCGCGCCCTTCTCGCCGAGGCGGTCGGCCAGGGCGCCCGCGAAGAGGCCGACGCCGCAGTACAGGTCGAGGGCCGTGTCGCCCTTGCGGGGCAGCAGGCCCTGCATGACGGCGGTCACCAGGGTGTCCGCCGCCTTCGGGTGGACCTGCCAGAAGCCACCGCTGCCGACCCGGTGGGTACGGCCGTCCGCGCGCTCGCGGACGAAGGGGCGGCCGTGGACGCGGTGCACGCCGCCGTCCTTCTCGCCGACCCGCATGACGGAGACCGGACGGTCCAGTTCCACGATCGGCAGCCGGGCGCCCGGCTTCGGGGTGAGGATCACCTGGCGGTCCTGCGAGCCGGTCGCCGCGATGGCCTCGACCGTCGCCATCCCGCTCCAGTCGCGCTCCTCGATGCCGAGTTCGCTGACGCCCTCGGCGGCGATCATGCAGTGGTCGATGCGCTCCACGTCGTGCGAGCGGTGCCGCCGCAGACCGGCGTGGCCCTCGGCGTCCACCGCGTACTGGACGCGCGTGCGCCACTGCGGCACCTGTCCGGAAGGCAGCTTGTCGCCCTCGGCCGGCATCACGGTGCCGTCCCAGCCGGCCTCCTCGGGGGTGAGGCCCGCGAGCCGCTGGAGCTGCTCGGCGATCACCTCGCCCTTGAGCCGCCGCTGGGCGCCGGGCTTGGCGTGCTGCCAGTCGCAGCCGCCGCAGCGGCCGGGGCCGGCGAAGGGGCAGGGGGCCTCGACCCGGTCCTTGGAGGCGGACAGGATCTCCACCGCGTCCGCGCGCAGGAAGCGGGCGCCCTCCTCGCCCTCGGTCACCCGGGCCACGACCCGCTCGCCGGGCAGGGCGTGCCGGACGAAGAGCACCTGGCCGGCGTCGGTGCGGGCGATGCAGTGGCCGCCGTGGGCGACGGGGCCGATCTCGACCTCGTACTCGTTCCCCACCAGGGTCTTCTTCGGTTCTGCCTGCATGGCGGGGTGACTCCACAACGTCGAACGAGGAACGGCCGGACAACAGCCCACCAGTCTACGTGGCTGTCGTCCGGCCGTTCGCCAAAAAAGCGGGCCGCGAGGCGTTACGACTCCGACGAGGAGCCCGAGGGGCCGGTCGCCGAGCCCGACGCCTCCTTCGCCCGCCCCTGGTCCGCGGGACCGCGCCGCACCGCACCCGGCGCGTTCCACTCCTGGCGCTTGCGGGCCCGCATCCGGGCCGCCTCGGAGGATTCCAGCTGGTACGGCACGGAGGTGACCATGACGCCGGGCGTGAACAGCAGACGCCCCTTCAGCCGCAGCGCGCTCTGGTTGTGCAGCAGGTGCTCGTACCAGTGGCCGACCACGTACTCCGGGATGATCACCGAGACGGCGGCGCGCGGCGACTCCTTGCGCAGGCCCTTGACGTACTCGATGATCGGCCGCGTGATCTCGCGGTACGGCGAGTCCAGGACCTTCAGCGGGACGTCGATCCCGCGCCGCTCCCACTCCTCGCGCAGCGCCTTCGTCTCGGTCGGGTCGACGTTGACGGTGAGTGCCTCCAGGGTGTCGGAGCGCATCAGCTTGGCGTAGGCGAGGGCCCGCAGGGTCGGGCGGTGGATCTTCGAGATCAGCACGACGGAGTGCACGCGGGACGGCCGTACGCTGTCGTCGCTCGGGCCCTCGGGCGCCGCGATCTCGTCGGAGACCCGGTCGTAGTGCTTACGGATCGCCGTCATCGTCGCGTAGAAGATCACCATGCCGAGCAGGGCGACCCAGGCGCCGTGCGTGAACTTGGTGACGAGGACGACGACCAGGACGAGGCCGGTGAAGAAGGCGCCGAAGGTGTTGATCGCCCGGGAGCGGACCATGTGGCGGCGCTTGGCCTGGTCGGTCTCGGTGGCCAGATGGCGGTTCCAGTGGCGGACCATGCCGGTCTGGCTGAGCGTGAAGGACACGAACACGCCGACGATGTAGAGCTGGATCAGACGGGTGGAGTCGGCGCCGTAGATGATGATCAGGAAGGTCGCCGCGCCGGCCAGGAGCACGATGCCGTTGGAGAAGGCGAGCCGGTCGCCGCGGGTGTGCAGCTGGCGGGGCAGGTAGCGGTCCTGGGCGAGGATCGAGCCGAGCACCGGGAAGCCGTTGTAGGCGGTGTTGGCGGCCAGGAACAGCACCAGCGCGGTGGCCGCCGCGAGGACCACGAAGAAGAAGCTGCCCTTGCCGAAGACGGCCTCGGCGACCTGGGTGATCACCGGGTTCTGGACGTAGTCGGGGCCGACCCCGACGCCGTTCTTCAGGAGGTCGACGGCCGGGTTCTCGGCCATGCGGACGTCGGTGGTCAGGGCGAGGACGATGATGCCGCAGAACATGGTGACGGCCAGCAGGCCCATCGCCGCGAGCGTGGTCGCCGCGTTCTTGGACTTGGGCTTGCGGAAGGCCGGCACACCGTTGGAGATCGCCTCGACGCCGGTGAGCGCCGCACAGCCGGAGGAGAAGGCGCGCAGCATCAGGAAGACCAGGGCGAAACCGGCCAGGCCCTGGTGCTCGGCCTTGATCGTGTACCCGGCGGTCGGCGCCCGCATGGTGTCGCCGAGGGCGAGCCCGCGGAACGCGCCCCAGGCGATCATGATGAAGACGCCCGCGACGAACACGTAGGTCGGGATGGCGAAGAGCTTCCCCGACTCCTTGACCCCGCGCAGGTTCATCAGCGTCAGCAGCACGACGACGGCGACCGCGCAGACCACCTTGTGCTCGACGACGAAGGGGATCGCGGAACCGAGGTTCTCGATGCCGGAGGCGATGGAGACGGCGACGGTGAGGACGTAGTCGACGAGCAGCGCGCTCGCGACGGTCAGGCCCGCCTTGGCGCCGAGGTTGGTGGTGGCCACCTCGTAGTCGCCGCCGCCGCTCGGGTAGGCGTGGACGTTCTGACGGTAGGAGGCGACCACCGTGAACATCAGCACGACGACCGCGAGGGCGATCCACGGACTGAAGTGGTAGGCCGACACGCCCGCGATGGACAGGACCAGCAGCACCTCCCCGGGCGCGTAGGCCACGGAGGACAGCGGGTCGGAAGCGAAGACGGGCAGGGCGATGCGCTTCGGCAGGAGCGTTTCTCCGAGCCGATCACTGCGCAGGGCGCGCCCGATGAGGATCCGTTTGGGCACGTCGGTCAGTTTGGACACAACAGAGGATCGTATGCCTTCGAACTGGGGCGCGCCCACCCTCCCCCGGGGTGAGCCGGGTGACGCAGCACGACGTCTGCCTCACGAGTGAAATCGGCCACGCGTCGGCTGCGGATTCCCTGGCCGCATCGATCGTCATGTCTATATGACAAACCCCGTCCCGCCGCCGCCCATCGGAGGTCCCATGCACACGACCGCGGAGCTGATCGGAGCCGTCGGTACCCTCGTCGGCCTCGGAATCCTTACCGTTCTCAGTCTCCTGAGCATCAGCCGGCGCTGATCGCGCAAAGCGTGCACGGGGGTGCCCTGCGCGGACCGCGGCTGTGTAGCTTGGGCGGCGGTCTGAGACTCTGTTCAGAGCCACGCCAGAGAATTTATTGACTTCTTGACTTCTTTACTTCCGGAAGGACGGTCGTGCACATCGTCATCATGGGCTGCGGCAGAGTGGGCTCCGCCCTCGCCCAGACCCTGGAGCAACAGGGGCACACGGTCGCCGTGATCGACCAGGACCCCACGGCCTTCCGACGACTGGGCTCCGGGTTCGGCGGCCGTCGTGTCACCGGGGTCGGCTTCGACCAGGACACCCTGCGCGAGGCGGGCATCGAGGAGGCCGGCGCGTTCGCCGCCGTCTCCAGCGGTGACAACTCCAACATCATCGCGGCCCGGGTGGCCCGCGAGATGTTCGGCATCGAGAACGTCGCCGCCCGGATCTACGACCCCCGGCGGGCCGAGGTCTACCAGCGCCTGGGCATCCCCACCGTCGCCACCGTCCGCTGGACGGCCGACCAGATGCTGCGCCGGCTGCTGCCCTCGGGCGCCGAGCCGCTGTGGCGCGACCCCACCGGCGGCGTCCAGCTGGCCGAGGTGCACGCGGCCCCGTCCTGGGTCGGCCACAAGATCAGCAAGCTCCAGGAGGAGACGGGCGTCCGGGTGGCGTTCCTGACCCGCCTCGGCGAGGCGATGCTGCCCACCTCGCAGACGGTGCTGCAGGAGGGCGACCTGGTGCATGTGATGATGCGTACCGACGAGGTCGAGAAGGTCGAGGCGTCGTTCGCCGAGGGCCCGAAGGAAGGCGGTCACTGATGAGGGTCGCCATCGCCGGAGCCGGTGCCGTCGGCCGCTCGATCGCGGGCGAGCTGCTGGAGAACGGCCACGAGGTCCTGCTCGTCGACAAGGCGCCGACCGCCATCTCGGTCGAGCGCGTCCCCCAGGCGGAGTGGCTGCTCGCCGACGCCTGCGAGATCACGTCGCTGGACGAGGCGGCGCTCCAGCGCTGCAACGTCGTGATCGCCGCCACCGGTGACGACAAGGTCAACCTGGTGGTGTCCCTGCTGGCGAAGACGGAGTACGGCGTCCCGCGCGTCGTCGCCCGGGTCAACAACCCCAAGAACGAGTGGCTCTTCAACGAGTCCTGGGGCGTCGACGTCGCGGTCTCCACACCCCGGCTGATGTCCGCCCTGGTCGAGGAGGCGGTCTCGGTCGGCGACCTGGTCCGGCTGCTGCGCTTCAGCCACGGCGACGCCAACCTCGTCGAGCTGACCCTCCCCGAGGAGTCGGCGCTGGCCGGCACCCAGGTCGGCGACGTCGAGTGGCCCGAGGACACCTCCCTGGTCACCATCATCCGCGGCACCAGGGTCCTCACCCCGACCAGGGAGGACTCCCTGGAACCGGGCGACGAACTGCTCTTCGTGGCCGCACAGGCGCGGGAGGAGCAGCTGGAGGACCTGTTGTCCGTACGGCGCGACACATAGCCCGTCTGGGGGTCCCCCCCTCCGGGGGAGTTTGAGGACGAGGCCCGTTTCAGGGCCGGAGCGGGGGTCCGGGGGCGGCAGCCCCCGGGCCCTCAGCCGTCCCTGCGGTGCCGTCCGCCCGCGGCCTCGGCGGCAGCCTTCTCCGCCTTCTCCTCCGCCTCCATCTCGGCGAACACGTCGATCGGCGCGGGCGCCTTCGCCAGGAAGACCCAGGTCAGCCAGACGGCCAGCAGGAAGGGCGGGATCTTCAGCGCGATCAGGACCCAGCCGAGCTGCGCGGTGTTCGCCCACCAGTACAGCGGGAAGAGGATCGCGCACTTGGCGAGCAGGATCAGGCCCCAGGCCCAGCTCGCCTTGGCGTACGCCTTCTTGCGGCCCGGGTTCCGCGTGCGCCAGGAGAGGTTCTCCTTGAAGACCGGGCCGAGGATCAGACCGATCAGCGGGACCCCGCACAGGGTCGTGATGATGTACGCCAGCGCCAGGCCCAGCGTGTAGATCATGCCGGGGAGGTAGAAGTCCTTGGCGTTGCCGGTCATCATCGCGAAGACGACGCCGAAGGCGACCCCGAAGACCCCGCTGAAGGCGTGCTTGACGGTGTCCCTCATCGCCAGCCGGACCACGACCAGGACCAGCGACACCGCGAGCGCGGCGATCGCGGACATGTGCAGGTCCTTGTTGATCGTGAAGATGGTGACGAAGAGCAGGCCGGGCACGACCGTCTCGATCATGCCCCGCAGGCCGCCGAACGCCTCGAACAGCGCGGCCTCGGTCACCGCCCGGGCGTCGGCCGCGGCGGTGTCCTCCGCGGTCGTGTCTTCGGTCGGCTTGTCGAGCGACGTCACCGGCTACTCCCTACCGAGGGGTCTCAGTTCGTACTTCGGGTTGAACAGCACCCGGCGGCCTCTGCTCATGGAGACCCGGCCCGATGCGATGAGCCTGCGCCCCGGCTCTATGCCCACGATGGAGCGCCGGCCCAGCCACACCACGTCCAGCGCGGCGCTGCCGTCGAACAGCTCGGCCTCCAGGGCCGGGACTCCGGCACGCGGACGCAGGGTGACCGTGCGCAAGGTACCAGTAACCGTGACGATCTGCCGGTCCTGGCAGTCGCCGATCCGGACACAGCCGGCCGTCTCGGCGTCCTCCCGCAGCTCCTGGGACTCCAGGTCCTCCTGGGACGAGGAGAGCCGGTCGAGCATGCGCCGGAACCGGCCCACCGGCTTCTCGGAACTCGGAACACCACTCATGTCCGAAAGCGTACCGGGGCCCGCCGACAAGGCCCTAACCCGTCCCGCGGCTCACTTCTCGAAGCGGTAGCCCATCCCCGGTTCGGTGATGAAGTGTCTCGGGTGCGCGGGATCCGTCTCCAGCTTCCGTCTGAGCTGGGCCATGTAGACCCGCAGGTAGTTCGTCTCGGTGCCGTACGACGGCCCCCACACCTCCTGGAGGAGCTGCTTCTGCCCGACCAGGCGCCCGGTGTTGCGCACCAGCACCTCCAGCAGATGCCACTCGGTCGGGGTGAGCCGGACGTCCCTGCCGTCCCGGTGGACCTTCTTCGCGGCGAGGTCGACGGTGAACCCGTCGGTCTCCACCAGGACGTCGTCCTCCCCGCCGCCGGCCGGCTCGGCCCGGCGCACGGCGGCCCGCAGCCGGGCCAGCAGTTCGTCCATGCCGAAGGGCTTGGTGACGTAGTCGTCGGCGCCCGCGTCGAGCGCCTCGACCTTCTCGTCCGAGGAGTGCCGGGCCGACAGCACCAGGATCGGCACCCGGGTCCAGCCCCGCAGCCCCCGGATCACCTCGACGCCGTCCATGTCGGGCAGTCCGAGGTCGAGGACCACCACGTCCGGGTGGCGGGCGGCGGCGAGCCGGAGGGCGGTGGCGCCGTCGTGGGCGGCGTCGACCTCGTACTTGCGTGCCTTGAGGTTGATCACGAGGGCGCGCACGATCTGCGGCTCGTCGTCGATCACCAGCACCCTGGTGGCGGTCTGGGAGGTTCCCCCAGCAGGACTCACCATGAAGCCTGCCTTTCCGGTCGTACCGAACGTCCTGGTGCCGCGGGCGGTGCCGCGGTGTCCGCGCCGGGCGGTGCCGGCGGCTGTGCCGTCACCGCCGCCGCGCGCAGTGTGAGGACCATGGTGAGGCCTCCGCCGGGTGTGTCCTCGGCGTCGAGGGTGCCGCCCATGGCCTCGGCGAAGCCCCGTGCGACCGCGAGGCCCAGTCCCACGCCCGCCCCGCGCGGTGCGTCGCCGTACCGCTGGAAGGGCGCGAAGATCCGCTCCTTGGCCTCGTCGGGGACACCCGGCCCGCGGTCCACCACCCGGACCTCGACCCGGTCGGACAGCGCGCTCGCGGCGACCAGCACCGGTTCGCCGGCCGGGCTGTACTTGACCGCGTTCTCGACCAGGTTGGCCACCGACCGCTCCAGCAGTCCGGCGTCGACGGCGACCATGGGCAGGGTCTCGGGGATGTCCAGCTCGACGCTCTCCTCCGGGTCGGGGACCCCGCCGAGGGCCATCGGCACCACCTCGTCGAGGTCGATCTCCCGGATGATCGGCGTGACCGTCCCGGTCTGGAGGCGGGACATGTCGAGCAGGTTGCCCACCAGGTGGTCGAGCCGGTCGGCGCCCTCCTCGATGCCTTCGAGCAGCTCCGCCCGGTCCTCCTCGGACCAGGCCACGTCGTCGGACCGCAGACTGGAGACCGCGGCCTTGATCCCGGCCAGCGGGGTGCGCAGATCGTGGCTGACGGCGGCCAGCAGCGCGGTGCGGATCCGGTTGCCCTCGGCCAGCGCGCGGGCGTGTTCGGCCTCCTCCTGGAGCCGTCTGCGGTCCAGGACGACGACGGCCTGCGCCGCGAACGCGGCCAGCACCCGGCGGTCCTCGGCGGGCAGTACCCGGCCGGTGAGCGCCAGCGCCGCGCGGTCGCCGACCGGGACGTCCACGTCCGCCTCGTCCGGGCGCTGCACCGGCCGTCCGAGGCCCACATGGCCCGCGCAGGTCCACGGGGCCCGGTCGTCCGCCCGCTCCAGCAGCGCCGCCGACTCCATGCCGAAGGTCTCCCGGACCCGTTCCAGCAGGGCCTCCAGGCTGGTCTCGCCGCGCAGCACATTGCCCGCGAGGAAGGACAGGATCTCCGACTCGGCCCTCAGCCGGGCCGCCTGGTGGGTGCGCCGGGCCGCCAGGTCGACCACCGACGCCACGGACACCCCCACGCCCACGAAGATCACTATGGCGATGATGTTCTTCGGGTCCGCGATCGTCCACCGGTGCAGGGGCGGGGTGTAGAAGAAGTTCAGCAGCAGCGAGCCCAGCGCCGCCGAGGCCAGCGCCGGCAGCAGCCCGCCGAGCAGCGCGGCCGCCACGGTCACCGCCAGGAACAGCAGCATGTCGTTGGCGAGCCCGAGGTGGACGGTGTTCAGCAGCAGCGCGAGGACCACCGGGCCGCCCAGGCCGACGAGCCAGCCCCAGATGATCCGGGCCCGGCCGAGCCGGGCGCCCCGGGCCACGGGCAGCCCCCGGCCCTTGGCCACCTCGCCGTGCGTGACGATGTGCACGTCGAGGTCGGGACCCGACTCGCGGGCGACCGTGGCGCCGACGCCCGGCCCGAAGACGTACTGCCAGGCCTTGCGGCGCGAGGAGCCGAGGACGATCTGGGTGGCGTTCACCCCCCGGGCGAAGTCGAGCAGCGCGGCCGGTATGTCGTCGCCGACCACATGGTGGAAGGTGCCGCCGAGGTCCTCCACGAGGGTGCGCTGGACGGCCAGTTCCTTGGGCGAGGCCGAGGTCAGTCCGTCGCTGCGCGCGATGTAGACGGCGAGGACCTCGCCGCCGGCGCCCTTCTCGGCGAGCCGGGCCGCGCGCCGGATGAGGGTGCGCCCCTCCGGGCCGCCGGTGAGCCCGACGACGATCCGCTCGCGCGAGCCCCAGATCGCCGACACCCGGTGCTCACTGCGGTACTGCTTCAGGTACGCGTCGACCCGGTCGGCCACCCAGAGCAGGGCGAGTTCCCGCAGGGCGGTGAGGTTGCCGGGCCGGAAGTAGTTGGACAGGGCCGCGTCGACCTTGTCCGGCCGGTAGATGTTGCCGTGCGCCATCCGGCGGCGCAGGGCCTCCGGTGACATGTCCACCAGCTCTATCTGGTCGGCCCGCCGGACGAACTCGTCGGGCACGGTCTCCTGCTGCCGTACGCCCGTGATGGACTCGACCACGTCCCCGAGGGACTCCAGATGCTGGATGTTGACGGTCGAGACGACGTCGACGCCGGCCGCGAGGAGTTCCTCCACGTCCTGCCAGCGCTTGGCGTTGCGCGAGCCGGGGACGTTGGTGTGCGCCAGTTCGTCCACCAGGGCGACCTGGGGACGGCGGGCGAGGACCGCGTCCACGTCCATCTCGGTGAAGACGCCGCCCCGGTACTCCAGCTCGCGGCGCGCGACCTGCTCGAGGCCGTGCAGCATCACCTCGGTGCGGGTGCGGCCGTGGTGCTCGACGAAGGCCACCACGCAGTCCGTACCGCGTTCCACCCGGCGGTGCGCCTCGGACAGCATGGCGTAGGTCTTGCCCACGCCGGGTGCCGCACCGAGGTAGATCCGAAGCTTGCCGCGCGCCATGGCCCCATTGTCTTCCCGTGACTCCTGCCTACGCAGCGTCGACCCTACGGCCATCGGGTCCGGCAAAGGGGGCGAGCGGTGCGCCGGGGGGCGCCTTTGACGCAACCCTGACGCGGCGGGTCTCCCGGGCGACGAACAGGCTGGTGGTCCCGGCCGGGCGGTTCTGCCGGGTCAGCGCCTCGGTGCCAAGCCCACCCGCACGAAAAGAGCCGCACCCCCCGGGGGGTACGGCTCTTCGTCTCGGCCTTTCCGGCCGGGCGCTGCTCGGCTCAGCGGACCTCGGTGATCTCCGGTCCGCGCTGGAGCTGGCCCATGCCTCCGGAGAAGCGGGAACCCTCGTCCTGCTGCTGGATGCCCTCGGGCACCATCTGCGCGTCGTTCGGCAGCTTGAGGACGATGGGGTCGCGCGGCGCCATCGGGCCGTCGCCGCGCACCACGACCGTGTCCCGGAAGATCTGCTCGAGCAGCCCGGCGGCCTGCGGCTGCACCGCGCCCTGACCGGAGATCACTCCGCGCAGGAACCAGCGGGGGCCGTCCACACCCACGAACCGGACGACATGGAAGCCGCCGGTGCCGTCCGGCAGCTGTACCGGGACCTGGGCCCGCAGCTCCCAGCCCAGCGGACCCTCGACCTCGTCGATGATGCCGCCCTGCTGGGTGATGCCCGAACCGATCTCCTCGCGCACCTCGCCCCAGATGCCCTCGCGCTTGGGCGCGGCGAAGGCCTGGAGCTGGACGGCGCTGTCGCGCAGGACGACGGTGGCGGCGACGATCGCGTCGCCCGCGACCTCGACGCGCAGCTCCATGCCGTCGACGCCCGGCACGAACAGACCGCCCAGGTCCACCCGGCCCTCGGCCGGGTCGCGGACCTCGGTGCTGTCCCAGGGTCCGTCGGGCCGCGGCTCGGGCTCGAGCCGGACGCGCTCACGCTCGCCCGTTACCTCTTCGTCCGCCTCAGTGTCGACACTGTCGACGACCTGCTCGGCCTCGCCGGCCGCGTCCTCGGCGGCACCCTTCTTCTTGCGACGTCCGAACACGTCACTGTCCTTCCCGGTCGGATACGACCGAAGCGTATCGATACCCACCCACACTGCCGCCCAGGGCGGCCTGACCGCTTGCATCGCCCACCGCGGCATGCCCGCCGGTGGACCCGAAGCCCCCCGCGGCCCGTGCCGATTCGGGAAGTTCCGCGACCTCCTGGAAGCGGACCCTCTCGACCTGCTGGACGACCAGTTGGGCAATCCGGTCGAAGCGCTCGAACCGCACGGACTCGCGCGGGTCGAGATTCACCACGATCACCTTGATCTCCCCACGGTACCCGGCATCAACCGTCCCCGGGGCATTCACGAGTCCGACTCCGCAGCGGGCCGCGAGCCCCGACCGGGGATGCACGAAGGCCGCGTACCCCTCGGGCAGCGCGATCGACACCCCCGTGGGCAGGACGGCCCGTTCGCCGGGCCCCAGTGCACAGGCCTCGGTGGTCCGCAGATCCGCCCCCGCGTCCCCGGGGTGCTCGTACGCCGGAAGCGGTACGTCGGGGTGGACGCGCCGGATCAGGACGTTCAGGGGGTCGCGGCTCACGGGTTCACCTCGAAGGCGCGCGTGCGCCGGACCTGGTCGGGGTCGCTCATGGCCGCCTGGATCTCCTCCTCGCGGCCGTGCTGGACGAAGTGCGCCACCTCGACCTCGACGAAGAGCGCGTCGGCGCGGACCGCGACCGGGCCCTCGGGACCGCCGATGCGTCCGGTGGCCGTCGAGTAGATCTTCCGCCGGGCCACCGCGGTCACCTCGGCCTCCAGGTACAGCGTGGTGCCGACGGGCACCGGCCGCACGAAGTCGGTCTCCAGCCGACCGGTCACCGCGATGGTGCGCAGCAGCCAGTTCAGCGAGCCGAGCGTCTCGTCGAGGGCGGTGGCCAGCACTCCGCCGTGCGCGAGCCCCGGGGCGCCCTGGTGGGCGGACTGCACCGTGAACTCGGCGGTGACGGCGACCCCCTCACCGGCCCGCGCCTGGAGGTGCAGCCCGTGCGCCTGTCCGCCGCCGCACCCGAAACACTGTTCGTAGTGGGCACCGAGGAGCTCGCCGGGCGCGGGAGCATCGGGGTGCCGAACGGGTTTCACGGCGTCGGCGGGAGGCTGAAGAGCTGCAGAAGTACCACTCACAGGCGCAGACCTTACCCGCGCGTCGGCCAATACCGGGCACCGTGCCAAGCTTGACGGCATGCAGCTCTCCGCCACCCCTTACGAAGAACGTCTCACCGCCCCGCGCACCTGGTGGCTGATCTCGTTCCTCGTGGGCGTCTCCTTCGCCCTGATCCTGCTGCCCTTCGGCACCCTGCCGCTGCTGGGCGGCCTGGTCGGCGGCACCGCGGTCGCCGCGGTCGCCGCCAGCTCGTACGGGTCCGTGCGCATCCGGGTGGTCGGGGACGCGCTGATCGCCGGCGAGGCGAAGATCCCGGTCGCGGCCCTCGGCGAGGCGGAGGTGCTGGATCCTGAGGAGGCGCGCGCCTGGCGCACCTACAAGGCGGACGTGCGCGCGTTCCTGCTGCTGCGCGCCTACATCCCCACCGCGCTGAAGGTACAGGTCACCGACCCGGACGACCCGACGCCGTACCTGTATCTGTCGACGCGGGAGCCGGAGCGGCTGGCGCAGGCGCTGCGCACGGCGCGGGAGGCCGCGGTCTAGGCGGCGACGCCCCGGCTCAGTACCCGAGCTCCCTGGGATGTCCGGGGAGCTCCGTCATGTCCAGGGGGTGTTCCGGTTTCTCCAGCGGCGGCAGGTCCGCCAGGGCCTCCCAGGGCACCTGGGCCTTGCGCAGATCGGCGCGGATCCTCGCGGCCAGCTTCTTGGTGTCGCGCCGGTTCATGGCGGCGCCCACCACGGCGCCCACCAGGAAGGGCACCAGCATCGGCAGGTCGCGGACGAGCCGTTTCATGATCTGCTGGCGCAGTTCGCGTTTCATCTGGCCGCCGAGCGCGGAGTTGACCGAGGACGGCTTGAGCGGGTCGATGCCGCGCTCGCCCGACCAGGCGCGCAGATAGGCCGTGCTGCGGTCCTTGAGGCTGCCGGGCGGTCTGAGGCCGTACACCTCGTGCAGTTCGGCGATGAGCTTCAGCTCGATCGCCGCCACCCCGGTGATCTCCGCGGCCAGCTCGGTCGGCATCGCGGGCGGCACGGGCAGCATGGCCGCCGCGCCGACGCCCGCGCCGACCGTGGACGTGGCGTTCGCCGCGCCCGCCACGAGCTTGTCGGCGAGCTGTTCCGGCCCGAGGCCGGGGAACTGCCCGCGGAGCGTCCTGAGGTCCCGTACGGGGATCCTCGGGGCGATCTCGATGATCCGGTCCGCGAGGTAGGCCAGACCGGCCCTGGCTCGGTCCCCGCCCTTGCGGACGCCTTCCCGGGCCAGGTCCCTGGCCTTGTCGCGGATCACCGCGACCCGTCGTCTGGCGACGGGTGCGGGTCCTCGCCCAGGCTCCGGGAGGTCAGCCCCGTCGCCTGCTGTACCGAGCGAGGCCGATCCCGCAGGGACCACTCCCGTACCGGATGAGCCTCGCTCGTCGTCACGCACGCCGTGAGAGCCGTCGGACGGCCCTTGGTCCGCTTCCGGCTTGCCGAAGCGGCGCTTCCGAGAGGGGGTCGAGCCAGTCACGGCCGACCCCGCCTCAGTCGCAGTCGCGGCAGATCGGCTGGCCGTTCTTCTCCCGGGCCAGCTGGCTGCGGTGGTGCACCAGGAAGCAGCTCATGCAGGTGAACTCGTCCTGCTGCTTCGGGAGCACCCGGACGGCCAGTTCCTCGTTGGACAGGTCCGCTCCGGGAAGCTCCAGTCCTTCCGCGGCCTCGAACTCGTCGACGTCGACGGCGGAGGCGGACTTGTCGTTCCGCCGGGCCTTCAGCTCTTCAAGGCTGTCGGAGTCGACATCGTCGTCGGTCTTGCGTGGGGTGTCGTAATCGGTTGCCATTTCGCCTCTCCCCCTCTGGGTGAATGCGGTGTCTCCAGCGCACGTAACGCGTGAGAGGCCGGACTTGTGCCCGCCTCGAGGCGGAGATTTTGCCTCACATCAAGGTCTGTTACTCAATCGACACCCAACCGGACTCCTCATGAGTGATCGGCTTGGATGGCGATCGGGACCGTACACGGTCCTGATGCCGCACTTCAAAGGCGTCTCACCGTGTACTTCCCGTGATCAGGACCCCCGAAAACCCGGATTTTCCGGGCTTTCCGGCGGGCCTCATGATCACGGAGAGTAGATGGCCGGAAATTCGCCTTTGTGATCGATCACACACAGGGACGCCAGGGCTGAGTCCTGAGAATTCCGCGCAAAGCGAACATCCCCGCGTGTGTCGGCGACATGATCTCAGACGGGCAGGGTGACCCGCATCACGAGCCCTCCCCCCTCCCGCGGCTGGGCCGCGATGTGCCCGCCGTGCGCCCGGGCCACGGACCGCACGATGGACAGCCCGAGCCCGACCCCCTTGTCGCTGCCCGTGCGCTCCGTGCGCAGCCGCCGGAACGGCTCGAAGAGGTTGTCGATCTCGTACGCCGGCACGACCGGCCCGGTGTTGGACACGACCAGGACCGCGTGCCCGTGCTGGACCTCGGTGGTCACCTCGACCCAGCCGTCCTCCGGGACGTTGTAGCGCACGGCGTTCTGCACCAGGTTCAGGGCGATGCGCTCCAGCAGGACACCGTTGCCCTGGACGACCGCGGGTTTCTGCTCGCCGCGGATCACCACGCCCTTGGCCTCCGCCTCCGCGTGCACCTGGTCGACGGCCTGCTCGGCGACCTCGGCGAGGTCCACCGGCTTGCGCTCGACGATCTGGTTGTCGCTGCGGGCGAGCAGCAGCAGGCCCTCCACGAGCTGCTCGCTGCGCTCGTTGGTGGCCAGCAGGGTCTTGCCGAGCTGCTGGAGCTCCACGGGCGCGTGCGGGTCGGAGAGGTGCACCTCCAGCAGCGTGCGGTTGATCGCCAGCGGTGTGCGCAACTCGTGCGAGGCGTTGCCGACGAAGCGCTGCTGGGCCGTGAAGGCCCGCTGGAGGCGCTCCAGCATGTCGTCGAAGGTGTCCGCGAGCTCCTTGAACTCGTCGTCCGGGCCGTCCAGCTCGATGCGGCGGGAGAGGTCCGAGCCGGCCACGGCGCGCGCGGTGCGGGTGATCCGCCCGAGGGGCGACAGGACCCGTCCGGCCATCGCGTAGCCGAAGGCGAAGGCGATCACGGCGAGGCCCAGCAGGGCCAGCAGCGAGCGGCTGAGGAGGTTGTCCAGGGCGGCCTGGCGCGAGTGGTCGATGCAGTCGCTGATCGCCGAGTTGAACTGGGTGAGCGTCAGACCGGTGGCGTTGTTGACCGCGGGGCAGTCGGCGCTGGCGACCTTGATCTCGTTGCTGGCGCTCACGATCTTGAACGGCGGCTGGTTGCCCGTGCTGATGGCCTGTGCGGCCAGCAGGTAGATGATCGACAGCAGCAGGATGCCGGCGATCAGGAACATGCCGCCGTACAGCAGGGTCAGGCGTATCCGGATCGTGGGGCGCAGCCAGGGGAAGGGGGCCTGGGGCCTCCTGGGGTCCCAGGTGGGCTTCGGGGGCGCCTGGGGAGGCGCGGGTGCGGCGGCCACGGCCGTCAGATCCGGTAGCCGGAACCGGGCACGGTGACGATCACCGGGGGTTCGCCCAGCTTGCGGCGGAGCGTCATGACGGTCACGCGGACGACGTTGGTGAACGGGTCGGTGTTCTCGTCCCACGCCTTCTCCAGAAGCTGTTCCGCGGAGACGACGGCGCCCTCGCTGCGCATCAGGACCTCCAGGACGGCGAACTCCTTGGGCGCGAGCTGGACCTCCTTGCCGTCGCGGAAGACCTCGCGGCGGTTCGGGTCGAGCTTGATGCCGGCGCGCTCCAGGACGGGCGGCAGCGGCACGCTGGTGCGCCGGCCCAGGGCCCGCACGCGCGCGATGAGCTCGCTGAAGGCGAAGGGCTTGGGGAGGTAGTCGTCGGCGCCGATCTCCAGGCCCTCGACGCGGTCGCTGACGTCGCCGGAGGCCGTGAGCATCAGCACGCGCGTGGGCATGCCGAGCTCGACGATCTTGCGGCACACGTCGTCGCCGTGCACGAGCGGGAGGTCACGGTCGAGGACGACCACGTCGTAGTCGTTGACGCCGATGCGTTCCAGGGCGGCCGCACCGTCGTACACGACGTCGACGGCCATGGCCTCCCGGCGCAGTCCGGTGGCCACCGCATCGGCGAGCAGCTGCTCGTCCTCGACGACGAGTACGCGCACGTCGCTTGTCCTTCCTGTGTCCACCCGTAGCGCTCCGTGAGCGCACGCGGGCAGGGATCCTGGTGGGTGTGTGCTTCCATCCTGCCCTTTTCGGCCATAAGTCGGCGGTAAGACGGTGAGGGCGCGATGAAGGACAGGTATGAACCCCGGGAATGCGAGATTTTCTCGTTCGGTTGAGGTTTCCGTGGAAGGGAGCGGGGGGAGGACGGCTTTACACCCCGCGATCACGCTCTGCATGTGCCACAACACCATGTGGTACTCCGCGATCCGCTTGCCGCAGAGTGGGCGTGGGTGTCCGGCACCGTCGCCGCCCGGCAGGGCAGCGCTGGGCACCTATGGAGACGTGATCGCCCCTTCCGAACCGGCACACCCCCGTGCCATCGACCCACGACCCAGGACGAGGGGGCGCAGCATGGACGCATTCACCGCAGGACTTCTGCAGCGCATAAGGGCGACCGAGACCGATCTGACCAGGGCTCTCGACGAGGGCGACGACTTCCTCGTCGAGGTGGAGCAGGCAGAGCTCGACGACCTGCGACGCCTCGCCGCCGAACACGGTGTGGAGGTCGGCGCGACCAGCGTCTGAGCGGTTGGTACGCGTCGTTCGCACGCGTGACGGAGGGGCCCCGGCGAATCCAGCGCCGGGGCCCCTTCGCGTGCGCGCCGCGGGCCGTCCCCCGGGTGCGTGCTCCGGACCTCAGTCGTGCCAGGCGCCGAAGTCCTCCAGGAGGCGCTGGAGGGGCTCGAAGACGGCCGGGGTGGCGGCGATCGCCAGATCGCGTGAGGGGCGCTCTCCGGGGCGTCCACCGGTCAGGGCGCCCGCCTCCCGGGCGATGAGGTCGCCCGCCGCGAGGTCCCACGGGTGCAGACCGCGCTCGTAGTAGCCGTCGAGGCGGCCGGCGGCCACGTCGGCCAGGTCCACGGCGGCCGATCCGCTGCGCCGGATGTCCCGCAGCAGAGGGACGATCCGCCGGGCCACCTCGGCCTGGTGGGTGCGGACCTCGGTGACGTAGTTGAAGCCGGTGGAGACCAGGGCCTGGTCGAGCGGGGCGGGGGCGCGGCAGGAGAGCTCCCGCTCGCCCTCCCAGGCACCGGTCGCGCGGGCGCCCCTACCGCGTACGGCGTGGTACGACTCCCCGCGCATCGGGATCTCCACGACCCCGACGACGGCCTCGCCGTCCTGCTCGGCGGCGATGGAGACGGCCCAGGTGGGCAGGCCGTAGAGGTAGTTGACCGTGCCGTCGAGGGGGTCGATCACCCAGCGGATGCCGGTGCTGCCCGGGCTGGCGGCGCCCTCCTCGCCGAGGAAGCCGTCGTGGGGGCGGTGCTCGGAGATCAGGCCGGTGATCAGCTTCTCGGCGGCGATGTCCATCTCGGTGACCACGTCGATCGGGCTCGACTTGGTGGCGGCCACGGCGAGGTCGGCCGGGCGGCCGTCCCGCAGCAGCTCGCCGGCCCGGCGGGCGGCCTCCCGGGCGAGTGCGAGCAGATCCTGGTGGAGGGGGTCGGTCACGGGGCTCCTCACGCGTAGGGGCTGTCGGCGCCCGCGGCGGCCGGCCGGGGCGCGCGGGCCGGGCAGCACCCGACGGGGCACAGGTCGTGGCTCGCGCCGAGCGCGCCCAGGGCGCACGGGGCGACCGGGCGGCCGCTCTCGGCGGCGGCACGCTCCTGGACCAGCTCGCGGACGGCGGCGGCGAACCTCGGGTCGGCGCCGACGGTGGCCGAGCGGCGCACCGGCAGACCCAGCTCCGCGGCCTTGGCCGTGGCCTCGGTGTCGAGGTCGTAGAGGACCTCCATGTGGTCGGAGACGAAGCCGATGGGGGCCATCACGACCGCGGGGATGCCGGCCGCGTGGCGCTCCTCGAGGTGGTCGCAGATGTCGGGCTCCAGCCAGGGGATGTGCGGGGCGCCGGAACGGGACTGGTAGACGAGCTGCCAGGGGTGGTCGACGCCGGTGCGGTCGCGGACGGCGTCGGCGATCAGGCGGGCCACGTCCAGGTGCTGCCTCACGTACGCGCCGCCGTCGCCGTGGTCCTCGACCGGGCCGGAGGCGTCGGCGGAGGCGTCGGGGATCGAGTGGGTGGAGAAGGCGATGTGGGCGCCGTCGCGGACGTCCTCGGGGAGATCGGCGAGGGACCGGACGACACCGTCGATCATGGGCTCCAGGAAGCCCGGGTGGTTGAAGTAGTGCCGCAGTTTGTCGATCTTCGGCAGCGGCAGGCCCTCCGCCTCCAGGGCGGCCAGCGCGTCGGCGAGGTTCTCGCGGTACTGGCGGCAGCCCGAGTAGGAGGCGTAGGCGCTGGTGGCGAGGACGAGGATGCGGCGGCGGCCGTCGGCGACCATCTCGCGCAGGGTGTCGGTGAGGTAGGGGGCCCAGTTGCGGTTGCCCCAGTAGACCGGCAGGTCCAGGCCGTGGTCGGCGAAATCCTTGCGCAGGGCGTCCAGGAGGGCGCGGTTCTGGTCGTTGATGGGGCTGACCCCGCCGAACAGGAAGTAGTGCTGCCCGACCTCCTTGAGGCGTTCCTTCGGGATGCCGCGCCCGCGGGTCACGTTCTCCAGGAACGGGACCACGTCGTCCGGGCCTTCCGGGCCGCCGAAGGAGAGCAGGAGCAGGGCGTCGTAGGGGGTGGCATCGAGCGCGTCTGGCATGAGTCCGATCCTGCCACCCGCCTCCGACAGCCGGGAAACGGCGGGGCGTACCGGGGCCGCGCCGGACGCGGTGCCGGACGCGGCGCCGGGGGCCCGCGCGGGGCGTGCGCGCCGGTGCATTAGGGTTGCCTAATTCGTAAGCTGTATGGGCTGCCTTCACGCCTTACCGAGCGTTACCGGGCACGCACCGACGAGCCGTTTTCATGTCCCGCCGCGGGGAGCCGCCACGCGCGCGTGACCGGACCGACCGGAGACACCCGTGCCCAGCCCCTACCGCGCCCTGTTCGCCGCCGCCGGCTCCAAGGGCTTCTCCGCCGCGGGGTTCCTCGGCCGGATGCCGTTGTCGATGATGGGCATCGGTGTGGTCACGATGGTCTCCCAGCTCACCGGGCGCTACGGCCTCGCGGGCGCGCTGTCGGCGACGATCGCGCTGGCGGCCGCGGTGGCCGGCCCTCGGATATCCCGTCTGGTGGACCAGTACGGCCAGCGCCGGGTACTGCGTCCCGCGACCCTCTTCGCACTGGCCGCGGCGGCCGGGCTGCTGCTGGCCGCGCACTTCCGGTGGCCGGACTGGGTGCTGTTCGTGTGCGCCGCGGGCATCGGCGCGGTGCCGAGTCTCGGCGCGATGGTGCGGGCCCGCTGGGCGGCCCTGTACCGGGGCACCCCGCAGCTGCACACGGCGTACTCCTTCGAGTCCGTGGTGGACGAGGTGTGCTTCATCTTCGGGCCGATCATCTCGATCGGACTGTCCACCGTCTGGTTCCCGGAGGCGGGCCCGCTGCTGGCGGCCTGTTTCCTCGCGGTCGGGGTCTTCTGGCTGACCGCGCAGCGGGCCACCGAGCCCGTGCCGCACCCGCGCGAGCAGCGCGGCGGCGGCAGCGCCCTGCGCTCGCCCGGTCTCCAGGTCCTGGTGGTGACGTTCGTGGCGACCGGCACGATCTTCGGGGCGGTCGACGTGGTCACGGTCGCCTTCGCCGACGAGCGGGGCCACAAGGGCGCGGCGAGTGTGGTGCTGGCGCTCTACGCGGCCGGTTCCTGTGTCGCCGGGCTCGTCTTCGGTCTGCTGCGGCTGAAGGGGGCGCCGGAAAAGCGCTGGCTGTTGGGCGTGTTCATGATGGCCGTGAGTATGATCCCCCTCCTACTGGTCGGAAACTTGCCGTTTCTGGCCGTGGCGCTGTTCGCTGCGGGACTGGCCATCGCTCCGACGATGATCACCACCATGTCCCTCATCGAAGAGCACGTACCACGCGCACAATTGACCGAGGGCATGACCTGGATCAGCACCGGGCTCGCGGTCGGGGTGGCGCTCGGCTCCTCCATCGCCGGCTGGGTCATCGACGCGGCCGGGGCACAGGCCGGGTACGGGGTTCCGGCGGTGTCCGGGGCCGTCGCGGTCGCGGTCGGTTTCCTCGGGTACCGCCGGCTCGGCAGGCCGGCTCCGGGTCGGGGAGGCACCCTTGAGCACCACAACGAGCGGGAAGAACGGCACGTGGCGTAACTGGGGCGGCAATGTGACCGCCCGTCCCGCACGGGAGGTCATGCCCGCCTCCGTCGACGAGCTGGCCGCGGCGGTACGCCGGGCGGCCGAGGACGGTCTGAAGGTGAAGGCGGTCGGTACCGGCCATTCCTTCACGTCGATCGCCGCCACGGACGGTGTATTGATCCGCCCTCAACTGTTGACCGGTATCCGCAAGATCGATCGGGACACCATGACGGTCACGGTCGAGGCCGGTACCCCGCTCAAGAGACTCAACATGGCGCTCCTGCGCGAGGGGCTCTCGCTCACCAACATGGGCGACATCATGGAGCAGACGGTCTCGGGGGCCACCAGCACCGGCACCCACGGCACCGGCCGCGACTCCGGCTCGATCGCCGCGCAGATCAAGGGCCTGGAACTGGTGACGGCGGACGGCTCGGTGCTCAGCTGCTCGGAGAAGGAGAACCCGGAGGTCTTCGCGGCGGCCCGGATCGGCCTCGGCGCCCTCGGCGTCGTCACCGCGATCACCTTCGCGGTGGAGCCGGTCTTCCTCCTCACCGCGCGCGAGGAGCCGATGGCGTTCGACCGGGTGCTCGCCGACTTCGACGAGCTGT
This sequence comes from Streptomyces sp. NPDC005811, assembly GCF_040630405.1. Classification (NCBI taxonomy): domain Bacteria; kingdom Bacillati; phylum Actinomycetota; class Actinomycetes; order Kitasatosporales; family Streptomycetaceae; genus Streptomyces; species Streptomyces sp. NPDC005811. The sequence goes on from NZ_JBEXXK010000013.1 coordinate 76,460, forward strand.
GGGCCGAGAACGAGCACTTCGAGTTCTACTGGTTCCCGCACACCGGGAACACCAACACCAAGCGCAACAACCGCAGCGCGGGCCCGCGCGAGCCGGTGAGCCAGGTCTCGGGCTGGATCGAGGACGAGTTCCTCTCCAACGGGGTGTTCCAGGTGGCGCAGTGGGTCGGCCGGGCGGTGCCCGCCACGATCCCGACGATCGCCCAGGTCTCCAGCAAGGCCCTGTCGGCGCGCACCTACACCGACGTCCCCTACAAGGTCTTCACCTCTCCGCGACGGGTGCGCTTCGTGGAGATGGAGTACGCCGTCCCGCGCGCGGCCGTCACCGAGGTGCTGCGCGAGGTGAAGGCGATGGTCGAGCGCTCCGGCCTCAGGGTCAGCTTCCCCGTCGAGGTGCGCACCGCGCCGGCCGACGACATCGCGCTGTCCACCGCCTCCGGCCGCGACAGTGCGTACATCGCCGTCCACATGGTCAAGGGGACGGCGTACCAGGGGTACTTCACGGCCGCCGAGCAGATCTTCACCGCGCACGAGGGCCGGCCGCACTGGGGCAAGGTGCACACGCGCGACGCGGAGTACTTCGCCCGGGTCTATCCGCGTTTCGAGGAGTTCACGGCGCTGCGCGACCGGCTGGACCCCGGACGTCTGTTCCAGAACGACTACCTGCGGAGGGTTCTCGGGGCGTAGCCGGACCCCGTCGCCGTGGCGGAAACGCATCAAGCGCTCCCGATGGTTCCGATTCGGGAGATTGCGTGAAGTGCACCACTTTCAAGATCACAGAAACCGCTTAACGGACGGCCAAGTCGCACCTCTTGCCAGAAGTTGAGCGGCGCGCCAATCCACGCACGTGGCCCAAATGGAGTACTGTTGCGAGCCTTGGGCCTGGGCTCCCTACAGGGTGTCCTGGGCCTTGCTGGACCGCCGGGAGGGGACTAGTTGCACAGGGTGACGGTGTTGGTTACTTAGCGTGGCGAATAGGTAACCGTGCCATAACGGCGATCCAGGGCCCGCGCCCGACACGCCGGGCAACTCGGCAAGGTTGTGGCAGGCTGCACCCGGGCAGGCCACACTCGACTAGCGGAAGCAGCGACGCACGTGACGTCGGCAGGCACCACCCGGGAGGTCCCCATGCCCGAACTGCGTGTCGTGGCCGTCTCGAATGACGGCACACGGCTGGTGCTGAAGGCTGCGGACAGCACGGAGTACACGCTTCCGATCGATGAGCGTCTGCGCGCCGCCGTCCGCGGCGACCGTCCCCGCCTCGGCCAGATCGAGATCGAGGTGGAGAGCCATCTCCGCCCCCGAGACATCCAGGCGCGTATACGAGCCGGTGCGACCGCGGAAGAGGTCGCCCAGATGGCGGGCATCCCCGTCGACCGGGTCCGCCGCTTCGAGGGTCCCGTGCTGGCCGAGCGCGCCTTCATGGCCGAGCGGGCCCGCAAGACACCCGTCCGCAGGCCCGGTGAGAACGCCGCGGGGCCCCAGCTCGGCGAGGCCGTCCAGGAGCGGCTGCTGCTGCGCGGCGCCGACAAGGACACCGTCCAGTGGGACTCCTGGCGCCGCGACGACGGGACCTGGGAGGTCCTGCTCGTCTACTGCGTCGCGGGTGAACCGCACTCGGCGAGCTGGACCTACGACCCGCCCCGGCGCCTCGTCCAGGCCGTCGACGACGAGGCGCGCTCGCTGATCGGCGAGTCCGACGACCTCGCCGCCCCGGAGCCCAGCTTTCCGTTCGTGCCCCGTATCGCACGGCTGCCGCGCGACCGGTCGATGGACCGGGCGCTGGAGCGCCCGAGCCTGCCCGCCCAGCCGTCCGAACCGGCCGAGGAGAGCATCGGCGAGCGGGAGCGGGACTCGCTGACCAGCCTGCTGGAGGCGGTGCCGAGCTTCCGCGGCGACATGGTCGTGCCGGAGCGCCCCGCCGAGCCCCCGGAGGAGCCCGAGGAGCAGGAGCCGGAGGCCGAGGAGCCCCCGGCGCCCGCCGCCTCCGCCGGCTCCGCCTACGCGGACGTCCTGATGCCGCGTTCGGTGGGCAGCCACCGCGACCGGCTGATCGGCGCCACCGACCGGCAGGCCGAGGCGGACGGGGTCCGTCCCGGACGCCGGGCCGCCGTGCCCAGCTGGGACGAGATCGTGTTCGGGACGCGCCGCAAGAAACAGGAGTGACGGGACCGGGACGCCGTACGGCAACCCGGTCCCGGCCCGCGCCGGTTCGGATAAATCGCTTCGCACGACCATGCATACGTACGGAAGGGCCGCACCTGTTCGGTGCGACCCTTCCGGATGCCCGGATGCGAGGCAGGTCACTGCGGGTCGGGGCCCACCGCCACCGGCCGGGACGGGTCCGAGGACCACTCCGACCAGGACCCGACGTACAGTGCCGCCGGAATGCCCGCCACCGCCAGCGCCAGCACCTCGTGGGCGCCGGAGACGCCCGAGCCGCAGTACACGCCCACCTCGGTGCCGTCGGACACGCCCAGCGCCTTGAAGCGGTCGTGCAGCTCCTCGGCGGGCAGGAACCGGCCGTCGGGGGCCACGTTGCCGGTGGTGGGCGCCGACACCGCGCCCGGGATGTGCCCGCCGACCCGGTCGATCGGCTCGACCTCGCCCCGGTACCGCTCCCCCGCGCGTGCGTCGAACAGCACCCCGGAGCGGGCCCGTTCGGCGGCGCCGTCCGCGTCGAGCAGGCCCGCGGCGCCCGCCACCGGCACGAAGTCGCCCTCCCCGCGCGCGGGGACATCGGTCGAGAGCTCTCCCCGCCACTGCGGCAGCCCGCCGTCGAGGACCCGCACGTCCGGGTGACCCGTCCAGCGCAGCAGCCACCACGCGCGCGCGGCGGCCCAGCCCTGGCCTCCGTCGTGGACGACGACCGGCCGGGCGGCCGAGACACCCGCCCGGCGCATCGCCGCGCCGAACTCCGCCAGGTCGGGCAGCGGATGGCGGCCGGCCGCGCCCGCCGCGCCCGCCAGCTCGGCGTCGAGGTCGACGTAGACCGCGCCGGGCACATGTCCGGCCGCGTAGGCGGCCCGGCCGTCGAAGGGCGGCTCGCCCGCCGCCTTCGCCACGGTGAGCTGCCAGCGGACGTCGAGGACGACGGGCGGGTTCTCCCCCGCCAGGTCGCCGGCGAGTTCGGTTGCGGTGATGATGGCGTTCATGGTCCCCATCCTCGCGCACGGGGGTGGCCCCCACGCCCCGCACCGGCTACTCTGCTCGGCCGGACAGGGTCGATCACGGGGCGTGCGGGATCGAGCACATGCCGTACAGGCGATCGCCATACGGCGACAACCAGGTGTATCCCGGCGGGAAACCCCCCATCAGGCATCCTCCGAGGGCGGAAGCGACACGGCCACCGCTAGGGGCCGGGGAGAGAGGGACGATGACCGAGGCACCCGGGTCGGCCGGCCCGAGCGGCGCAGCGCAGGCCCGGTACGCGCCCGGTACACCCTGTTGGGTGAGTCTGATGGTGCATGGATTGACGGCCACACAGGAGTTCTACGGAGCACTCTTCGGGTGGGACTTCCGGCCCGGTCCGCAGCAGCTCGGCCCCTACGTCCGGGCCTTTCTCGACGGCCGTGAGGTCGCCGGGGTCGGCCAACTGCCCCCGGACCGCCATCTCCCGATCGCCTGGACGCCGTACCTCGCCTCCGACGACGTGGACGCGAGCGCCGAGACGGTGCGGCTGTGCGGCGGCACCATCGGGGTCGGCCCGCTGGACGCCGCCGAGGCCGGGCGGCTCGCGATCGGCTCCGATCCCTCCGGGGCCGTCTTCGGCATCTGGCAGGGGGCGGCCCATCGCGGCACGAACATCACCGGGGTGCCCGGCACCCCCGCCTGGAACGAGCTGGTGACCTTCGAGACCGCGAGCGTCGCCAAGTTCTACGAGACGGTGTTCGGCTACACGCAGGAGGCGGAGGTGTCCGCCGACTTCGACTACGTGACCCTGCACATCGGCGGGCAGCCGGTCGCCGGTATCCACGGGGTGGGCAGCGCCCTGCCCCGGGACCGGGGGCCGCACTGGGTGACGTACTTCGAGGTGGCCGACGCGGACGCGTCCCTCGCCCTCGTCACCGACCTCGGCGGCCATGTCCTCGGCGCGGCCCGCGACAGCGCGTACGGCCGCGTGGCCACGGTGACCGACCCCGAGGGCGCCCGCTTCGCCCTGATCGAGGGGCCTCGCTGACGCGCGGTCACTAGGAGGAGACCGGCAGGACGTCCGGCGAGAGCGCGCCGGCGCGGGCGGAGGCGCTGGTCATACGGCGGCGGAAGTGCCGGCGGCACAGGACCTCGTAGGCGACGGCGTCCGCCTGGTTGACGTCCCCGACGACGACCTGCGCGCCCTCGACCACCATGGCGCCGCCGACCGTACGGGCGTTGTGGGTGGCGCGGGCGCCGCACCAGCACAGCGCCTCGACCTGGAGGACCTCGACGCGGTCCGCGAGTTCGACGAGCCGCTGGGAGCCGGGGAACAGCTTGGAGCGGAAGTCGGTGGTGATGCCGAACGCGTAGACGTCCACCCCGAGGTCGTCGACCACGCGCGCGAGCTGGTCGATCTGCTCCTCGGCGAGGAACTGCGCCTCGTCCGCGATCACATAGTCCGCGCGGCCGCCCTGGGAGAGGTGGTCGACGAGGTACGCGTACAGGTCCTGGCCGTCCGCGACCTCGACCGCGTCGGTGACCAGGCCGAGGCGGGAGGAGAGCTTGCCCTGGCCCGCGCGGTCGTCGCGGGTGAAGATCATGCCCTGCAGTCCGCGCGCGGAGCGGTTGTGCTCGATCTGGAGAGCCAGCGTCGACTTCCCGCAGTCCATGGTTCCGGAGAAGAACACCAGCTCGGGCATGGTGGGTGGGGCACCTTTCGGTGGAGAGGATGAGGGCGTGGGCGTCAGGAGCGTACTTCGAGCAGCGGGACGAGCTGCTCGGCAGGGGTCATCGAGCCGTGGTTGCCGACCATGGCCGACTCCTTGGGCTCGCGCTCGGAGGCGATGATCAGGACGTCGTCCCGGGCGGCCGCGATCACATCGCCGAGACGGTCGTACACGCGTTCGTCGATGTGCGGGCCGAACCAGCCCGCGGCGATCGCCTCGTCCCGCGAGGCCACCCAGAACTGTTCGCCGAGCACCTCGCGCCAGCAGGTCAGCACGTCGTCGGCGGCCCCCGGGACGGCGTAGACGTGGCGGGCGCGGCCCTCGCCGCCGAGCAGGGCGACTCCGGCGCGCAGCTCCCAGTCCTCGTCGAAGTCGATGCGGTGCTGCTCGTCGAAGGGGATGTCGACCATGCCGTGGTCGGCGGTGACGTAGAGCGCGCTGCGCGGGGGCAGTTGCTCGGCGAGGCGCTGGACCAGCCGGTCGACGTACATGAGCTGGCCGCGCCAGGTGTCGGAGGCGACGCCGTAGCGGTGGCCCGCGCCGTCGAGTTCGGCGTAGTACGTGTAGACGAGGGAGCGGTCGCCGGCGGCGAGCTGCGCGGCGGCGAGGTCCATGCGCTCCTCGCCGGTGAGCCGTCCGTGGAACGTGCCGCCGCTGAGCGCGACCTTGGTCAGCGGGGTGTTCTGGAAGGCGGGCGAGGAGACCTGCGCGGCGTGCACGCCCGCGCGGTCGGCGAGCTGGAAGACGGTGGGGTACGGCTGCCAGGTGTGCGGGGCGGTCCAGGGGTGCCAGCGGAGCTGGTTCATCAGCTCGCCGGTGGCCGGATTGCGCACGGTGTAGCCGGGCAGACCGTGGGCGCCCGGCGGGAGACCGGTGCCGACGGAGGCGAGGGAGGTCGCGGTGGTCGCCGGGTAGCCGGCGGTGAGCGGCCGTCCGGTGCCGCCGCGGGAGCCGCCGAGCAGGGCGTGCAGATACGGCGCCTCGTCCGGGTGGTCCTTGATCTGCTCCCAGCCGAGGCCGTCGATCAGGAAGACGCAGTTGCGGTCGGCCGGGGTGAGCTCCTCGATCGCCGCGGTCACTCCGGGTACGCCCATGCCGGCGGCGAGCGTGGGCAGCAGATCGGCCAGGGATCCGGTGCCGTACTCGGGGACGGGGGCGGAGGAGACGGCGAGGGGTTCGGGGTGGTCCCAGGAGGCGGGGGCGGCCATCAGCGGGCGGTGTCCGCGGTGGCCTCGGAGAGCGCCTGGGCGAAGACGAGCGCCTGGCGCACCGTCTCCGGGCCGTCGCCCGCCTCGCTGACGCGCAGGCTGAGGTCGTCCGCCGTGGAGTTGCCCGTGTAGCCGTGGTCGGCGTCGCAGTTGGGGTCGCCGCAGGCGGCCGGTTCCAGGTCGATGCGGGAGACGGCGCCCCAGCCGATGGTCAGCACGACCTCGCGGGGCAGGGTGCCCGGGGTGTACGACTCCGGGTTCGCGACCACACGGCTGAGGACGACCGACGAGATCCGGCCGAGCTTCACCGACTCCGTGGACGTCGTGGCGTACGGCGTCGGGGAGGTGGTGTCGGAGGCCTGCTCGTCGGTGTGGCTGACGATGAAGCGGTTGCCGGTGAGGACCAGCACGGTCACATGCCGGCGCACCTCGTTCTGGTCGAACGTGGTCTCCTGGTGGACCAGGTACGACCGGATCGGCTCGCCGCCCACCGCGGCCTCCACCGCCTCGGCCACGAGGGCCGGGTAGTAGCCGCTGCGCTCGATCGCCGCGCGCAGCCCCTGGGTCGTCGTACTGGTCTTGGCCATGCCGTCCATCCTACGGGGACCCGCTGACTGCGAGGCACCGCTCGTGGGGGCCCGGTCCGGGGCCGCGCGGGGACGCCGGGCCCGTCAGTACACCGGCAGGGTCCGCGGCCCGAGATCGTCGCGGGCCGGGGGCGGGGCGAGGCGGACCGAGGCGCCCAGGACGCTCACGCCGTGCCGGGCGACGACGACCGGTTCCAGGGTGACCGCGACGACCTCGGGGTGGTCGTCGAGGAGGCGGGAGACGCGCAGCAGCAGTTCCTCCAGGGCGGGGGTGTCGACCGGGGCGGCACCGCGCCAGCCGAAGAGCAGGGGGGCCGTGCGGATCGAGCGGATCAGGGAGGTCGCGTCGCGGTCGGTCACCGGCACCAGGCGGTGCGCCATGTCGCCGAGCAGCTGGGAGGCCGCTCCGGCGAGCCCGAAGGAGAGCACGGCCCCGGCCGCCGGGTCGATGACCGCGCGGACGACGGTGTCGACCCCGCGCGGGGCCATCGCCTGGACGACCGGACGGATCTCCTCCGGCCTGCCGAACAGCTCGGTCAACTCGGTGTACGCCCGCCGCAGTTGCTCCTCGTCGGCGAGGTCGAGGCGGACGCCGCCCAGGTCGGCGCGGTGGCGCAGGTGCGGGGCGGTGGCCTTGAGGGCGACGGGGTAGCCGAGGGTGCCGGCGGCGCGGGCCGCGTCGTCGGGGGTGGGCGCGGGGGTGGCCCGGCGGGGGTGGACGCCGTAGTGGCCGAGCAGCTCGCAGGTCTCCTCGGTGCCGAGGGTGAGGCCCTGCCCGCGGGAGAGGAGCCCGTCGATCAGCCGGGCGGCGCCCTTCTCGTCGATGTCGTCGTACTCGGGCACCTTGCCCGGGTCGGCGGCCTCGCGTCGCCACTGCCCGTACTTCACCGCTTCGGCGAGGGCGCGTACGGCGCGTTCGGCGGCGGGGTAGGCGGGGATGAGGCGGGCGCCCTCGGGGGCCTCCACCGCGGGGGCTCCCCCGGGGCCGCCGGGCCTGGGCGGTGTCGCGTCACGCGTGCGTGCGCCGGCTCCGGCGCGCGGTGCGGTGGCGGCCGCGGCGGACAGGGCGGCGGCGAGGCCGCCGAGTTCCACGTGGACGACCAGGACCGGCTTGGCGGGGGCCGCGGCGGCCGCCGAGCGCAGGGCTTCCGCGAGGGCCGCGTCGCTGGGCGAGGTCTCGCCGATCGCGGGGATCGCCGTCACCACGACCGCGTCGCAGGTCTCGTCGGCCAGCGCCCGGGCGAGCGCGGCGTGGAAGTCGTCCGCCGAGGCCTCCGTGGTCAGGTCCAGCGGGGGCAGCGGGCGCAGTCCCTCGGAGAGGCAGGCGTCGTACGTCAGCAGGCCCAGCGACTCGGAGTTGCCGAGGATGGCGACCCGGGGGCCCCTCGGCAGGGGCTGGCGGGCGAGCAGCAGGCCCGCGTCGACCAGCTCGGTGATGGTGTCGACGCGGATCACGCCGGCCTGGCGGAGCAGCGCCGACACGGTGGCGTGCGGGAGCCGGGTCGCGCGGACGGCGTGGCCCTGCGGGGCGGAGCCGGAGCCCTGGACGACCACCAGGGGCTTGGCCGCCGCGGTGCGCCGGGCGAGGCGGGTGAACTTGCGGGGGTTGCCGATGGATTCGAGGTACATGAGGGCGACGTCGGTGTCCGGGTCGTCGTACCAGTACTGGAGGACGTCGTTGCCGGAGACGTCCGCGCGGTTGCCGGAGGAGACGAAGGTGGACACCCCGGTGGTGCCGGTGACGCCGCCGCCGCGCCGGTGCAGCCGGGACAGCAGGGCGATGCCGATGGCGCCGGACTGGGCGAACAGTCCGATGCGGCCGGGGCGCGGCATCTCGGGGGCGAGCGAGGCGTTGAGCCGGACCTGGGGGGAGGTGTTGATGACGCCGAAGGCGTTGGGGCCGATGATCCGCATGCCGTACGCGCGTGCGTGCCGGACGAGGGCGCGCTGGCGTTCGCGGCCGTCGGGGCCGCTCTCGGCGTACCCGGCGGAGAGGACGACGAGGCCCTGGACGCCGTGCTCCCCGCACTCGGTGACGACCTCGGGGACCTGCTCGGCGGGGACGGCGACGATCGCGAGGTCGACGGGGCCGGCGATCTCGCGCACGGAGCGGTGGGCGGGGATGCCGTCGAGGTCCTTGAGGTCCTCGGGGAAGGCCCGGTTCACGGCGTGGAGCGGGCCGGTGAAGCCGGCCTCGCGGAGGTTGCCGAGGACGCTGCGGCCGACGCCGCCGGGGGCGCGCCCGGTGCCGACGACGGCGACCGAGCCGGGGGCCAGCAGCCGGCGTACGGAGTGGGACTCGGCGCGCTGCTCCCGCGCGCGCTGCACGGCCAGGGAGCGTGCGGTGGGTTCGAGGTCGAACTCCAGGCGGACGACGCCGTCCTCGAAGCTGCGCTGCTGGGTGTAGCCGGCGTCCGTGAACACCTTGATCATCTTGGTGTTGGCGGGCAGCACCTCGGCGGCGAACCGGCGGATGTCCCGCTCGCGCGCCACGGCCGCGATGTGTTCGAGGAGGGCGGAGGCGACGCCGCGCCCCTGGTGGGCGTCCTGGACCAGGAAGGCGACCTCGGCCTCGTCGGCGGGCGCGGAGGCGGCCATGCCGTCGGCACCAATGCGGTCATAGCGTACGGTTGCGATGAACTCGCCGCCGACCGTGGCCGCGAGTCCCACCCTGTCCACAAAGTCGTGGTGCGTGAAGCGGTGGACGTCCTTCGCGGACAGTCGCGGGTAGGGCGCGAAGAAGCGGTAGTACTTCGACTCGTCCGAGACCTGCTCGTAGAAGCTGACCAGGCGCTCGGCGTCATCGACGGTGATGGGGCGGATGCGCGCGGTGCCGCCGTCGCGCAGCACCACGTCGGCTTCCCAGTGGGCGGGGTACTCGTGCCGGTCCGAGGCGCTCTGCATGGGGCCCAGAGTACGGCTCGCGTACGACAACGGCGCGAGGCAGTCTGTGGAGGACGGAAGCCGGATCGAGGCCGCGATCCGGCGACCACCCGGGGGACGGGACGTCCGACCCGTTCCTCACCGGCTTCACGTGTGGAACACTGGTCTAGACAACACCGGTCTAGACAACCTGAAAACCGAAGGGCAGCAACACATGGCTGAGCGCCGCGTCAACGTCGGCTGGGCCGAGGGCCTCCACGCCCGCCCCGCTTCCATCTTCGTCCGAGCCGCCACGGCCGCAGGCGTCCCGGTGACGATCGCCAAGGCCGACGGCAACCCCGTCAACGCGGCCTCCATGCTGGCCGTCCTCGGCCTCGGCGCGAAGGGGGGCGAGGAGATCGTCCTCACCTCCGACGCCGAGGGCGCGGACGTCGCGCTGGACCGGCTGGCCAAGCTGGTCGCCGAGGGGCTCGAGGAGCTCCCCGAGACCGTCTGAGTCACGCACGGGGCCGCGTCACCTTCGAGGGTGGCGCGGCCTCGCCGTTTTTACCGGCGGCATAACCGGAAACCCGGGTCCGGGCACACCGAATGCGCACCTTCGAGAATTCCCGGGCGCGCAGGAAAAGGGCAGCGGAAATACTGCTCCGCCAAATATCCCTTATTTGTATACGGCCCCCGTGTTAATGCCGCAGACCCGTCATGTTTACGGGAGGTTGCGAAGTCCTCACACGGTCGGCGCGGTCCGCGCCGACGCCGAAACGCAGCCGGTGGGCGGTCGTCGCGCGCTCGGTGTGCAGCGCCGTGACCGTCCGGGCGCGCTCCTGGTCGCCGCGCGCCACCGCGTCCACGATCACGCCGTGCTCGGCCCAGGACTCCACGGGGTCGGCGGGCGCCTCCACGGCGTACATCCAGGCGATCTTGTGGCGGAGCTGGGTGAGCATCGACGTCAGGGCGTGACTCCCGGAGGCCTGGGCGAGCGTCTCGTGGAACCAGCCGCCCAACGAGCGCAGATCCTCACTGTTGCCCCTGCGGGCCCGCTCCTGGCCCAGCCGGACGAGGCCGCGCAGCACCTTCAGATGCGCCTCGGTGCGCCGCTGGGCGGCCCGGGCGGCCCCCAGCGGTTCCAGGAGCATGCGCATCTCCAGGAGGTCGGCCGCCTCCTGCTCGGTCGGCTCCGCGACGCACGCGCCCGCGTGCCGCCGGGTGACGACGAAACCTTCGGCCTCCAGGGTGCGCAGCGCCTCCCGGACCGGGACGCGGGAGACGCCGTAGCGGCGGGCCAGGAGTTCCTCGGTGAGGCGGCTGCCGCGCTCGTAGACACCCGCGACGATGTCGTCCCGGATGGCCGTGCACACCGAGTGCGCCGGAATACGCATGACCGCCTCCGTCTTAATCCCCGTGAAACGTCGCCGAGCTCCGCCGATTGACGTGTGTTCCGTGACTCTATTGCAATGAGCCGGAATTTCCGACGGCGGACCGGAATCCAGGGATATTTTTTGGACAGCCCGGTGCCGAAAACGGCGAAAGCCCCGGCCGCTGGGGCCGGGGCTCGAAACGCGGTGTCGCCGGGTGGCGTCAGACGTTGACGCCGTGCTGGCGGAGGTAGGCGACCGGGTCGATGTCGGAGCCGTACTCCGCCGTCGTACGGGCCTCGAAGTGCAGATGCGGACCGGTGACGTTGCCGGTCGCGCCCGACAGGCCGATCTGCTGCCCGGGGGTGACCTGCTGGCCCACCGAGACCCCGATGGAGGACAGGTGGGCGTACTGGGTGTACGTGCCGTCGTTCATCTTGATGACGACGTTGTTCCCGTAGGACCCGCCCCAGCCCGCCTCCACGACGGTGCCCAGGCCGACCGCGTGCACGGAAGTGCCGCTGGCGGCGTGGAAGTCGATGCCGGTGTGGCTGCCGGAGGACCACAGCGAGCTGCTCGCGTGGTAGCCGGTGGAGACGTAGGAGCCGGTGATCGGCAGCACGAAGGCGTTCAGACGCTTGCGCTCGGCCTCTCGGGCGGCACGCACGCGTGCCTCGCGCTCCTCCACGGCCTTCTTGGCGGCGGCCTTGCGCGCGGCCTCCTCGAAGGCGGCCTTCTTCTGCACGGCGACCTGGTCGTCGACCTGTTCGACGACGGCCTCGCCGGCGGTGACGACCGGGATGAGGCCGGTCTGCTCGGGGGTCGGCTCCGCGGCGAACGCCGGGGTGGAGGCGACGGTGGCCATGACACCGGTGGTGGTCAGCGCCGCGAAACCCGCCGCGCGGACGGTGGTGCGCTGCATCCGGCTGGGCCGGCGGTGCTTCCCGGTGGTGCAGGTGTACGCCATGAAGGGCGAGCGGTCCTTTCCTTCCCTCTCGCCTACCGGGTTAGCTGACGGGTTCGGAGCAGGAAGGTCTCCTACGGACCCCCTCGTTCACACGCGGGCGTCCGATTCACCCCAGGGACTTCATGGGTCCCCGGCTCCCCTGGCTCGCGCCGTACGGGGACTCGGCGATGACTGTCCGGTGCCGCGGATGCGGCGCGATGCCTGACGAACAGCCGGGCCGACCGTATGCGGGACCGTTATCAATCCTCAAACGGATCACGGTTTTTGTAGCGTACGCCACAGCGCAGACACACAACCTCCGCATCAATTCGGACATCTTGCGGCCCCGAAACGACGCCTCCGTCGCCCCGGGGCCGCAGCACGTCCGTCTCTCCCGCGTCTACTCTGCGGGGACGACGGTGACTTCGCCGATCCCGAGCGCCTCGACGGGCTCCTTGATCTGCGCGGCGTCACCGACGAGGACGGTCACCAGACGGTCCACCGGGAAGGCGCTCACGGCCGCCGCGGTGGCCTCGACCGTGCCGGTCGCGGCGAGCTGCCGGTAGAGCGTGGCCTGGTAGTCGTCGGGCAGGAACTGCTCGACCTGGTCGGCCAGCGTGCCCGCGACGGCCGCCGCGGTCTCGTACTTCAGCGGCGCCACGCCCACCAGGTTCTGCACGGCGACATCGCGCTCGGCGTCCGTCAGGCCCTCCGCCGCGAGGGTGCGCAGCACCTTCCACAGGTCGTCCAGGGCCGGACCGGTGTTCGGCGTGTCGACGGAGCCGCTGATGGCGAGCATCGCGGCGCCCGAGCCGTCCGGGGCGGAACGCAGGACCTGGCCGAAGGCGCGCACGCCGTACGTGTAGCCCTTCTCCTCGCGCAGGACACGGTCCAGCCGGGAGGTGAGGGTGCCGCCGAGGCAGTACGTGCCGAGGACCTGGGCGGCCCACACGCGCGCGTGCCGGTCGGCGCCGATCCGGCCGATGAGCAGCTGGGTCTGGACCGCGCCGGGGCGGTCCACGATGACGACGCGGCCGGTGTCGTCGGCGGTCACCGGCGGAACGGGCCGCTGCTGGGCCGGGGAGCCCTTCCAGGCGCCCAGGGTCTCGCCCAGGAGCGCGGCCAGGTCGACGTCCGTGAGGTCGCCGACGACGACCGCGGTGGACGTGGCCGGCCGGACGTGCCGCTCGTAGAACGCCCGTACGGCGGCGGAGTCGATCTTCTCGACGGTCTCCGCGGTGCCCTGGCGCGGCCGCGACATGCGCGCGGTCGCCGGGAACAGCTCCTTGGAGAGCTCCTTGGCGGCACGGCGGGAGGGGTTGGCCAGCTCGTGCGGGATCTCGTCCAGCCGGTTGTGGACGAGACGCTCGACCTCGCTGTCGGCGAAGGCGGGCGCGCGCAGGGCGTCGGCGAGCAGGCCGAGCGCCTTGGGCAGCCGGGAGGCGGGCACCTCCAGGCTGATCCGGACGCCGGGGTGGTCGGCGTGCGCGTCGAGGGTGGCGCCGCAGCGCTCCAGCTCGGCGGCGAACTCCTCGGCGGAGTGCTTGTCGGTGCCCTCGGTGAACGCGCGCGCCATGATCGTGGCGACGCCGTCCAGACCGGACGGCTCGGCGTCCAGGGGCGCGTCGAGGAGGACCTCGACGGCGACGACCTGCTGGCCGGGGCGGTGGCAGTGCAGGACCGTCAGACCGTTGTCCAGCGTGCCGCGTTCGGGCGCCGGGAACGCCCACGGCCTGGCCTCGCCCGCCCGGGGCTGCGGGTGGAAGTCCATCGTGGCGAGCTCCGTCACTGGGCCGCCTCCTCGTTCTCGTCCTGGTCGGCGGGGGCTTCGGGGGCGGTCGGCTCGTAGACGAGGACCGCGCGGTTGTCGGGGCGCAGGCGGGCCTGGGCGACCTCCCGCACCTCCTCGGGCGTGATGTCCAGGACACGCTGGACGGCGGTGAGCGCGAGCTGCGGGTCGCCGAACAGGACGGCGAACCGGCACAGTTCGTCCGCGCGGCCGGCGACGGTGCCGAGCCGGTCGAGCCACTCGCGCTCCAACTGGGCCTGGGCGCGCTCCATCTCCTCGGCCGTGGGGCCCTCCTCGGCGAACCGGGCGAGCTCCTCGTCGATGGCGGTCTCGATGACGGGCACCTCGACGTCCCCGGACGTCTTCACGTCCAGCCACCCCAGGGAGGGCGCCCCGGCGAGCCGCAGCAGCCCGAAGCCGGCCGCGACGGCCGTACGGTCGCGGCGCACCAGCCGGTTGTACAGGCGGGAGGACTCGCCGCCGCCCAGGACGGTGAGCGCCAGGTCGACCGCGTCGCACGCGCGCGTGCCGTCCTGCGGCAGCCGGTAGGCGGCCATCAGCGCGCGGGCCGGGACCTCCTCCTCGACGACCTCGCGCAGCTGCTCGCCGATGACGTCGGGCAGGGTGCCGTCGCGCGGCTCGGGCTTGCCGTCGTGCGCGGCGACGGAGCCGAAGTACTTCTCGATCCACGCGAGCGTCTGCTCGGGGTCGATGTCGCCGACGACGGACAGGACGGCGTTGTTGGGCGCGTAGTACGTGCGGAAGAACGCGCGCGCGTCCTCCAGCGTCGCCGCGTCCAGGTCGGCCATCGAGCCGATCGGCGTGTGGTGGTAGGGGTGGCCGTCCGGGTAGGCGAGGGCGGTCAGCTTCTCGAAGGCGGTGCCGTACGGCACGTTGTCGTAGCGCTGGCGGCGTTCGTTCTTGACGACGTCGCGCTGGTTCTCCATGGACTCGTCGTCCAGGGCGGCGAGCAGGGAGCCCATGCGGTCGGCCTCCAGCCAGAGGGCGAGCTCCAGCTGGTGGGTGGGCATGGTCTCGAAGTAGTTGGTGCGCTCGAAGCTGGTGGTGCCGTTGAGCGAGCCGCCGGCGCCCTGGACCAGTTCGAAGTGGCCGTTGCCCTTGACCTGGGCGGAGCCCTGGAACATGAGGTGCTCGAAAAGGTGAGCCAGACCGGTGCGGCCCTTGACTTCGTGGCGGGAGCCGACGTCGTACCAGAGACACACCGCCGCGACGGGGGTCAGGTGGTCCTCGGAGAGCACCACGCGAAGGCCGTTGGCCAGGCGGTGCTCGGTCGCTGTCAGGCCCCCGGTGCCTGCCTGGTCTGTGGCCGTGTGACCCATGGGCATGTACGTCCCTTCCGATCGCGGACGCGGTCGTGCGAACCGCGTGTTTCCTGCCGGTCCTGTCACTGTATGCAAGCGCGCGGTGGGTCGGCGAAGTTCCCGGGGGCGGTACGCCGAGAGCGAGAATCCGGGACGTCGCACCGGATCGGACATGACGTACCCTGCGGGCAATCATGAGAGGGCCGGGGTCCTGGGCCCGTCTTGTCAGTGCCACGGTCCACAATGGACCGCGTCAGCATCCGTCACACGCCTCAGCAAGGAGCCGGCAGCGATGGCCCGCCGCAGCACGAAGACCCCGCCGCCCGACGACTCGTACGAGGAGCGGATCCTCGACATCGACGTCGTCGACGAGATGCAGGGCTCCTTCCTCGAGTACGCGTACTCGGTCATCTACTCCCGCGCCCTGCCCGACGCCCGCGACGGACTCAAGCCGGTCCACCGTCGCATCGTCTACCAGATGAACGAGATGGGCCTGCGCCCCGACCGCGGCTATGTGAAGTGCGCGCGCGTCGTCGGCGAGGTCATGGGCAAGCTGCACCCGCACGGCGACGCGTCGATCTACGACGCGCTGGTGCGCATGGCGCAGCCGTTCTCCATGCGCGTGCCGCTGGTCGACGGCCACGGCAACTTCGGCTCCCTGGGCAACGACGACCCGCCGGCCGCCATGCGGTACACCGAGTGCCGTCAGGCCGAGGCGACGAGCCTGATGACGGAGTCGATCGACGAGGACACCGTCGACTTCGCGCCGAACTACGACGGCCAGGAGCAGGAGCCGGTGGCGCTGCCCGCCGCCTTCCCGAACCTGCTGGTCAACGGCGCGTCCGGGATCGCGGTCGGCATGGCCACGAACATGCCGCCGCACAACCTGGGCGAGGTCGTCGCGGCGGCCCGGCACCTGATCCGCTACCCCAACGCGGATCTGGACACCCTGATGAAGTTCGTCCCGGGGCCGGACCTTCCCACGGGCGGCCGGATCGTCGGCCTGTCCGGCGTCCGCGACGCCTACGAGACCGGCCGCGGCACCTTCAAGATCCGCGCCACGGTCGCGGTGGAGACGGTGACGGCCCGCCGCAAGGGCCTGGTCGTCACGGAGCTTCCGTTCACGGTCGGCCCCGAGAAGGTCATCGCCAAGATCAAGGACCTGGTCGGTTCGAAGAAGATCCAGGGCATCGCCGACGTCAAGGACCTCACCGACCGTCAGCACGGCCTGCGCCTGGTCATCGAGATCAAGAACGGCTTCGTGCCGGAGGCCGTCCTGGAGCAGCTCTACAAGCTGACGCCGATGGAGGAGTCCTTCGGCATCAACAACGTGGCGCTGGTGGACGGCCAGCCGCTGACGCTGGGCCTCAAGGAGCTCCTGGAGGTCTACCTCGACCACCGCTTCGACGTGGTCCGCCGGCGCAGCGAGTACCGCCGCGGCAGGCGCCGCGACCGGCTGCACCTGGTGGAGGGCCTGCTGACGGCGCTCGTCGACATCGACGAGGTCATCCGGCTGATCCGCTCCAGCGAGAACAGCGCGCAGGCCAAGGAGCGCCTGATGGAGCGCTTCTCGCTGTCGGAGATCCAGACCCAGTACATCCTCGACACGCCGCTGCGCCGTCTCACCAAGTTCGACCGGATCGAGCTGGAGGCGGAGAAGGAGCGGCTCAACGCGGAGATCGCGGAGCTGACCCGGATCCTGGACTCGGACGCGGAGCTGCGCAAGCTGGTCTCGTCCGAACTGGCCGCGGTGGCCAAGAAGTTCGGCACCGAGCGGCGTACGGTGCTGCTGGAGTCGTCCGGCACCCCGGCCGCCGCCGTGCCGCTGCAGGTCGCGGACGACCCGTGCCGGGTCCTGCTCTCGTCCACGGGTCTGCTGGCCCGCACGGCGAGCGGCGAACCCTTCACCGGTGAGGACGACGGCAGGCGCGCCAAGCACGACGTGATCGTCTCGGCGGTACCGGCCACCGCGCGCGGGGAGATCGGCGCGGTCACCTCGGCGGGCCGGCTGCTGCGGATCAACGTCGTCGACCTGCCTCAGCTGCCGGACACGGCGTCGGCACCGAACCTCGCGGGGGGTGCCCAGCTGACGGAGTTCGTCGCCCTGGAGGGCGACGAGACGCTGGTCTGCCTCATCACGCTCGACGAGTCCTCCCCCGGTCTGGCGCTCGGCACCGAGCAGGGCGTGGTCAAGCGGGTGGTCCCCGACTACCCGACCAACAAGGAGGAGCTCGAGGTCATCACCCTCAAGGAGGGTGACCGGATCGTCGGCGCGATCGAGCTGCGCACCGGCGAGGAGGACCTGGTCTTCATCACCGACGACGCCCAGCTGCTGCGCTACCAGGCCGCTCAGGTGCGTCCGCAGGGCCGTCCGGCGGGCGGCATGGCGGGCATCAAGCTCGCCGAGGGCGTGAAGGTGATCTCGTTCACCGCGGTGGACCCGTCGGTGGACGCGGTGGTCTTCACGGTCGCCGGCTCACGCGGCACGCTGGACGACTCCGTCCAGACGACGGCCAAGCTGACCCCGTTCGACCAGTACCCGCGCAAGGGCCGTGCCACCGGCGGTGTGCGCTGCCAGCGGTTCCTGAAGGGCGAGGACTGCCTGGCCTTCGCCTGGGCGGGCCCGGTCCCGGCGAAGGCCGCCCAGAAGAACGGCCTGCCGGCCGAACTGCCCGAGATGGACCCGCGCCGCGACGGCTCGGGCGTCTCCCTGCCGAAGACGGTGGGCGTGGTGGCGGGCCCGGTCTAGACCGGTTCCCCGGGATCGGATGTGCCGTCCGGGTCCTGTACGTAGCGCAGGACGCCCCACATGCCGTGCTCGTCGGCGTGCGGGGCGTCGCTCCTGCACGCCTGGAGCTCCTTGCCGAGGGCCTCGGCGTCGATGCCGGTACCGATGAGGACGAGCTGGGTGAGGCGGTCCCCGGCGGCGCTCCGGCGCTCCGGGTAGAAGCGCAGGAAGCGGCCGACGGCGTGCACGGCGTAGCGGTTCAGGACGTCGTGCGGGCCGAAGTCGACGTACCCCTTGATCCGGTAGAGCCCCTCGGGCCTGCTGTCGAGGAAGGCCATCAACCGGCGGGGGTCGAGGGGGACTTCGGAGACGAAGGAGACGCTGTCGTAGGCGGCGTGCAGATGCCCGCCGTGGTGGTCGTGGCCTTCGTCGGCGTGCTCGTGCAGGTCGTCGAAGGACAGCTGCCCGATGCGTTCCTCGCCGGGCCGGCAGTCGAAGAGGAACTCCGGGTCGACCCGGCCGTACGTCGCCGGGACGACGGCCGCGCGGTCGGTGAGCGAGCGGACGAGGTCCAGGACGCGCCCGGCCTGCGGAGCGCGGTCGATCTTGTTGACGACGACCAGGTCGGCGAGGGCGAGATGCCGGTCGATCCCGGGGTGCCTGGTGCGGGTGTCGTCGAACTCGGCGGCGTCGACGACCTCGACGAGACCTCCGTACACGATCCCCGGGTGCTCACTGGCGAGCACCATCCGCACCAGTTCCTCGGGTTCGGCGAGACCGCTGGCCTCGATGACGATGACGTCGATGCCGGTGCCGGGGTGGGCGAGCCGCTCCAGATAGACGTCGAGTTCACTCGCGTCGACGGCACAGCACAGACAGCCGTTGCCGAGGGAGACGGTGGAGTCGCCGAGCGCGCCGGCCACGGCCATGGCGTCGATCTCGATCGCCCCGAAGTCGTTGACGATCGCCCCGATGCGGCTGCCGCCGCTGCGGTGCAGGAGATGGTTCAGCAGGGTCGTCTTGCCGGAGCCGAGGAATCCGGCGAGTACGACGACCGGGATCTGCTGCGGACTGCGGCTCTGCGTCACCGTGCGACCTCTCTGACACCTGCGCGCACTCCGGCTCACGGCCGCGGAGCGCGTACGACGATGGAACGCGCCCCAGGATACGAGTCCACCGAATCCCCCCGAAGTGAACGATTGTTAGCAGCACTTGCGGGGCAGACGTCTGGCAAGGCGCCCTGGCGTGCGACCCTCGCTTCCCTCCGTGCGCCTCCCCTCCGCCTCCCCCGCCGATCAGAGCGGCTCGGCACCCTGGGAGACGGCAAGCGCCGCCCACCGCTCGCCGGTCCCCGTCACTCCACCCGCACCCCGACGACCGGCGCACGGCCGCCCGAATCGGGGGTTGACATGGCCACACGGAAGTCTCGGACCCGGGGACTCGCTCCCGTCGCTGCGGCGGGCCTCGGCATCGCGGCCGGGGCCCTCGCAACACTGACCGTCCAGCGGAACACCCTCAACGCGCTGCGCACCCGACTCGAGCGCCTGGAGCAGGCGGTCGCGGCACCGCCCGACACGAACCTCGCCCATCAGCAGCGGCTGCACTGGGAACTGCTGAGCAAGGCGATCGACAGCCCCGAGCTGGCCGAAGTGCTGGACATCTTCGAGGTGCCGGCGTCACCCCAGAAGCGACGGCAGTACCTCTTCGCCAACGCCCTGTACACGAACCTGCTGTTCTACTACCGCATCGGCAATCTGACCCGCGAGGAGTTCCACGGCCGGATGCGCGGACTGCTCCAGAACCCCGTCGTCCGGGAGTACTGGTACGCCACCCAGGGCCAGCGGGCGACCCTCCCCGCCGATTCGACCGAGGCCGACCTGGGGCGCATGGTCGACGAGCTGCTGCGTCAGCTCGAAGAGGCCGACGTGGACGAGTGGTGGGTGGTGGGCGAGCCACCGGCCGAGTAGACGGCGCGCGCCACGAGGTTCACGCCGACGGCCCATAACGAACCGGTCAAGTGCGCAGTTGATGGGGACGTCAGGGAGTTGACTCGCGCTTGATCGCGTAGAGGACCCCACACCATCGTCGCCTACGCCGCCGGATGACGAGTGCACCCCACAGGGTCCGCCTTGCATCGAGCAGTCGTCGTGCGCAAGCCAATGGACCAAGGGAAGCAACAGTGAGTCAGATCATCCGTCGGATCGGTGCGGCCCCAGCCGAGCGGGGGAGCACGGGAGGGGGCAACTGCCCCGACATCTTCGAGTTGGCCGACGGGAACTTCGCCGTGATCGGCACGGACGCCACGGATTCGCTGGACCCCGACCTCCCGTCCGACGCCTCCCGCGCCGACTACGAACGCATCGTCGTCATCACGCGCGAGACGCTCATCCGCGCGAAGGCCGACATCCCGGACGCGTGACACGGCTCCGGGGAGAGCCGTCGAACTCCCCCGCAACGGGCCCGGTACACCGTGCGCGACACCGGGCCCACGGCGCGTGCGCCTGTCGTGCGCCGTGCGCGCCCCCACCGACGCGATCTGTCCGCGGTCACGCCCTCTCCCCGGCGCAGGCGTCCAAGCCCGCCCTTCAGGCGGCCTCCGGCACCGCCACCGGCGCCCCCGGCCCCACGTACCGTGCCACGGGACGGATGATCTTCGCGTCCTCGGCCTGCTCCAGAATGTTGGCGCTCCAGCCCACCACCCGCGCCGCGGCGAACGTGGGCGTGAACATCTCGCGGGGCAGCCCGCACAGCTCCATGACCACGCCGGCGTAGAACTCCACGTTGGTGTGCAGCTCACGGCCCGGCTTCAGTTCGGCGAGGATCGCCTCCACACGCCGTTCCACCTCCACCGCGAACGCGACCCGCGCCCCGCCGAACCGCAGCGCCGTCTCCCGGAGCAGGCGCGAGCGCGGGTCCTCCGTGCGGTACACGGCGTGACCGAAGCCCATGATGCGCTCACCGGCGAGGACCCGCTCCCGGATCCAGGGGTCGATCCGGTCGGGCGTGCCGATCGCGTCCAGGGTGTCCAGGGCCCGGCTGGGCGCACCCCCGTGCAGCGGCCCCGACAGCGCACCCACCGCCCCCACCAGGCACGCGGCCACGTCGGCCCCGGTCGAGGCGATCACCCGGGCCGTGAACGTCGACGCATTGAAGCCGTGATCAATGGTGGAGATCAGATACTGCTCGACCGCCCGGACCCGCTCCGCTTCGGCCTCCGTCCCGGTCAGCATGTAGAGGTAGTTCGCCGCGTACGACAGATCCTCGCGCGGCTCGACGGGGTCGAGCCCCTTCCCCAGCCGGTACAGGGCGGTGAGCAGGGTCGGCACGGCCGCGGCCGCGACGACGGTGTCCGCGCGGCGCCGGTCCGCGTCGATGTCGTACACGGGCCGGAAGTCCTTCTCCGCGCCCAGCAGCGACAGGGCCGTCCGCATCCCGGCGAGGGGGTTCGCCCCCGCGGCCGCGGCCGCGGCGGGCAGCGCCGCCGCCACCGTCCGGGGGAGCCGTCGCAGGGCGGCGGTCTCGGCGGCGAAGGCGGCGCTGCGTTCCGCGTCCGGCAGCTCGCCGTGGACGAGCAGGTGCCATACGTCCTCGAAGGGGCGGGCCTGTGCCAGGTCGACGGCCGAGTACTGGCGGTAGTGGTAGAAGCCCTCGCGCCCCCGGACGTCACCGACCTCGGTGTCGGCGACGACGACACCGGCGAGACCGCGTGGTGCGTCGAGGCGTGCGGGTGTGGGTGTGGGTGTGTACGTGGGTGTGGCGGTCATGACTTCCCTCCAGGCCAGGGGAATCGACTTGATTCAACTTGATTCGACTGTCCATGATTGACGAAATCTCTGTCAATATTGATTGAATCAATGCAAGTCCTCTGCGGATACGGTGACCCCCATGCGCGATCACGAACCCGCCCCCGGCCACCCGGACCGACGGCTGAGCACCAGGGAGGCCGCCGACCTGCTCGGCGTGAAACCCGAGACCGTGTACGCGTACGTGAGCCGCGGTCAGCTCAGCAGCAGACGCACGCCCGGCGGCCGGGGCAGCACCTTCGACGCCCAGGAGGTCGAGGCGCTCGCGCGGCGCAACAGGCGGCAGGGCGACGGGAGTCCGGGGACGAGCGGCGAACTGTCCGTGCGGACCCGGCTCACGTTCATCGACAAGGACCGGTACTACTACCGCGGTGTCGACGCGACCGAGCTGGCCGCGCGGCACCCGTACGAAGAGGTCGCGGAGTGGCTGTGGACGGGCCGCCTGCAGACCGGCACCTCCTTCACCGCCCCTGCCGCCTCCGTCGAGGCCGCCCGCCGCGCGGTCGACGCGCTGCCCGGACACAGCGGCCCCACCGACCGGTTGCGGGTGGCGGCCGTCGCCGCGGCGGTCGCCGATCCGCTGCGGTTCGACCTGACCGAGGAGGCCGTGCTCGGCACCGCGCGCCTCCTGATCCCCACCCTGGTCACCGCTCTCCCGCCCGTACGGCCCACCCACCGCGACGAGGGCTCCCTGGCCCGGCGCCTGTGGGCACGGCTGTCCGGGCGGCGCGTCGACGAGGCGAAGCTGCGCGTCCTGGACACCGCCCTCGGGCTGCTCGTCGACCACGACCTGGCGGCCTCGACGCTCGCGGTGCGGGTCGCCGCCTCGGCCCGCGCACACCCCTACGCCGCGGTCTCGGCCGGTCTCGGCGTCATCGAGGGGCCTCTGCACGGCGCCGCGAGCGGGCTCGCGCACCGGCTGCTGGAGGAGGTCCTGGAGCTGGGCGACGCGGGACCGGTGATCGCCCAGGAGCTGCGGGCCGGCCGCCGCATCCCCGGTCTGGGCCACCGGCTCTACCCCGGCGAGGACCCACGCGCGCGTGCCCTGTTCGCCCTCCTGGAGGAGATTCCGGACGCGGCTCCCGCCCTCGCCGCGGCCCGCGACATCGTGACGACGACCGCCCGCCACACACCGTTGCACGCCAACGTCGACCTCGCGCTCGGCGTCCTGACCGCCTCCTTCGGCATGGAGCCCGCGGCGGGCGAGACGATCTTCGCGGTGGCCCGGACGGCGGGCTGGATCGCCCACGCCCTGGAGGAGTACGGCGAACGGCCCTTGCGGATGCGCCCCAGCGGGCAGTACGTGGGACCGAAACCGCCCCAGCACCTCCCCTGAGCCGTGTCCGCATGGCCCCGCCCGCCTCGGGGCGGGGCCGCCCGCACAGCCCCGCCCCGAGGACTCCACAGCGATCCACAGGCACTGCGGGAGGTGCGGCGCGCCAAGTCAGGTTAGGCTCACCTCTGTGAGTACGTGCGCGACCGACTCGCGGAACCTCGGCGAGCCCATGCCCGGAACCGCGGCCACCGCCTCGACCTGGCTCCTGCTGGAGCAGGCCGGTCCGTGGGGTGCCAAGGCGCTCACCTCGAGCCACCTGGACCCCGTACTCGGCCGAGCCCTGGAAGCGGCCGCGAAGGACACGGGTGTGCGGATCGCGCTCATCCGCCGCCCGGGCCGGCACGCCGACCCCGGTATGCCACCGCCCGTACGGCATGTGTACGCGGCCCACACCGCACCGGGGAACGCCTGGCTGCACACCGCCACGACCACCGACCCCGCGCGGCTGCTCGACCTCGACTTCGCCGCGCTGGGCCGGGGCGAGCACCGCGGCTTCGACACGGCGCTGCGCGGCGGCCCGCACACCGGTGATCCGCTCGCCCTCGTCTGCACCAACGGCAAGCGCGACCGCTGCTGCGCCCTGCTGGGCCGCCCGCTCGCGGCCGAGCTGGCCGCCTCGGGTGTCCAGGGCGTGTGGGAGGTCACTCATCTGGGCGGTCATCGGTTCTCCCCGACGGTCCTCGTCCTGCCGCAGGGCTACGTGTACGGCCGCGCCGAGGCCCACACCGTCAAAGAGGTCCTGCACGGCGTCCAGGAGGGGCGGGTCGTCGTGGACGGCTGCCGCGGGCGTTCCGCCTGGGAACGGCCCGGACAGGCGGCGGAGCTGGCCGTGCGCCGGGCGACCGGCGAGGACCGCGCCGAGGCGCTCGGCATCGTCCTCACCACCGGCGGGGCACCGCGCTGGGAGGTGACCGTCGCCCACACCGACGGGCGCCACTGGCGGGTCGTGGTGGCCCAGGGCGCGTCCGAGCCGCCCCGCGCGGAGAGCTGCGGGGCGTCGGTCCTCGGTTCACCCGCGCGGCTGGACGTCGTGGCGGTGCGCGAACTGGCGGTGGCGGGGGTCGGCTGACGCGGCCGCGTCCACAGGTGGTCCCGGGTTGATCCCGGGTTGATCGCAGGCCTCGCGGGGCCCGGCCGAACCGTTTCCTCTTGAGCCGGCCAAGAGCCGGTCAAGAGATCCACACCACACACCCCTACGGCTGCACCGCCCCGCCCACGTACCGTCTTGGGTATGAGCCCCTCTCCCCCCGCCCGTCGCCTGCGCCTCGGCATGCCCCGGCGCGTCTTCTCGCAGGTGCTGCTGATGCAGCTGGCGATCGCCGCGGGAGTCGTGGTGCTCGCGACCGGCCTGTTCCTCGCCCCGCTCAGCAATCAGCTGGACGACCAGGCGATGCGCCGCGCCCTCGCCATCGCGCAGACCACGGCGGCGGTCCCCCAGATCGCCGAGGACCTGCGACGGACCCCGCCCACGGTCGACGGCCCGGTGCAGCGCGAGGCGGAACGGATCCGCAAGGCCAGCGGCGCCGAGTACGTCGTCGTCATGGACCTGAACGGCACCCGCTGGTCGCACACCGACCCCGACGAGGTGGGCGGCCATGTCTCGACGGATCCGAAGAAGGCACTGGCCGGCCAGGACGTGATGGAGATCGACAGCGGCACCCTGGGCCGCTCGGCCCGCGGCAAGGTGCCCCTGCGCGACAGCGCCGGCGACATCGTCGGGGCGGTCTCGGTCGGTATCGAGTACGACAGCGTGCGCGCCCGACTGATCCATGCGATCCCGGGCCTGTTCGCCTACGCCGGCGGTGCGCTCGCCGTGGGCGCGCTGGCCGCCTGGCTGATCTCCCGAAGGGTCCAGCGGCAGACCCGTGATCTGGCCTTCTCCGATATCTCGGCCCTGCTCGCGGAGCGTGAGGCGATGCTGCACGGCATCCGCGAGGGCGTCGTCGCGCTGGACCGGAGCGGCCGGGTCCGGCTCCTCAACGACGAGGCGCAGCGGCTCCTGGGCATCGGCGACGAGGAGGTGGGCCGCTCCCCCGACGAGGCGCTCGGCGAGGGACGTACGGCCGACGTCCTGGCCGGCCGGGTGACCGGCACCGACCTGATCGCCGTACGCGGACAGCGCGTCCTGGTCGTCAACCGGATGCCCACCGACGACGGCGGTGCCGTGGCCACCCTGCGCGACCGCACCGAACTGGAGCAGCTCGGCCGTGAGCTCGACTCCACGCGCGGGCTGATCGACGCGCTGCGCGCCCAGGACCACGAGCACGCCAACCGGATGCACACCCTTCTCGGTCTGCTCGAACTGGAGATGTACGACGACGCCGTGGACTTCGTCGGGGAGGTGGTCGGGGACCACCGCGTCACGTCGGAGCAGGTGACCGAGAAGATCGAGGACCCGTTGCTCGCCGCGCTGCTGGTCGGCAAGGCGACCGTCGCGGCCGAGCGCGGGGTGGCCCTGTGGGTGTCCGACGGCACCCGGCTGCCGGACCGGCTCGTCGACCCGCGCGGGCTGGTCACGGTCGTCGGCAACCTCGTGGACAACGCGCTCGACGCCGTCGCCGGCACTCCGCACGCGCGCGTGGAGGTCGAGCTGCGCGCGGAGGGCCGTACCGCCGTCCTGCGCATACGGGACACCGGCCCCGGCATCCCCGCCGAGCAGCGCGAGCTGGTCTTCACCGAGGGCTGGTCCACGAAGAAGCCGCCCGCGCACGGCAAGCGCGGCATCGGACTCTCGCTGGTGCGCAGGCTCGCGGAGCGGCAGGGCGGCAGCGCCGCGGTCGGCGAGGCGGTCGGCGGTGGCGCCGAGTTCACCGTCGTCCTTCCCGAGGCGCTGGCCGGACCGGACCTGGAACCCGCGTTGACCGCATCGGTGAACGGCACGGTCGAGGAGGAGGCGCGATGATCGAGGTCCTGGTCGTGGACGACGACACCAGGGTCGCCCAGGTCAACGCGGCCTATGTCGAGAAGGTGCCCGGCTTCCACGTCGCCGGCGAGGCCCACAGCGCGGCCGAGGCGCTGCGCCAGCTGGAGCAGCATCCGCGCCTCGACCTGGTCCTGCTCGACCACTACCTGCCCGACGAGACGGGCCTGGAGGTCGTCCAGGAGATGCGGCGACGCGGTCACCAGACCGATGTGATCATGGTGACGGCGGCACGGGACGTCTCGACCGTGCAGGCGGCGATGCGCCACGGCGCGCTGCAGTACCTGGTGAAGCCGTTCAACTTCGCGGGCCTGCGCGCCAAGCTGGAGGCGTACGCCGACCTTCGTCGCACGCTCGACGGCGGCGGCGAGGCCGAACAGGCGGACGTGGACCGTATCTTCGGCGCGCTGTCCGCCCCCTCGGAGCCCGGGCTGCCCAAGGGGCACTCCCCCACCACGGCCGAGCTGGTCCGTCAGTCCCTGATGAACGCCGAGGGGCCGCTGTCGGCCCAGGAGATCGCCGAACGGACCGGGGTGAGCCGCCAGACCGCCCAGCGCTATCTGAAGCTCCTGGAACGCACGGGGCGGGCCCGGCTGACCCTGAAATACGGCGACGCGGGCCGCCCGGAACACCGTTACGTGTGGGCGACCCGCGCCTGAGGGCACGGCGGGGCGGGGCCGTCAGCCGGCCGCCTTCTCGACGAACTCCGTGGTGTAGGTCTTGCTCAGGTCGACGTCGGCGTTCTGGATGGCGGGGTTGAACGCCTTGAGGACCTTCTCCACGGTCTCGGGTCCCTGCTCGGGCATCACGCCGTCCTTGGTGAACATCGGCAGCGTGCTCTTGATGGCCACCGCGTACAGCGTCTTGTTGCCCTGCGAGTAGTCGGCCGGCATCTTGTCGGCGATCTCGCTGGCGCTGTGGGTGGACATCCACTTGAGCGTCTTGACGAATGCATTGGCCAACTTCTGGACGGTGTCCTTGTGGCTGTTGACCCAGTCGGTCTGCATGTACAGGCTTGACGAGGGGTACGGCCCGCCCAGCGCCTCCATGGATCCCTGCGGCGTCCTCATGTCGATGAGGACCTTGCCGGCCTTCTTGTCCAGGATGTTCGCCACGGTCGGGTCGGTCGTCATGCCCGCGTCGATGGCGCCCTGCTCCAGCGCCGAGATGAACGTGGGACCGGCGCCCACCGCGACCGGGGTGAACTCGCTGACCTTCACGCCGTTCTTGACGGCGAGGTACTTGGTGAGGAAGTCGGTCGAGGAGCCGAGGCCGGTCACACCGAGCTTCTTGCCCTTGAAGTCCTCGGGCGAGGTGATCTTGTCCTCCGCCTTGGTGGAGACGATCTCCACCTCGCCGGGCGCCTGCGAGAACTGCACGACGGACTCGACGGCCTTGCCCTTCACCTGGAGGTCGAGCGTGTGGTCGTAGAAGCCGACGGCGCCCTGGACCTGGCCGGAGACGAGCGCGGTCTCGGCCTGCACACCGGCCGGCTCGCTCAGCAGCTCGACATCGAGGCCCTCGGCGTCGAAGTAGCCGAGGCGCTGGGTGAGCATCGCGGGCAGATAGATGACCTTGTCCAGGCCACCGACCATGATCTTGACCTTCGTCCCCTTGCCGTCCCCGCCGGAGCCGGTGGAGGCGGTGCTCGCCGCGTCGTTGGCACAGGCGGTGAGGGAGGAGAGGGCGAGCAGGCCGGCGGCGGCCAGGGCGGCGTGTCTGGCGGAGAAGCGCATGGCGGGTTCACGTCCTTGTGAGAGGGGTGGTGGTGCGGGGTGGGGCGGCCGGGATCGGCGAGGACCGTTCGCGGGCGGCTGACGGAGCGACCGAGGCGCGCTCGGCGGGCCTCAGCTGTCGGAGCCCGACGGCTTCCAGCGGAAGATGCGCCGTTCGGCGAAGGTGAGCAGTCCCTCGGCGACGAGTGCCACGACGGCGAGGATGACCATCGCCGCGTACACACCGGCCGCGTTGAACGTGCCCTGGGACTGCGCGACGAGCAGGCCGATGCCCTTGGTGGCGCCGATGTACTCGCCGACGATCGCGCCGATGAGGGCGAAGCCGAAGCTCACGTGGAGGCTGGTGAAGATCCAGGAGGTGGCGGAGGGGATGACGACCTGAAGCGTCACCCTGCGGTCGCTCGCCCCGAGGATGCGGGCGTTGGCGACCAGGTTGCGGTCGACCTCGCGGGCGCCCTGGAAGGCGTTGAAGAAGACGGGGAAGAACACCAGGACGACGGCCGAGGCGACCTTGGAGGCGGGGCCGAGTCCGAACCAGATGACGAAGATCGGCGCAAGGACGATACGGGGGATCGAGTTGAGCACCTTGATGTATGGACCAAGGACATCGGCGAGGAAGGTGATCCGCCCCAGCGCGATACCGCACACGACACCGGCGATCACACCGATGACCCAGCCGAGCAGTGCCTCGTAGAGCGTGTACCAGATCTGTTCGCCGAGGGAGCCGAGCGCGGTCCCATGGGTGATCCAGGTCCAGATCTGGTCCCAGATCTTGGAGGGCATCGAGAAGTTGAACGGATCGATGGCCTTGGCCCGGGAGAGCGCCTCCCACAGGGCGAGGACGAGCACCAGGAGCAGGACCCGGGAGGCTCCGACGACGATCTTGCGTCGGCGGGCGGCCCGCGCGCGCGAGTGGGCGCGATCCGGCGCCTTGACCGTGTCCGCGACGGGGGTACTGAGGACGTCAGGCGACATGGGCGGCACCTCTTTCGCGGGTGATGCGGACCTCTTCACCGAGGGACTCCCAGATCTCGCGGTAGATCTCGATGAACCGCGGCTCCAGACGCACCTTCTCGACCTTGCGAGGGCGCGGCAGGTCGATGTCGAAGACCTGCTTCACGGTGGCCGGCCCCGCGGTCATGACCACGACCTTGTCGGCCAGCGCGATGGACTCCTCCAGGTCGTGGGTGACGAAGACGACCGAGGCGCCCGTGCCCTCCCACAGCTCCAGGAGCTCGTCCGACATCAGCGCCCTCGTCTGCACGTCGAGTGCCGAGAACGGCTCGTCCATGAGCAGGATCTCGGGGTCGTTGACGAAGGTGGCGGCGAGGGCGACGCGCTTGCGCTGACCGCCGGAGAGCTGGTGCGGGTAGCGGTCCTCGAAAGCGGCGAGCCCGACCCGGGCCAGCCATTCGCGGGCCTTGTCCCTCGCCTCCGCCTTGGGAACGCCGCGGAAGCGAGGGCCCGCCATGACATTGGACAGGACCGTGCGCCAGGGGAAGGTGGCGTCCTGCTGGAAGACGAAGCCGACCTTGTCGCCGACCCCGCGCACCGGCTGCCCGGCGACGAGGACCTCGCCCCGGGTCGGCTCCTCCAGGCCGCTGACCAGGGTCAACGTGGTCGACTTACCGCAGCCGGTGGGGCCGACGACGGCCACGAACTCACCGCGCCCGACGGTGAGGTCGAGGTCCCGGACGGCCGTGTGCAGGCCTCCCGAGGGGGTCCTGAAGACCTTGCTCGCGCCCCGCAGCTCGATGGCGGGGCTGGTGTGTGCGCTCATGGCCGGGGACGGTAGATGTGAGCCGGGACACGGCATCAGCCTTGTGGGCGCATGCGCTTCTTTTGCTTGCAAGAGGCTGTTGTGCTCTTTTTGCGCGCGCTACAACAGCGGAGCCGAAACATGGGCTTAACGCCCAGCAGGCCTTGAGGGAAAGAGGCCCGATGATTGACGTCCTGGTCGTGGACGACGACTTCCGCGTCGCCGAGATAAACGCCAAGTACGTGGGGAAGGTTCCCGGCTTCCGGGTGGCCGCCCGCGCGCACAGTGCCGCCCAGGCGCTGGCCACCGTGCAGCGCGGAAGCATCGACCTGGTCCTGCTGGACCACTACCTCCCCGACGGGACGGGCCTGGAGCTGGTGCACCGGATGCGGGAGCAGGGCCATGGCACCGACGTCATCATGATCACGGCAGCGGGTGACGTCACGACCGTGCAGACCGCCATGCGCCTGGGGGCCCTGCACTACCTGGTGAAACCGTTCACCTTCGCCGCGCTGCGCACCCGGCTCGACTCCTACGCCGCGCTGCGCCGCACGGTGGACCGGGTCGGCGGCCGGGGTGTCGCCGGCCAGGAGCAGGTCGACCGGATCTTCAGCGCCCTGCGCACCACCCCGGTCCCGTCCTCCCCCGGCCTGCCGACCGGCCACTCGGAACCGACCACGGACCTGATCTGCACCGTCCTGCACCGCGCCGACCACCCGCTGTCGGCCCACGAGGTGGCCGCCGAGACCGGCCTGAGCCGCTCCACCGCCCAGCGCTACCTCCGCCATCTGGAACAGGCCGGCCGGCTGCGCCTCTCCCTCAAGTACGGCGACACCGGCCGCCCGGAACACCGGTACGCGTGGGTGGCGCCCTAGCCGCCGCGCCCCGGTCAGACGGCGCCCGCCCCCGTCAGCGACCGCACCTCGGTCTCCGCGTGCTTGGCCTCGTCCGGGGTCTCGGCCGAGGTGACCGTGCCGAGCCAGCCCGCGAGAAAGCCCAGGGGGATCGAGACCACGCCGGGGTTCTGGAGCGGGAAGTACTGGAAGTCCACACCGGGGAAGAGCGACTCGGGGCTGCCCGACACCACCGGCGACAGCACCACCAGCGCCAGCGCCGGCACCAGTCCGCCGTACACCGCCCACACCGCGCCCCGCGTGGTGAAGCCGCGCCAGAACAGGGAGTACAGCAGCACCGGAAGGTTCGCGGACGCCGCGACAGCGAACGCCAGACCCACCAGGAAGGCGACGTTGAGATCACGGGCCAGCAGCCCCAGGGCGATCGCGATCACCCCGATGCCGACGGCGGCGATCCGCGCCACCGCCACCTCGCTGCGCGCCTTCGCCCCGCGGGGGCGCAGCGAGGCGTACAGATCGTGCGCCACCGACGCGGAGGAGGCCAGCGTGATCCCGGCGACCACGGCGAGAATCGTCGCGAACGCGATCGCCGCCACGAACGCGAACAGCACCGTGCCGCCCGTCGAGTCGGCTCCGCCGCCCAGGTCGAGCGCGAGAAGCGGAACCGCGGTGTTCCCGGCCACGTTCGAAGCGCGCACCGTCTCCGGTCCGAGGATCGCCGCCGCGCCGAACCCGAGGACGATCGTCATCAGATAGAAGCCGCCGATGAGCCCGATCGCCCAGACCGTGGACCGCCGGGCGGCCCGCGCGGTCGGCACCGTGTAGAAACGCGACAGGATGTGCGGCAGCCCCGCCGTGCCCAGCACCAGCGCCAGACCGAGGCTGATGAAGTCGAGGCGGGCGGTCCAGTCCCCGCCGTACTTCAGCCCGGGCGCGAGGAACGCGGCGCCGTGACCACTGCGCTCGGCCGCCGTGAGCAGCAGCCGGTCGAAGTCCCCGTGGAAACGCACCAGCACGAGCACCGTGAGGGCGATCGTGCCGCAGAGCAGGAGCACCGCCTTCACGATCTGAATCCATGTGGTGGCCCGCATCCCTCCCAACGACACATAGATCACCATCAGCGCCCCGACCCCGATGACGGCCCACGCCCGGGCCGCCTCACCGGTGTTCCCCAGCAGCAGCGCGACCAGGCTGCCCGCACCCACCATCTGCGCCACCAGGTAGAGCACGGACACGGTGACCGAGGAGGTCCCCGCCGCGATCCGCACCGGCCGCTCGCTCATCCGGGCCGCGACGACATCGGCGAGCGTGAACCGCCCGCAGTTGCGCACCAGTTCGGCGACGAGGAACAGCACCACCAGCCAGGCCACGAGAAACCCGACCACGTAGAGCAGCCCGTCGTAGCCGAAGAGGGCGATGAGACCCGCGACACCGAGGAAGGAGGCGGCCGACATGTAGTCGCCCGCGATGGCAAAACCATTCTCCATCGGGGAGAACAACCGCCCTCCCGCGTAGAACTCCTCCTCCGATCCCTGCCGGTTGCGGCTCACCCAGGTTGTGATCCCCAGGGTGACCGCGACGAAGGCGCTGAACAGCGCCAACGCCAGCGCCTGATGGTGTCCGGTCACGACGCTCCACTCCTCGCCCCGCGCGTCAGTTCCTGTGTGTCCCAGCGCAGTTCGAGCGCCGCGCGATCCCGGCGCAGCCGCGCGTGCCGCGCATACGCCCAGGTGAGCAGGAACGTCGTGAGGAACTGACCGAGCCCCGCGATCAGCGCCACGTTCACCGCGCCCACGACCGGCCTCGCCATGAACCCCGGCGCGGCCGTCGCGGTCACGACATAGCCCACGTACCAGAGGAAGAACCCCGCGCACGCCGGCCCGACGAACCGCCGGTAGCGACTGCGTACTTCCTGGAAGGCGGCACTGCGCTGCACCTCGAGATAGACCTGCGCCGCCGCCACGGCCCCGTCCTCCCGCTCCCGGCGGGCCGCCGGCACCTCGGTCCCGCGGGTGCCCGCCGGAGCCGTCGCCCCCTGCTCGCCCCAGCCCGACGCGAGCGCGTCGTACCAAGGGTCCTCGTAGCGCACCTCGCCCGGCGCCTCGACGAACTCCGGGCCCCGGCCGTGATGGTGCGCGCCGGATCTCTCAGGGCCGTCCCCGCCGCCGCGGGCACGGCCATCACTTGACTGCATGCCCAAGGATGGACAGATCGGGTAGACCCCCGGTTCCCCTTCCCCGCCTGCTTCACCCCATCAGGTGACGAAAGGCCACTCATCGCGTAGGCGGCCGGACCAGCCCCTTTGCATATGCGTAACGCACCGCCTGCGCACGGTCCTTGAGCCCCGTCTTGGTGAACATGTTGTTGATGTGGGTCTTCACCGTCGCCGTGGACACCTGGAGCCGTCGGGCGATCTCCTGGTTGCTCAGGCCGTCGGCGATCAGCGTCAGCACCTCCGTCTCCCGTGTGGTGAGACCGTCCGGCGGAGCGGCGGGGGCGACCGGTTCAGGATCGGGTGCCGAGAGTCGCTCCAGCAGCCGCCGCTGCACACTCGGCGACAGCCCCGCGTCCCCGGACAGCACACTGTGCACGGCCCGCACGATCTCGTCCCCGCCTGCGTCCTTGGTGAGATATCCCCGCGCCCCCGCCTGCAGTGCCGGGAACAGGGACTCGTCGTCCGCGTACGTCGTGAGCACCACGACCTGCGTCCCGGGGTGCTCGGCCCGGATCCGCCGGGTCGCCTCCACCCCGTCGCAGCGCGGCATCCGCAGATCCATCAGCACCACGTCCGGGGCGAGTTCGGCGACGAGCCGCACGGCCTCGTCGCCGTCGCCGGCGGCCCCCACCACCTCGACTCCGGGCAGCAGCCCGAGCAGCATCACGATGCCCTCCCGGACGACGGTCTGATCGTCCGCGACCACCACCCTGGCCGGCTTCCGCTCCGCCGTCTCCGTCATACCGGCACCCTCAGCGTCACCACGAACCCTTCCTCGTCCGGCCCGGCCTCCAGCGACCCGCCCAACAGCTCGGCGCGCTCGCGCATCCCCAGCAGACCGTACCCGCCGCCGGCCCCGGCGAGTTCACCCGGCGAACCGCCCGAGTCCCGCACGTCCAGCATCACTTCACGGGGTCCGTACTCCAGCCGCACCCTCACCTCGGCGCCGGGAGCATGCTTCCGGACGTTGGTCAGGGCCTCCTGGGCGACCCTGCGCACAGCCTGCGACGCCTCGGCCGACAGTGCTCTGCGATCACCCGCAACGGTGACCCCGGCACCGTCGGCCGACCCGACGAGGTCGGTCAGGAAGTCCTCGAGCGGAGTCAGATCGCCGCGCAGCGCGGACAGGGCGTGCCGGGTCTCGTCCAGGCCGTCGCGGGCCATCCCACGGGCCGCCACCACCCGTTCGAGGATCTGCTCGCGGTCCGCGCCTCTCTCGATCAGCAGCCGGGCGGCTTCCAGATGCACCAGTTGCGCCGAGAGGCTGTGGGCCAGCACGTCATGGATCTCCCGGGCGATCCGGGCCCGCTCGGCCAGCGCGGCCGACTCCGCCTCCGCGAGCCGCGCCGCGCGCTCCTGGGCGAGCAGGCGCTGGGCGTTGCCACGGGCTTCTGCGTCCAGGCGAAGGGTGTACCCGGCGAGAGCCATCCCGCCGACCGTCGCGGCCGTGGTCAGCCATACGTCGTTGTTGACCGCGGCGTACGAGGCGAGCGCGACCGAGGCGACGGGCAGCGCCGCCGCCAGCGGCATCCGCTCCAGCACCGCGATACAGCAACCGCACCACACGACGAGGGCGGGTTCCCGGAATCCCACGGCCTGGGCTGCGACGGCGAGCCCCAGCAGGAGGAGGATCAGCGCCATCGACGGCCAGAACCGGTGCTGGAGCGTGGTCCGCCAGAAACACCAGGCCAGCCCGCCGGTCACCAGGACTCCCGCGGCTCCGGCCACCGCGACCCAGCCGTGCACCCGGCTGTTGTGGAACGCGCCCCACAGGAGGATGCCGAGCAGCAGCAGCCGCACCACCCAGGCGAGCAGGCGCCGGGGGGTCGTCGTGCCCTGCCGGCTCAGCGCTTCCCGAGAGGGCCAGCGCATCCAGGCGTTCTCCGTCACACGCGCTCCTTCCACGTGGCCCGGACCGTCCGCTCACCGTACGCCGTGCCGTACTCAGGACTCCGGTCCAGACGCTGCGCGCGCCGGATCAGGATCCCGGAGCGGACCAGCAGGGTGCCCGCCAGCGCCAGCAGCAGGGCCGAGCTGTCCTGGCGGACGCCGAACAGGGCGCCCAGGGCGAACAGACCCACGCGCAGGCCTATGCCGAGGATCAAGACGCCCACGCTGGCTCTGGTGCTCTTGCTCCACACCGCGCCGCCGGATTCCACCCACATGCGGGTGGTCCAGGCCCAGCCGGCTCCCGCGGCAAGACTGACCAGCAGTTCCGCACCGAGGATCAGGGACGACGCGAGGAAATGATGGGCGTCCAGCAGGTGGTGCTCGCGCAGGGCCACGACGGCCAGGACCGCCGGGAGGAGCCACCAGCGCCGGTCCGTGTCGACGCGGCGCGCACGGAACTGGCGCACGATCACCAGCGCGGCGACCGCCACGATCACCAGTGCGTCGATCAGCCCGGACATCACGGCCTCCGTGAGCGAGAAGGGGTGCCGGCGGCGAGCGCTGCCGACGCCTTCGACGCTACGGATTCGCGCAGGCCGGGGGATCGGAGCCAGGGTGGATCATGGGTTGATTACCGCGGTGGTGGAACTCCACCCCCGGGTGGAGGGACCGGCGCGCGAGCGGCACGGCGGAGCCGACGCCGGACCCTTCGTGGCCGGGAAACCGTGCGTCGGCGGGGACCCATGCGCCGACGGGGGCCGGATTCCTCGCGGAACCAACCCCCGTCGTGCCGATCTTCCTGCGGGCTCTGCCCGGCGGCTACGCGTCGATGCGTGACCGGTCGAGGGTCGCCGCCGAGCTGGAGATGAACTCCTTGCGCGGCGCGACGTCATTACCCATGAGCAGATCGAACACCTGCTCGGCCGCCTCCAGGTCGGAGAGGTTGATGCGGCGCAGGGTGCGGTGACGCGGGTCCATCGTCGTCTCGGCCAGCTGGTCGGCGTCCATCTCACCGAGACCCTTGTAGCGCTGGATGGAGTCCTTGTACCGGACACCCTTGCTCTGGAACTCCATGAGCTTGTCGCGCAGCTCACGGTCCGAGTAGGTGTACACGTACTTGTCCTGACCCCGCTTGGGCTGGACGAGTTCGATGCGGTGCAGCGGCGGCACCGCGGCGAACACCCGGCCGGCCTCGACCATGGGCCGCATGTAGCGGTGGAACAGCGTCAGCAGCAGGGTCCGGATGTGGGAACCGTCCACATCGGCGTCGGTCATCATGATGATCTTGCCGTAGCGGGCGGCGTCGATGTCGAAGGTGCGCCCGGAGCCGGCCCCTATGACCTGGATGATCGCGCCGCACTCGGCGTTCTTGAGCATGTCGGTCACGGACGACTTCTGGACGTTGAGGATCTTGCCCCGGATCGGCAGCAGCGCCTGGAACTCGGAGTTCCGGGCGAGCTTGGCGGTGCCGAGCGCGGAGTCTCCCTCGACGATGAACAGCTCGCTGCGGTCGACGTCGTCGCTGCGGCAGTCGGCGAGCTTGGCGGGCAGCGAAGAGGATTCCAGGGCCGTCTTGCGGCGCTGCGCGTCCTTGTGCTGACGGGCCGCGATGCGGGTCCGGGCGGCGGCGACCGCCTTCTCCATGACGACGCGGGCCTGGGCCGCCGCGTCGCGCTTGGTGGAGGTCAGGAACGCCTTGAGCTCCTTGGAGATCACCGTGTTCACGATGCGCCGGGCCGCCGAGGTGCCGAGGACCTCCTTGGTCTGACCCTCGAACTGGGGTTCGGCGAGGCGGACGGTGACGACCGCGGTCAGGCCCTCCAGGGCGTCGTCCTTGACGATGTCGTCCTCGGCGACGCGCAGCATCTTCTTGGTGCGCAGGACCTCGTTCATGGTGCCGGTGACGGCCGTCTCGAAGCCCGCGACATGGGTACCGCCCTTGGGGGTGGCGATGATGTTCACGAAGGACTTCAGGGTCGTGTCGTACCCCGTGCCCCACCGCATCGCGACATCCACTTCGAGCTCGCGCGTGACCTGCGTGGGGGTCATCTGCCCGTGCTCGTCCAGGACGGGGACGGTCTCCCTGAACGTGCCCTGCCCGGTGAAGCGGAGGACGTCGCAGACGGCCTTGTCCGTGGCCAGGTACTCGCAGAACTCGCTGATGCCGCCGTCGAAGCGGAAGGACTCCTCGCCCTTGCTGCCGCCCTCGCCGAGTCCGTACTCGTCGCGGACGACGATGGTCAGGCCGGGCACCAGAAACGCGGTCTGGCGGGCGCGCTGATGGAGGTGCTCCAGGGAGAGCTTGGCGTCCTTGAGGAAGATCTGGCGGTCGGCCCAGTAGCGCACGCGCGTGCCGGTGCGGGCCCTGGCGATCTTCTTGGTCTTGCGCAGGCCGCCCTGGGCCTCGAACTTCGCGTCGGGGCCGTCCGCGCCAAAGGCGCCCGGCACACCGCGCCGGAAGCTGATCGCGTGCGTGTGCCCGCTGCGGTCCACCTCCACGTCGAGGCGGGCCGAGAGGGCGTTGACGACGGAGGCGCCGACGCCGTGCAGACCGCCGGAGGCGGCGTAGGAGCCGCCGCCGAACTTGCCGCCGGCGTGCAGCTTGGTCATGACGACCTCGACGCCGGAGAGGCCGGTCTTGGGCTCGACGTCGACGGGGATGCCCCGGCCGTTGTCGCGCACCTCGACCGAGGCGTCGTCGTGGAGGATCACCTCGATGTGGTCGCAGTAGCCCCCGAGGGCCTCGTCCACGGAGTTGTCGATGATCTCCCACAGGCAGTGCATCAGACCACGGCTGTCGGTGGATCCGATGTACATGCCCGGGCGCTTCCGCACGGCCTCGAGGCCCTCGAGGACGAGCAGGTGCCGCGCGGTGTAGTTGGAACCGTCCCGGTCTGCTCCTGCCAGCAGCGCAGTGGACGGCACGGACGTTTCGGCGGTCACGCGGTTCGCTCCTCGCTGAATTTCAGGTGGGGCCCTTCTGGGTAAGGGCACGGCTTCGTTCGCCGCCAAGAGGGTACCGAGGCCTGGTAGAGCCGTTGTCACGCCACCCTCGTCTGAACTCAGACTAGTCCAGGGTCGCATGCGTGTTCGATCCCTCGTTGGAGTGAAGTACATATCACGTTCCCTTCGAGGCATGAACCATTTAGGCTCCGGGCACGTCCTCATGAACAAACCGGCAATCCAGCCGGGGAGGATCGAGACCATGACCGACAGCGCGAAACCGTAAGCACCACCGAGACGCAATACGGCACATTCGCCGCCAAACCGGCAGCAGACGGCCGCCTCGAAGATTTTTTTCGAGGAGAAGCCACGAGCGGGAACGTTTTGGGGCTGGTTGGATGTTGACCCTGGTACGACAGCTCGTCGAGCTAGAGAAGAGGCGACGTGACTACTGTTCTGACCCCCGCGAGCCCGCTGACGGCCGCTGACCGCTGCGACCGCTGCGGCGCCCAGGCGTACGTGCGCGTGGTCCTGCTCAGCGGCGGAGAACTGCTCTTCTGCGCCCACCACGGCCGCAAGTTCGAGCCGGAACTCAAGAAGATCGCCGCTGAAATACAGGACGAGACGGAGCGGCTGACGACCGTTCCCGCATCCGCCTCCGACGAAGAGCGCTGATCCGACGCGTCCACGACGAGCCAGCATCGGCACAGGCCGGTACTCGGGCGGCGGCCCCTCGAAACAGGGGCCGCCGCCCGCTCTCATGGCTTCCTGGTCACCCGACGCGCTTCCCGGGCGGCGCCGCGCCGCCCACAGAGGCGAGGAGAACCGGCTCAGGAGTCGTCAGGGGGTCTTTCCGGCCCCTCGTGGGGCTCTTGCCCCGTGCGGGTCTCTTGCCCCGTGCGAAGCCCCGCCCCGGCCGAGCACCCGGACGATGTCGGAGACGCGGGTGTAGACCCCGGGACTCTCCGGCCTCCCGCAGCCACTGCCCCACGACACGAGCCCGATCAGCCGGCCCTGTGCGACCAGCGGCCCGCCGCTGTCCCCCTGACAGGCATCCCGCCCGCCCCGCTCGTCCCCGGCGCACACCATGCTCGTCGAGAGGTACTTGCCGTCGGCGGAGCCCGGGTACGCCCGCTCGCACAGCGCGTCGGCCAGCACATGGACGTGAGAGGCCCGCAGTCGACGGGGATAGGCACCGAACCCCGTGGTGTCGCCCCAGCCCGTGATCACGGCCTCCGTCCCGGGCCGGTATGCCGTGTCGCCCGGTCCGGCCAGGGCGATGGCCGAAGCCCTGGGCAGGGGCTCGGCCAGGGTGAGCACCGCGAAGTCCCCGGCGTTGGTGCCGCTGTCGTAGGCCGGGTTCACCCAGGTCTCCCGGACGGCGATCTCCCGCCCCTCGTCCGTGTAGAGATCCGTACGGCCCGTGATGACCTTCAGATCGCGGGCCCGGTCCGGCGGTGCCCCCAGGACGTCCTCGGCCATACAGTGGGCCGCCGTGAGCACCGTCGTGGGATCCATCACGACACCGCCGCAGAACTGTCCCGACCTCATACGTCCGAACCGGTCACGGCTGGACAGCGCGACCGTCCACGGGCTCTGGGCGGCCTCGACGGGATATCCGCCCAGGACGACGTCGGAGGCCGCGGGGGCGGCGGACAGCAACGGTATGGCCACCGCGGTGGCCGCCAGTGCCACTGGCCGGGCCAGCGCCCGGACAAAGCGACGACGCATGCACACTCCTCACTCCGAAGTGATCGATGAACACCCAGAGTGATCCAGTGTGCGACACCCCGCGACCGCGCGCCCACGCCGAAAATCCCCTCTCGGACCGGAGGCCCGGCTCCCCGAGGGGAGCCGGGCCTCCGGCGCCGGACGGACACGACCTGGGTCGTGCCAGCGATCCGGCCTAGTCGAGGTAGTCGCGCAGCACCTGCGAACGCGACGGGTGGCGCAGCTTCGACATGGTCTTGGACTCGATCTGGCGGATGCGCTCGCGCGTCACGCCGTACACCTTGCCGATCTCGTCGAGGGTCTTCGGCTGACCGTCGGTGAGACCGAAGCGCATCGAGACGACGCCCGCCTCGCGCTCGGACAGGGTGTCGAGGACCGAGTGCAGCTGCTCCTGGAGGAGCGTGAAGCTGACGGCGTCGGCCGGGACGACGGCCTCGGAGTCCTCGATGAGGTCACCGAACTCGCTGTCTCCGTCCTCACCGAGCGGGGTGTGCAGCGAGATGGGCTCGCGGCCGTACTTCTGGACCTCGATGACCTTCTCCGGGGTCATGTCGAGTTCCTTGGCCAGCTCCTCCGGCGTGGGCTCGCGGCCCAGGTCCTGGAGCATCTGGCGCTGCACGCGCGCGAGCTTGTTGATGACCTCGACCATGTGCACCGGGATACGGATGGTGCGGGCCTGGTCGGCCATGGCGCGGGTGATCGCCTGACGGATCCACCAGGTGGCGTACGTGGAGAACTTGTAGCCCTTGGTGTAGTCGAACTTCTCGACCGCGCGGATGAGACCGAGGTTGCCCTCCTGGATGAGGTCCAGGAAGAGCATGCCGCGGCCGGTGTAACGCTTGGCCAGGGAGACCACGAGACGGAGGTTGGCCTCCAGGAGGTGGTTCTTGGCGCGGCGGCCGTCCTCGGCGATGATCTCCAGCTCGCGCTTGAGCTTCGGGGCGAGCTTGTCGGCGTTGGCCAGCTTGTCCTCGGCGAACAGACCGGCCTCGATGCGCTTGGCGAGCTCGACCTCCTGCTCGGCGTTGAGCAGCGGGACCTTGCCGATCTGCTTGAGGTAGTCCTTGACCGGGTCGGCGGTGGCACCGGCGGCAGCGACCTGCTGCGCGGGCGCGTCGTCCTCGTCCTCGTCGGAGAGCACGAAGCCGGCGCTCTCGGCGCCCTCGGGCTCGTCGCCGCCCTTGGGGGCGTCCTCGAGGACCTCGTCCTCGATCAGCTCGGCGTCGTCCTTCTTGGCGGTGGTCTTCTTCGCGGCCACCGTCTTCTTGGTGGCCACGGTCTTCTTCGCGGCCGCCGCCTTCTTGGCGGGCGCGGCCTTCTTGGCAGCCGCCTTCCTGGCGGGGGCGGCTTCCTCTGCGGGGTCGTCCACGGCGGGTGCGGCCGGGGCGGCCGCGGTGGTGGCGGTGGCCTTCCTCGTGGTCACCGTCTTCGCCGCGACCGTCTTGGTGGCGGTGCGCTTGGCCGGACTCTTCGCTGCGACGCTCTTTCGTGTGCGCTTGGGCTCCGCGGCACTGACCATCAGCGTCACACCCTCTTC
The DNA here is from genome assembly GCF_040630405.1 of Streptomyces sp. NPDC005811. Lineage (NCBI taxonomy): Bacteria > Bacillati > Actinomycetota > Actinomycetes > Kitasatosporales > Streptomycetaceae > Streptomyces > Streptomyces sp. NPDC005811. The sequence continues at coordinate 116,860 of NZ_JBEXXK010000013.1, forward strand.
CTCGAGGATCTGGTTGAGGCTGCGCAGTACGTTCTTCCACTGAGTGGCCGGAATCTGGTCAGCTTCGAAGGCCCGACGCACATCGTCGCCGGCGATCTGCCCCTCAGCCTTTCCCCGCTCAATGAGCGCCATGACAGAGACGGACTCGGCGATCTCCGGCGGGAGCGTACGGGATGTGCTGGCCGACACGAACAACCTCTCGGAACGTTGGAAAACGGCTTCCGGCCCCGTCCACGGCGGACAGGAGCCGACCATCGGCCTTGGGGGTGGACCGACGGTGCGGGCGGGGGGCCGGGAAGATGCACAGCGCCTTGAACGGCGTCCGTATTCCCTCCGCGGCTGTCACCTCTTAGGTCATCGCGTTGTTTCCACAAGCGTTACGCCCAATCTTCGTGGCCCGAGTCACACCGCGTAAGCACTCAAAAACGGCCAGACACGGGCAGAGGTGGTCACCCGTAGTACGTACCCAGGTTGCCGCGATCCACCCCGGTCCGTGTCGCACCGTCGGACCCCGCGGCCCCTGAGCGGGGTTCTGCGGGGTCCGACACCGAGGGCGGGGAGCCGGCCGAGGAGGGCGGAAAGGGGGGCCGACACCCCCGGTCACGCTTCCCGCGGCGGGCCGTCAGTGCTCGCGCGGCGCCGGCACGACGCGCTCCACCTCGGGGTGCACGGTGAGGAGCTGCCGCATGGCCGCCTCGGCCGCGCCGCCGTCGGCCGCGGCCAGGGCGTCGACAATCCTGGCGTGGTGCGCCAGGGACGCCTCGGTCGGCCGGTCGCAGCCCGTGACCGGACCGCCGGACACCTGCAGAGCGGCCGAGACGATCCCCGAGAGGTGCTCCAGCATGCGGTTGCCGGCGACCTGGATGAGCAACGTGTGGAACTCGGTGTCGGCCCGGGAGTACGTGAGCGCGTCGCCCTGGCCCATCGCATGTCCCATGATCTCGACCATGTCGCCCAGCCGCTGCTGGATGTCGTCCCGCCCGTGCCCGGCGGCGAGACGGGCGGCGAGCGGCTCGATCGTCCAGCGCAGCTCGCTCAGCTCGCGCCGCTGGTCGTCACGCTGCGGTCCGAAGGCCCGCCATTCGATGATGTCCGGGTCAAGCAGATTCCAGTCACTGACGGGACGCACGCGCGTGCCGACGTTCGGCCGGGCACTGACCAGGCCCTTGGCCTCCAGCACGCGCAGCGACTCGCGGACGACGGTGCGGGACACCTCGAAGCGCTGGCCGATCTCCTCGGGCACCAGCGGACGGTCGGCACCGAGGTCACCCGAGACGATCATCTGGCCGAGCTGCTGGACGAGTTGGCCGTGCAGCCCGCGTCCGCGGCTGCCCGCGGTGCGCCGGCCCACGCGGCCCAGCTCGGGGTCCGCGGCCTCCCAGACAGGGGTTCCCACGCGGTCCGCCACGGGAGCGTCGGCGTAGGGGTAGCGGTCGAGTTCGCCCGGGCCGGCCAGACCGGAGTCGGCGGAGCGGGCGGCGGTCATCATGGTGTGCGCAAGGGTACTCACGCATCCTTTGTCGGCGTCGCCTCCAACTCCCTTGAGGTCTTTGGTGAAAAGCACACGAAAGGGTGATCGCTCACCCCGTCGCAATTGACGCCTTATCGGAAAGAAACGGGCGTTCTCCGGGTAGTTGTGCACACGCCAGGACAGGATGAGTGCACAACAGCCGTCATCGGACCCTGCTCCGCAGGTTCACCAGCACGTACGCGCCCAGCAGCGCGGCCAGCGACAACGCCATGGCCCCGCCCACGGGTTGGGCGATCACGCGCAGCGCCGCGAACAGATAGCGTTCTCCGCCGAAGGGCCACTGGACGAGCAGCACCTCGCGCAACCGCAGCGAGAATCCGGCCGCGGTCCGCACGGATGCGTGCTCGGCGGCCCTCTGTGCGACGGGTACCACGGCTACCGGTACGGCCAGCACGGCGGCGAGTCCGGCCGTGGTCGACCGGAAGACACCGGCCGCGAGGACCCCGGCCCAGGCACAACCGACCACGAGGGCGAGCCAACTCGCGCTCAGCGAAACCCACTCGGCGGGAACCTTCGCGAGCTCCCGGCCGTAGAGGAGATAGAGCATCTCGGCGTCGCAGCCCACGGTGAGGAAGGCCAGCAGCAGCGCGGTGAGCCCGGCGACCAGGAGCTTGGCTCCGAGCAGCCCGAGCCTGCGGGGCACGGTGCCGCGGTCGGCCGCCAGGGCGGGGTGGCGGAACTCGTCCCCGAAGGCGAGCGCACCGAGCAGCCCCGCACCGAGCGCCGCCGGCGGCAGCGGCAGCTCCACGGGCCACGCGGCGAGCAGCCGCGCCTGCGACGTGTGTCCCGCACGCGCCTGGAGTACGGCGATGACGGCGGACGAGAGGAGCACGGCGGCGCCGGTCAGGAAGCCGGTGCCGATTCCGGCGGCACGGCGGAGTTCGTAGCGCAGGGGGCGCAGGGGGCTGGGGGCGGAGCGGACGGAGATCGGGGGCGGCAGGGCCGACGCGGAGTCGAGGTCCTCCGGCATCGTGGCGAAGCGTGACGTCCGGGACCGGGACCGGCGTCGGTCTCGCAGGATGCGGCCGGACTTCCTCGGCGACCGGGGTCCGTCTCCGTCGGGGTCGGCGGCAGGCTCGGGAAAGGCCAGTTGCTCGGCGACCACCAGCGGCAGAGGCAGCAGCTCGGGCCTGGTGGCGAGCGCGGGAGCCGTGACGCCGTCCGGGACCGGAGCCGGGGCGGAAACCGGATCCCCGCCCTCCGCCTCCGCACCGCCCGCCTCCGCGCCGCCTTCCGCCTGTACGGCGCCTTCCTCGCCTGCGCCGCTCTCCGTCCGTACGACATCGGAGTCCCGCGAGCCGGAGGGGCGCGGCTCGGGTACGGCGCGCGGGCCCATGTCCCCTGTCTCGTCGGCGAGTTGGTGGACGAGGATGCCGTGCCGGAACGCCGCCTCGCCGACCTCTGCGCAGGTACTGCCGTACACGCAGAGCCGGTTGCCGTCCTCCTGGACGATCTCGACGGAGCGGTGCCCGGTGCGCGCCTCCTTGGTGAGCTGGGCGGCCAGGCGGGCGGCGTGCGGGCTCCGGACCGCCACACGGGGGCGCAGTCGGGTGCGGGCGAAGTCGGCGACGTCCTGGTCGGCGACGAGCCTGCCCTGTTCGAGGGTGACGACCCGGTCGGCCGTGCGGACGGCCTCCTTGGGGTCGGCCGTGGTCATCAGCACCGTGCCGCCGTGCGCCGCGTGCGCACGCACCATGCCGTGCAGCCAACGGTCTTCGCGGCCGGAGAGTCCCTCGGCCGGTTCGTCGAGCACGAGGGTGTGCGGGTCGGCGAGGAGGGCGCAGGCGAGCCCCAGCCGCCGGTCCATGCCCCGGGACAGGGTGCCGAGGCGCTCATCCCGCAGGCTGATCAGGCCGACCACCTCCAGCACTTCGTCGGCGCGGCGGACCGGGACCCCGGCGGCCGCGCAGAGCATCCGCAGATGCCCGCGGACGGTACGGGCCGGGTGCCCCGGCACATCGCCGAGCAGGACTCCGACCTCGCGGGAGGGGTGGGCGATGCGGTGCAGGGGGCGGCCTCTGAAGTAGGTGAGACCACGGCCCTGTTGGAGTTCGAGCATGAGTCTGAGCGCCGTGCTTTTTCCCGCACCCGGCGCTCCGAGCAGCACGGTGACGCGGCCCGTACCTGCCTCGAAGGAGACGTCGTCGACGGCGGCTGGAAGCTCCTTGCGGGAGTCACTGGTCAATCCGAAGGCCTGGATCACCTTTAGGAAGATAGCGCGCCATATACGGTTTTTCCGGACACAGCATGGCCGACGGGGCGGGACATGTGGACACGTCGGTCCCGTTTCTCCTCAGCTGGGGAACCGACTCCCTTGGCCGGGTGAGTAGTTGCGGTACCCCGGCGTCACACTTCGGGACGCAGCATCGGCGGGTTGAGCAGCGTCGCGCCCCCGGCGCGGAAGAGCTGGGCGGGGCGGCCGCCCTGGCGGGTGGTGGTGCCCCCGGTGGGGACCAGGAAGCCGGGGGTGCCGGTGACCTTGCGGTGGAAGTTGCGTGGATCGAGGGCCACGCCCCAGACCGCCTCGTAGACCCGGCGCAGCTCGCCGACCGTGAACTCGGTGGGGCAGAACGCGGTCGCCAGCGAGGAGTACTCGATCTTGGAGCGGGCCCGCTCCACTCCGTCCGCGAGGATGCGTGCGTGGTCGAAGGCGAGGGGCGCGACGGGTTCGCCGTCACGGCCGTAACCACCCTGCTGCAGCAGTTCCTCGACCGGCGCCCAGCGGGCGTTGCTCGCGTCGCCGCCGGCCCTCGGGGCGGGCAGGTCGGGGGCGAGGGCGAGGTGGGCGACGCTGACGACGCGCATCCTGGGGTCCCGGTCGGGGTCGCCGTACGTGGCGAGTTGTTCCAGGTGGGCGCCGTTGTCCTGGGCCGGGGCGTCGGGGTCGTGGGCCAGCAGTCCGGTCTCCTCCGCCAGCTCCCGCGCCGCCGCCTGGGTGAGGTCCTCGTCGGCCCGTACGAAGCCGCCCGGGAGCGCCCATCTGCCCTGGAACGGGGCCTCTCCGCGGCGCACCGCCAGTGCGCACAGGGCGTGACGGCGCACGGTCAGTACGACCAGGTCCACTGTGACGGCAAAGGGCGGAAAGGCTGACGGGTCGTAGGGCATGCGGCGATCATAGTCGTCTTCCTGACGATAAACACACCCTTCGCCGGACGCTTCGATGGCTGATCCACTTCGGTACGGCATCGCGGCCACCGGCCGCCGCCGGGTCCCGTTCCGTCCCTCGTCATCCGAGGTCACAGTCCCAATTGCAGTCCTTCGGCCGCTTCCTCGACCAGGGCGAGACCGAGTCGGCTGACCCGTACGGAGAAGGGCTCGCCCGCGACCCGTAGTCCGGTCAGGCCGATCTCGCCCAGGGGGGCGCTGCGCTGGGGGCGCAGGGTGATCGTCCCGGCGGGCGCGTCGGGCCGGATGCCGGCCGCGGTGGTCAGCAGCAGGACCCCGGCGGCGGCCGAGGTGGCGGCCGGGCGGCAGGCGGCCGGATGGGGGACCGGGAGGCTTCTTTCGGTGCGCTGCTCCCCGGCGTACATCTCCGGGAGGCGGTACCCGAACGCCTCGGCCGCCGCCAATACCCCGCCCAGCAGTCCGCCCGCCTCCTTCTCGTAGCCCGCGGCGGCCAGACCCGCGACGGCGATCGCCGTCTCGTGGACCCGTACGGCACCGCCACGGTGGCCGAACGGGTTGTGGCCCGCCTCTTTGGCGCTCAGGCTCCGCAGGCCCCAGCCCGAGTCCATCGCGGGGCTGCCGAGCAGCCGGGCCAGGCTCTCGGTCTGCACCTTGTCGAGGAGTCCCGGGGCCATGACACCGCCTCCGAGCAGACCGGTGTCGAGGAGGTGGACCGCTGCGGCACCCAGCTGGGGCACCGGTCGGCCGTCCGGGGTGAGCGCCGCCGGTGGTCTGCCGCCGGCTCGGTCGTCGAGCCAGAAGTCCCGCCGGAAGACGGCCCGCAGCCGCCGCGCCCACTCCCGCAGCCAGACCGTGTCGGCGCTCTCCCTGCCACAGGTCTCGAGCAGGTCGGCGCCCAGCAGGGCCGCCCGATGGGCGAGTGCCTGGGTCTCGCAGCGGACGGGCCCGCCGGGCTGGGGGTCGCGCAGATACGTCCCCTCCCCCACGGCGGTCCGCAGCCAGGCAAGGCAGCGTTCGGCGCTCGGCAGCAGCTCCTCCGTGTCCTGCGCGGACAGCCCCCAGCGGCGGGCCTCGGCGAGGAGCACAGGGAAGAGCAGGGTGGCCTCGGTGCCGGTGCAACTCGGCGGCAGACGGGCGCCCGCGTCCCGCCGCGGACCGGGGATCATGCCGTGGCGCGGTCCCTGCTCTGCGATCTGGGTGCGGGCGAGGGTGCGCAACGTGCCTGCGGCGAGCCGGGTCCCGAGAGGCAGGGTCATACGGGCTGCGGCGAGCGCCTCGGCGGGGGCCGGACCGCAGCGCCACGGCGCCCCCGCCGCGAGATGGGCGTCCGCGGGGTGGGCGGGGTCGCGCACCAGCAGGGCCTGGAGATCCTCGATGCTCGTGGCCATGAGCGCCGCCAGGCGTGGGTCGTCCCCCGTCGCACGGGCGGGTGACAGGGGACTCGTGGCCGCGCGGCCGACGGACCGGACCGGTCCCGCGCCGTCCGGGCGGACCTTCAGTTCCACGCGGACGCTGCCGCCGGGGGGCAGGTCGATGTCCCAGCGCAGCAGTCCCGCGGCGGCGATCGCGTCGGCCGGTGGCGGGTCGGCGGTGACGCTCGAGGTGCCCGCGGAGGACGACCAGCACAAACCGGCGTCACGGACGTGGGCGGGGAGTTCCGGTCCCACGGCGCCGGCCGCGATCGCCGCGATGTCGGCGAGGTCGGTGCCCAGCGCCACCTCGACCGGCAGGCGCAGGGGCCGTGTGGCGGCGCTGCGCAGGGTGATCAGTTCCGTGCCGTCCGCGCAGCGGCTCCGTTCGACGACGACGTCCGGATCGGGCCCGCCGTGCGGGGTGACGCGCACCGTGGCCGTGAAATGCGCCCGGTCGGCCGAGATCATCCGCGCCTGCACCCCGAGCGGTTCACGGCCGGCCACCCGTACCTGGCAGCGCGACAGGATGCGTCGGCCGGCCCGGTAGAAGCCCTCCAGTCCACGACCGGTCAGCTGCCCCTGCTCGGTGGAGACGACGAGGCCCGGCAGGGCGACGCAGATCATCGCGGTGTGGGTGGGCGGCAACTCTCCGACGGGCGGGAGGGCCGACGGGCCGACGGATCTCCCGGGGGTGTGCCGGCTCTGGCCGGTGAAGGCGCCCGCGGGGTCCTCAGCCCGATGAGCGGGCGAGGCGGGTCGAGCGGTGGAGGGCGGAGTCGGCTGGTGCATGAGGTGGCTTCCTCTGCTCTCTGTGCGCCTCGGACAGGGGCGTGGCCGGTGACGGACTCCGGCGCTGCGGGTGCGCTGTGGCGGTGCGTTCGGGTGCGGGTCTACCGCCACTCAGGTGAACGGGGCTGGACTCTCCCAGGTCACGGCCTTGACGGGCGGACCCCACCGATCGGCGGTGGGTCGGGCGCGGCGTCCTGCGGGCGGGACGGCGGGACACGGCCGCCGCCGTCAACGGCTCGACCCGGTTCACCCCTCGCCCTTGGTGTCGTCCCCGTCGGCCCGCACGCCCTCGGGGCAGGCTCCCCGGCGCCGGGCGGAAGGCCTCCCGGCGGCGCGCGGGCGGGAGCCACCCCTGTCGGCGGGGGCAGGGCGCGTCGAGGGCTTCCGGGGGCGGCCGGCGTGCGTGCCTGGTCCGCGCCGTGTCCGCGCGGTCTCGGGGGCGCTGTTCTCCTCCCCGGCGGCGGCCGGATCGTCCGCCTCGCGTGCCTGTGCTGCACGGGCCTGACGCTCCCCGCGCTCCGAGCGCAGACACCGGCGTACCGATTCCGGGTCGAGCCCCTCGTTGCAGGCCTGGTGCAACAGACGGGCGAAGAGGTAGTCGGGGTCCGCGCCCAGGGCCATGGCAAGGGCCTCACGGGCCTCGAGCTCGTCGCCGCCGGACCAGGCGACCCAGCCTGCGAGAGTGAGCGGCGCGGCGGCGTGTTCGCCGAAGGGGCCGACGCAGCGGCGGGCCAGTGCGCGCCACAGGCGCAGGGCGGGCGGCGCCTCGTCACCCTCCATCCATTCCGCCGCCCGGTCGCGTGTCACCCGGTCCTGGAGGCCGAGAATCAGCGCGGCGGCTTCGTCGCAGCCGAGCAGTTCGTCGTCCCTGTGGTCCGCCTCGGCGTTGCCCAGGACGACGGGTGCTTCGGCGAAGCGCTCGATGAGCCGTCCGGCCCGTTCGATCGTCTCTTCGGCGACCACCGCGCGGTTGTTGTCGTCGAGCATCCTCGTGACCAGCGCGATGTTGGCCGTGTCCAGGGCGACCTCCTGCTCGATTGCGACGCGCGTCTCCAGGGGCAGCAGCCGGGCGCGCAGCTCACGCAGGGTGCCGCGGACCTGGATTCCGGCGTAGGTCGCGGCCGCGGCCAGCACGGAGGTGCCGGGCAGGCCCATGGAGGTTCCCTCGACCGGGCAGCAGTTCTCGGGTGGGCAGCAGTAGGACCAGAATCGGCCGTCGGAGATGCAGAGCGCCTCGATGACCGGGGCGTCGAGCTTCCCGCAGGCCACCCGCAGGGCGCCGGCCAGGGGCTTCAGCCGCGCCATGACCTCGCGGCCCGTCTCGCCCTTCGCCGGGTCCTGGCAGAGGTAGGCGACCATCTGAGCCGGGCGGGCGCCTCGCCGTTCGCCTCCCTTCACCAGTCCCTCCGCGAGCTGCCGGGCGACGGCGGGCCAGTCGCCGGGCTGGGCGGGGATCCCGAGCCTGGCCCGGCCGCCGAACCGGCCCCGGCCGGCCCGGTCGCTGAGCGCGACCAGCACGATGCTGTCCTCCGGGCGGTATCCGAGCAGGTAGGGCAGGGCGTCGGCGAGTTCGCCCGGGGTGCGCAGGGTGACGTGGTGGGCGGCGGACCCACCGGTGTAGGGGGTGCTCGCGTCGTAGGGGGTGTGGCTGATGTAAGCCAAGGGGCCGTCGTACGGGGGCGCGTCGTCGCAGGGCCGCTCGTCGCTCTCGACGGACGCGTCACCGCAGGGAAGCGTGTCGCCGTGGCCAAGGGTTTCGGCGTACGGAAAGGCCTCGCCGTGAGCGGGTCGGCCGTCGTGGGACACGGGCCCGTCGGGCTCGCCGCGTCCGGAAATGTCACCGTTTTCGAAGGAGCCGGTCGTTTCGCTGTGGTTCGTCATGCCCCGACGATCTCGCGGATCACTACCCTCCGCTTCGACCTGTGGATAAGTCCAATCAGGGACACATCAATCGGGCGTTCCGGGCGCCGCTCGGGCCCGTTCTGTCAGAGCCGTCCTGTTGTATGGGAGGTATGGAGCACGAGCACACGAGCAACGCGGATCTCCGGGCGGACGCCGACGCCGTTCTCGCCCGCCTCGTCGGCGGCGGCGCGGGCGCGGCCAGACTGCGCGAGGACCAGTGGCGGGCCATCGAGGCGCTGGTCGCCGACCGTCGGCGGGCCCTGGTCGTACAGCGGACGGGATGGGGGAAGTCCGCGGTCTACTTCGTGGCGACCTCCCTGCTGCGGGCCCGTGGCTCCGGCCCCACCGTGATCGTCTCGCCGCTGCTCGCCCTGATGCGCAACCAGGTCGAGGCCGCGGCCAGGGCCGGTATCCACGCACGGACCATCAACTCCTCCAACACGGAGGAGTGGGAGACCGTCCAGGCCGAGATCGCCTCGGGCGAGGTCGACGTCCTGCTGGTCAGTCCGGAGCGGCTCAACAACCCGGACTTCCGCGACCAGGTGCTGCCCGAACTGGCGGCCGCGACCGGCCTGCTCGTGGTGGACGAGGCACACTGCATCTCCGACTGGGGGCACGACTTCCGGCCGGACTACCGCAGGCTGCGGACGATGCTCACCGATCTCCCGCCCGGGGTGCCGGTGCTCGCGACGACCGCGACGGCCAACGCGCGCGTGACCGCCGACGTCGCCGAACAGCTGGGAACGGGCGGCTCGTCGGACGCCCTGGTGCTGCGCGGCCCGCTGGACCGGGAGAGCCTCAGCCTGAACGTGCTGCGCCTCCCCGACGCCGCACACCGGATGGCCTGGCTCGCCGACCATCTCGACGAACTGCCGGGCTCCGGGATCATCTACACACTCACTGTGGCCGCCGCCGAGGAGGTCACGGCCTTCCTGCGGCAGCGCGGGCACGTCGTCGCCTCGTACACGGGCCGGACGGAGAACGCCGACCGGCAGCAGGCCGAGGAGGACCTGCTGGCCAACAAGGTCAAGGCCCTGGTCGCCACGTCCGCGCTCGGCATGGGCTTCGACAAGCCCGACCTGGGCTTCGTCGTGCACCTCGGCTCCCCGTCCTCCCCCATCGCCTACTACCAGCAGGTGGGACGCGCCGGCCGTGGCGTCGAGCACGCCGAGGTGCTCCTGCTGCCGGGCAAGGAGGACGAGGCGATCTGGGAGTACTTCGCGTCGCTGGCCTTCCCGTCCGAGGAACTCGTGCGCCGCACACTGGACGTCCTCGCGCGCGCGGAGCGGCCCCTGTCGCTGCCCGCGCTGGAGCCGCTGGTCGAGCTGCGCCGCTCCCGGCTGGAGATCATGCTCAAGGTGTTGGACGTGGACGGCGCGGTGAAGCGGGTCAAGGGCGGCTGGACCGCGACCGGCCGACCGTGGACGTACGAGACCGAGCGCTACGCGTGGGTCGCGCGGCAGCGCAAGGCGGAGCAGGAGGCGATGCGCGCGTACGCGTCGACGACCGACTGCCGGATGGAGTTCCTCCAGCGACAGCTCGACGACGAGGGCGCCAAGCCGTGCGGACGGTGCGACAACTGCGCGGGGGCCCGCTATGCCGCGGAGACGTCCAACGCCGCGCTGGACGCGGCACGCGTGGATCTGGGGCGTGCGGGGGTCGAGGTCGAGCCGCGCCGGATGTGGCCGACCGGCCTTCCCTCGATCGGCATGGATCTCAAGGGGCGCATTCCAGCCGCAGAACAGGCGCAGCCGGGACGCGCTCTGGGGCGCCTCTCGGACATCGGCTGGGGCAATCGGCTCCGTCCGCTGCTCGCCTCCCAGGCACCTGACGGCCCGGTACCGGACGACGTGGCCACAGCGGTGGTGGGCGTACTGGCCGACTGGGCGAAAGGGCCCGGCGGTTGGGCTTCGGGAGCCGCCGACGCCGTTGCGCGCCCGGTCGGCGTGGTCACTGTCGCCTCCCGCACCCGGCCGCTGCTGATCCGGTCGCTGGGGGCGCGGATCGCCGAGGTCGGGCGGCTGCCGCTGTGGGGAGCGGTGGAGTACGCGGCCGACGCGGCACCGGTCCCACGCAGCAACAGCGCCCAGCGCCTCAAGGCCCTTCACGGTCTGCTGGAGGTACCGCCCGCGCTCGCCTCGGCGCTGGCCGAGGCCCCGGGACCGGTCCTGCTCGTGGACGACTTCACCGAGACCGGGTGGACGCTGGCGGTCGCGGCACGCATGCTGCGGCGCTCCGGCGCTCGGGCGGTGTTGCCTCTGGTGCTGGCTGTGCAAGGTTGATCACACACCGAGTGCGGAAGGTACGGGTACAGCCGTCCCACGCGTCCGCCCATGAATCACTGGGTAGGGATATAAGACACACACTGCCCTATAACGGTCTGTGGCCCCAATTGCTCGTTGCCGCATCCAAGTTCGACAGGAAGAATTGAGGTCCGCTCCCCGCACGGCTGGCCCGTAGTCCGGTAGGGCTCTGCTGCGGCGTGCGCTCCCCCCAATCCGACCCGCCCGCAGTGGGCCGTAGCCGAAGGGAGGATCGTGACCCTCGGATTCGCTCCGTCCTCGGCAGCCTCGTTGTCGTCGTCCACGTCCGCCGCTTCCGCCCATCGTTTGCTCGAGCCCGCGGAGTGGTCCGCGGCCGGCATCCCTTTGCTGCGCAACCCGCGCGAAGTGGTCAGCGGGCTGCACTCGCGGCACCGGCCGGGGCCGGCCACCGCGATCGTGGCCGTGCTCGATCCCGACGAACGGGTGTGCGCGAGCGCGTCGTTCACCCGGCGTCAGGCACCTGCCGACGGCTGGATGTTCCGTAACTCGCTGCTGGCCCAGCTGCGCCGGGTCATCCCGCACGACCTGCGGCGGCGTACGCCGGTGCGGACCGCGGTGCTGCTCTACTGCCGCGACGGCGACGCGCGCTGGACGGAAGAGGACGGGGCGTGGATGTGGGGTCTGCGTGACGCCTGCACCCTGCACGGGCTGCGCTGCGGGGCGTACATCACGCTGACCCGGGACGGCTGGCAGGTGCTCGGGGAGGGGCGCGGAGGACGTCGTCCCAACACGGATTCCGCTCCGGAACCCTTCGGTCTGTCCGAGGCGCCGCCTCCGCTGCCGCGTACCGGCGGCGCGATGTCGGAGGTTCTGCGCCGCGCGGCCGCCCGCTGAGCGGATCGGACGGTACGGCGCCCAGGACGGCCCCGGACCCACCTCGGTGAGTCTCGCGTCGGTGCGTCTCAAGCGTGGCACTGCTCGGCCCCGACCCTGAAGGGCATCCGGCCTCCGGAGCGGGCCGCCTCCTCACGCCTCATGCCGGCAGGTGATCTGCCGGACCTCGGCGGACCCCGAGCCCTGCCGGCTGCGGTGTCCGCCCACCGAAGCCTCCGTCGCCCACCGGGGCGGCCGCCCGGCTGCGGTCATCCGGCGGCCGGATCACGGGCATGCCGAAGCGCGCGCCGAGACTCACGTCGTCCGCGCACGCGAAAGCACACCGTGGAGGTGCCGCGGCAGCGAGGCCTGCCCGGCCCCGGCGCCTCCTGGTCCACCGGGTTCGGCTCAGACTCCTGCGCCGAGCACCGTGTTGATCTGCTGCGGGTCTCCGCAGCAGATCAGCAGGGAGCCGGCCCGGGTGCGAGCCGTCGACAGAGCCGCAGCAGCGGACTCCGCGTCACCGTTGACGGCGACCACGACGACGGGCCGCACGCCCGCGCGGCCCGCGGCGGCGCCATCGGTGTAGAAGACGTCGTCCCCGGCGTCGTGCTGCGCCCAGTAGGACGCCTCGCCGAAGGACAGTTCATGGACGGCCCACGGGTGCTGTTCACCCGTGGTGACCACCAGGACGTCACCCGGGGCGCGCCCCGAGTCCAGGAGCAGGTCCACGGCCTCCTCGGCGGCGTCCAGCGCACCCTGGGCCGAGGCCGGGATCAGCTGGATCTGGGGAGTCGCCGAAGCGGGCGCGGGAGTGGCCGGGGCCGAGGGCCCGGGCTTGGGGGCGGCGTCACGCGGGGTGCGCTGCACCGGCGGCGCGGGCCGGAGGGGGCCGGGACGACCGGGACGCGACGGAGCCGCGGGACGGGGGCCGGGTACGGGTCGAGGGGTCGGCGCTGTACGGCCGCTGGCCGGAGTGGCGCGGGGACCCTGGGCACTCTCGTGAATCTGAGGCTCCTCGGGAATGAGAGGCATGGGCTGATTTTTATCAAACATTGGTGCGGCTCGCGCCGGTGGGTGGCACATCAGTGCGAGCGGAATCGTCAGAAGTCGAAGCCGAGCTGACCCTCGATCTCCGGAACGCTTCCGTCCGCCCAGCTGCGGGCCTTCTTGAGGTGCCGCCACTGGGGCAGCGCATCAAGATACGCCCACGACAACCGGTGGTACGGGGTGGGGCCCCGCTCCTCCAGTGCGGCCTTGTGCACGGGCGACGGATACCCGGCATTGTCCGCAAAACCGAAGTGTGCATGCTCGACACCCAGTTCGGCCATCATTTTGTCGCGCTGAACCTTGGCGATCACCGAGGCCGCCGCGACCGCCACGCACGAACGGTCGCCCTTGATGACCGTACGGACCTGCCACGGGGCACCGAGGTAGTCGTGCTTCCCGTCGAGGATCACCGCGTCGGGCCGGACCGGCAGCGCCTCCAGCGCCCGCCCGGCCGCGAGCCGCAGCGCGGCCGTCATCCCCAGGTCGTCGATCTCCTCCGGGGAGGCGTGTCCCAGGGCGTAGGACGTGACCCACGTCCGCAGCACCTCGGCCAGCGCGGTGCGCCGTTTGAGGGTGAGCAGTTTGGAGTCGGTGAGACCGGCGGGCGGGCGACGCAGTCCGGTGACCGCCGCGCAGACGGTGACGGGGCCGGCCCAGGCTCCGCGGCCCACCTCGTCGACACCGGCAATGACCTTCGCTCCGGTCGTTGCGCGGAGGGAGCGCTCGACGGTGTGGGTGGGTGGTTCGTACGGCATGGCGCCCTTAGCGTACGCCGCCGAGATCCCCTCGCGACACCCCGGTTCGCCACGACCGCCGACCCGCCCCGGACCGGCCCGTCCCCACCATGGTTCAGGAGGCGTCCGGACGCAGCAGCGGAAGCATGAGCCGGTCGATCATCTCTTCGAGTTCTTGATCGCTCCATTCACTTCCGCACACCTTGGATCGGTACATCATCATGGCCGGAATGGCGTCGAAGACATAGCTGTTCGCAGCCCCGGCCCCCACCTCGCCCCGCTCGATTCCACGGGTGATGACCTCGTGCAGCATCCTGACGGCCGGCTCGACGACCCCCTGGACGATCAGCCCCCGGAACCGCTCCGACTGCGATGGATCACATTCGTGAATGATCGAACGCAGCGCGAAGCCGGGGCGCGAGAACATCGCGTCCCGTGCCGTCCGGCACAGCGCCACCAGGTCCTCACGCACGTTCCCGAGGTCGGGTGCCGCGTCCAGCCGGGGCAGCTCGGCACTCAGCGCGTCCGCGACGAGATCCTCCTTGGACGGCCAGCGACGATAGACGGCCGCCTTTCCGGTCTGCGCCCCGGCGGCGACTCCCTCCATCGTGAGGCCGTTCCAGCCGACGGTGCCGAGCTGCTCCAGCGCGGCATCGAGGATCGCGCGTTCGAGCACGGCGCCGCGCCTCCGAGGGGAGGCCGTCCGGGCAGGTGCGGCCGTCCAGCGCGAAGTAACCATCCGAGTGTCTCCAGGCGAGCAGAGGGGGCGGGGAGTTCGAAGCGGTGCGGGGGTGCGGCCGCGGCGACAGCGGGGGACGTGCCGACGGACACCCTGAAAGTGAACGCTTGCGTTCACTAGTGGGGACTCACTACCGTGGACGCGAGAGTGAACGCCAGCGTTCACTAAGGCAGTTGTGGGGGACCCATAGTGACAACCTCTCAGTTGATTCAGGACCAGAAACCGGGTGCGGCCCGCCGGGAGGGGCACCCCGGCATCGCGCTCACCGTCATCGCGGCCTGCCAACTCATGGTGGTACTCGACGCGACGATTGTGAACATCGCACTCCCGCACATTCAAGACGCGCTGAAGTTCAGCACCACCGACCTCACCTGGGTCGTCAGCGCCTACACGCTCACCTTCGGCGGCCTGCTCCTGCTCGGCGCCCGAGCAGGTGACATCCTCGGTCGGCGCCGGGTGTTCATGACCGGAATCCTGCTCTTCACCTTCGCCTCGCTGCTCGGCGGACTGGCTCAGGAACCCTGGCAGTTGCTGGCGGCGCGAGCCCTCCAGGGGATGGGGGGCGCCATCGCCTCGCCCACCGCGCTCGCGCTCATCACCACCACGTTTCCCGAAGGCCCGGAACGCAACCGGGCCTTCGGCGTCTTCGCCGCCGTCTCCGCGGGCGGCGGCGCCATAGGCCTGCTCGCGGGCGGCATGCTCACCGAGTGGCTGGACTGGCGTTGGGTGCTCTTCGTCAACGTGCCCATCGGTGTGCTGATCGCCTCCCTCACACCGCTCTACATCAACGAGTCGGAACGGCATCCGGGGCGCTTCGACATCGCCGGCGCCGTGACCTCGACGGCCGGTATGGCCTCCCTGGTCTACGCATTCATCCGGGCCGCCGGGGAAGGCTGGCGGGACGGTCTGACGCTCACCGCCTTCGGTGCCGCGCTGGTCCTGCTGCTGGCCTTCGTGTTCACCGAGATGCGGGCCAAGGAGCCGATCACCCCGCTGAAGATGTTCGCCGACCGCAACCGGACCGGCACATACCTGATCATGCTGAGCCTGGCCGCGGCGATGTTCGGCATGTTCTTCTACATCGTCCTCTTCGTGCAGAACGTGCTCGGCTACAGCCCCATCAGCGCCGGGCTCGCCTTCCTGCCCGTCACGGCCGCGATCGCGGTGGGCGCGGGCCTGTCCCAGCGCTTCCTGCCCACCCTGGGCCCCAAGCCGTTCATGCTCGCCGGGGCCACGCTGGTCGTGACCGGCCTGTCCTGGCTGACGTTCATCAGCCCCGACAGCTCCTACCTGAGCGGCGTGCTCGGTCCCATGCTGGTGTTCGGGTTCGGCATGGGCCTGAACTTCGTGACGGCGACGGTCACGGCCGTCTCCGGCGTCGCCCCGCACGAAGCCGGCGCCGCGTCCGGGCTGCTCAACGCCACCCAGCAGGTGGGAGGTTCGCTCGGCCTGGCCATCCTGACCACGGTCTTCGGCTCGGCCAGCAAGGACGAGGCCGAGAAGCAGCTGCCGGGCTTCCTCGCCAACGGCACGGCGGAGCAGAAGGCCGAGTTCGCCACAACGCATCAGCTGCCCGCTCCCTGGGGGCACGAGGTCCTCGCTCACGGCATCTCCACCGCCTTCGTCCCGGCCGCCGCGATAGCCTCCATTGCCCTGATCACGGCCTGGTTCGTGATCAAGGTCCGCAAGAGCGACCTGGACGCCCTGTCCGGGTCGGCGGGGCCCATGGCGGGGTGAGGCCTGCGGATGGCCCGGAGCCGCCCCGAGCGCGGCGCGCAGGGGCGGCGCCACGGCCATCCGCAACGCACCGACGGCCCACAGCACCACTCCGGCCACCCGCGCGAACACGACGAACCACATGACCACCACCCCCTGAACAGCCGCTCCCCCGTCGCCCGCTCATGCCTGCACACATCGCACGGCGGATGACTGTCCAACGCCCGAACGGTCACGCAGAGTTCCCGGCGGACACGCAGAGTTTCCACTTGGGGGCACGAGAATCCGGCGCAGGGAACACTGCCGCCGCTCGACCGCGTCAGGCGGGCGTGGCGACCCACTCCGGAAGCGCCTCCACCTGTTCCGCCCAGGCGGCCGGAGGCATGCCGGTCTTCCCCGCGGCCAGCACGCCGCCCACGATGGCGCAGGTGGTATCGACGTCCCCGCCGACCTGCGCGGTCGTCCAGAACGCCGTCTCGTAGTCCCCGAGGGCGCGCGCGGCAGACCAGAGCGCGAAGGGAACGGTGTCATGAGCGGACGTACGCCGTCCGCAGCCCAGCACGGCCGCGACCGTACCGGCGTCGCTGTAGTCGAGCATGTCCCTGGCGCGGCGCAGGCCGGCGCCGACTGCGCTCTTCGGCACCAGGGCGATGACACCGTCCAGCAGCGCCCCGGGGGCGGGTGGGCCACCGGGCGCGCCGGCCAGCGCGGCGGCCGCGGCGACGGCCATGGCGCCGACCACGGCCTCACGGTGCTGATGCGTGGGATAGGAGGAGATCTCCGCCTGATGGGTGGCCTGCTCGGGGTCGTCCGCGTACCAGGCGCCCAGAGGGGCGATCCGCATCGCGGCGCCGTTGCCCCAGGACCCCTGCCCCTTGAACAGGGCCGCCGACAGTTCGCGCCAGTCGGCGCCCTCTCGGACCAGCCTCAGCAGGCGGTTGACCGCGGGGCCGTAGCCCCGGTCGAAGTCGTGGTGCTCGGCGAAGGAACGGGCCAGGGCATCCTGGTCGATGCGGTGGTGAGAGGCCAGGACGGCCACCACCGAGCAGGCCATCTCGGTGTCGTCGGTCCATTGCCAGGGGCCGGGGGGCAGGGCGCGGTCCTTCAGCAGCGGGTAGTTCACGGGTACGAAGAACTGCGACCCGAGCGCGTCACCCACCGCGAGTCCGCGCAGACTGGCGAGGGCGCGCTCCAGGCGCCCGTCGGGAGAGGAGTCAGCGGTCATCGCCCTGCCACTCTATCCGGTGACCCCCGTAGGGCTCAGGATCTCGCCACCGGTCGAAGGGCCGGTCAAGGGTGTACTTGTCGTCGTCCCCGAGGACGAGCATGCGCATCTCGGCATTCCCGGGATTCGACAGCGACTCGAATTCGGCGACCGTCCAGTGGAACCAGCGCATGCAGAACAAGCGCATGGCGAGGCCGTGGGTCACGATGAGCACGTTCGGCGGATGGTCGGGGGCCTCGAAGCTGCGGAACAGGCTCTCCAGGAAGCCGCCGACCCGGTCGTACACATCGGCTCCGCTCTCGCCCTGGGCGAAGCGGTAGAAGAAGTGCCCGTAGGCGTCCCGGTAGGCCTTCTGGAGCCGTACGTCGTCCCGGTCCTGCCAGTTCCCCCAGTCCTGCTCGCGCAGCCGGGGCTCCTCCCGGACCCTGATGCGGTCGGGATCGAGATGGAAGGCCTGCAGGGTCTCGTGAGTGCGGCGGTAGGGGGAGACGTACACGCTGACCGGCTCGTCGCCGAGCACCTCCCGGAGTCTTTTGCCGGTCTCCTCCGCCTGCCGTCGGCCCCGGTCGGTGAGGGCCAGCGCGTGGTCGGGTTCACGCTCGTAGACGGTGTCATCAACATTGCCCGTTGATTCCCCGTGCCGGACAAGGACGATGCGCCGTGGTCGTGCCATGCCAAAACCCTAGATCGGGATGCGGCAGATCGAATACTCGTACGGCGCCCATACGGCGTAGGTCACACGGATCGAGCACCATGAGTCACAGGAGTACACATCTTCCACCACAAGTGGTCAGGACCAGTGCTCATACGGTCCAGGTCGACTCCAGTTCGATGATGTCACCGGTGAGGGCCGCGATGTCCGCCTCGGTCTGCGCGCGCAGCGCGAGCCGCTCCACGCGTTCGGTGCGGTACTTTCCGTGCTCGGCCTCGGAGCGCCACATCGACAGGACCATGAACTCATGGCCGGGCGCCTCGGCGAACAGCCCGCGGATCATGCCGGGCGAACCGGCCATGGCCGGGTTCCACACCTTCTCCTGCATGAGCGTGAAGTGTTCGGCGCGCTCCTCGTGGACCCTGCACAGGGCCACGCGCAGCAGGTCGGAGTCGGTGAAGCGGGGCTCGAAGCCGGTCTTCACGTCGAAGCGGTAGTCGAACAGCCGCACCTGGGCGTCCTTGAACGTGCCTGCCTGGGTCGCGGCCAGCCGGTCATGGGAACGCGCCATGAAGGAGTCGTAGAAGGCACGGCTCTCCCAGAAGGCGAAGACATGCGCGACGGAGGGCCGGCTCCTGCTCCAGCCCCCGCCCTGTCCCCGAAATCCCGGCTCCCCCAGAAGCCCCGCCCACTTTCGCTGCCCCCGTTCGAAACCGCGGCGGTCCACCACGGTGCAGCGAATCCACTTGACCAGCACCGCGCCATGGTAAGGCCACCGGGCGTGGCGTCGGTCACTCTCTGGCGCAGAGCAG
The DNA here is from genome assembly GCF_040630405.1 of Streptomyces sp. NPDC005811. Taxonomy (NCBI): domain Bacteria; kingdom Bacillati; phylum Actinomycetota; class Actinomycetes; order Kitasatosporales; family Streptomycetaceae; genus Streptomyces; species Streptomyces sp. NPDC005811. The sequence goes on from NZ_JBEXXK010000013.1 coordinate 135,685, forward strand.
CCATCCCGTGGGGCACGCGCGCGTGGCAGGATGGACAACCGGCCCTGATGATCGGGCAGTTCGGGGCGAGGTCAGACGGTGAACGGGGAGGGAAGTCCGTGAGCGGCATCAACAAGGGGATCCGCAAGATCGAGATGGCGCTGAAGTGGGACCCCAGTCCGGCGGGACAGGCGGCCACCGATCTGGACATCGTCGCCGCGACGTACCTCGCGAGCGATCCGTCCGGGGCGCCCGCCTATGTGGTGCACTTCGACAGCCGCTCGCCGGACGGCACGATCTATCTCAACCGGGACAGCAAGGACGGCAAGGGTTTCGGCTGGGACGAGGTCATGACGCTGGAGCTCGAGCGGCTGGACGCGCGGTACACGCGCGTGGTGGTCGGTGTCGTCATCCAGCAGCATGAGGCGCACCGCACCTTCGTCAGCGTCCTCAATCCCGCCTTCCGCATCCGGGAGGGCTACACGGTCCTGGACGAGGACGAGTTCGGTGACGTGCTCGGCGCGACGGCGGCGACGGTCGGGGAGTTCGTGCGCGAGCCCGACGGCTGGACGTTCCACCAGGGCGTCCAGGGATTCGAGGACGACCCGGCGACGTTCACCAGGGTCATGGGCCAGGTACGGCACTCCTGATCCCGTCAGGAGAACACCGAGGGCGGTGGAGCCGAGGACCGGCTCCACCGCCCTTGCCAGATCACGGGGACCTGGCCGGCACGGCGGGGATCAGCTGCAGCCGCTGGTCGAGCCGCAGCCCTCGCAGATGTAGCAGGAACCGGCCCGCTGCATCTTGGTACCGCAGGAGAAGCAGAGCGGGGCGTCGGCCTGGATGCCCAGCTGCATCTCCACCAGTTCTGCGCTGGTGTGGGCCTGCTTCGGGGCGGGCTTGACCACCTCGGCGGCCGCCTTCGGGACGGCGACGGCCTTCAGCTCCGTCTGGCGCGGGGCCGACTGGGCCAGACCCTCGACGTCGACGTCCTCCTCGGCCGGCTCGTAGGAGCCGGTCTCCAGGTGACGCTGACGCTCCTCGGCGGAGTGGATGCCGAGCGCGGAGCGCGTCTCGAAGGGCAGGAAGTCGAGCGCGAGGCGGCGGAAGATGTAGTCGACGATCGACTGCGCCATCCGCACGTCCGGGTCGTCCGTCATACCGGCCGGCTCGAAGCGCATGTTGGTGAACTTCGAGACGTAGGTCTCGAGCGGCACACCGTACTGCAGGCCCACCGAGACGGCGATGGAGAAGGCGTCCATCATGCCGGCGAGGGTCGAACCCTGCTTGGACATCTTCAGGAAGACCTCACCAAGGCCGTCGTCAGGGTAGGAGTTGGCCGTCATGTAGCCCTCGGCGCCACCGACCGTGAAGGAGGTGGTGATGCCGGGACGGCCCTTGGGAAGACGCTTGCGGACCGGGCGGTACTCGACGACCTTCTCGACCGCGGTACGGATCGTGTCCTCGGCCTTCTCGGTGATCTCGGCCGTCTCCTGCTCCTTGGTGTCCTTCGTCTTCGCGGAGAGGGGCTGGCCGACCTTGCAGTTGTCGCGGTAGATCGCGAGCGCCTTGACGCCGAGCTTCCAGGCCTCGAAGTAGATCTCCTCGACCTCCTCGACGGTCGCCGTCTCCGGCATGTTGACCGTCTTGGAGATGGCGCCGGAGATCCAGGGCTGGATCGCGGCCATCATGCGGACGTGGCCCATCGGGGAGATGGCGCGCTCGCCCATGGCGCAGTCGAACACCTCGTAGTGCTCCTGCTTGAGACCGGGGGCGTCGATCACATTGCCGTTCTCGGCGATGTGGGCGACGATCGCCTCGATCTGCTCCTCCTGGTAGCCCAGGCGGCGCAGGGCCTGCGGGACGGTGCCGTTGACGATCTGCATCGAGCCGCCGCCGACCAGCTTCTTGAACTTGACCAGGGCGAGGTCGGGCTCGACACCGGTGGTGTCGCAGGACATCGCCAGGCCGATGGTGCCGGTCGGGGCGAGCACGGACGCCTGGGCGTTACGGAAACCGTTCTTCTCGCCGAGACGCAGCACGTCCTGCCAGGCCTCCGTGGCCGCGGCCCAGACGGGGGTGTCGAGGTCGTCCATGCGGACGGCCGTGCCGTTGGCGTCGGCGTGCTGCTTCATGACGCGGTTGTGGGCGTCGGCGTTGCGGGCGTAGCCGTCGTACGGGCCGACGACCGAGGCCAGCTCCGCGGAGCGGCGGTAGGCCGTGCCGGTCATCAGGGAGGTGATGGCACCGGCGAGGGCGCGGCCGCCGTCGGAGTCGTAGGCGTGGCCGGTGGCCATCAGCAGGGCGCCGAGGTTGGCGTAGCCGATGCCGAGCTGGCGGAACGCGCGCGTGTTCTCGCCGATCTTCTGGGTGGGGAAGTCGGCGAAGCAGATGGAGATGTCCATCGCGGTGATGACGAGCTCGACGACCTTCTGGAAGCGCTCGGCGTCGAAGGACTGGGTGCCCTGGCCGTCGTCCTTGAGGAACTTCATCAGGTTCAGCGAGGCGAGGTTGCAGGACGTGTTGTCCAGGTGCATGTACTCGCTGCACGGGTTCGACGCGGTGATCCGGCCGGACTCGGGGCAGGTGTGCCAGTTGTTGATGACGCCGTCGTACTGGATGCCCGGGTCGGCACAGGCCCACGCGGCCTCGGCGAGCTTGCGGAAGAGCGCCTTGGCGTCGACCTTCTCGATGATCTCGCCCGTCATACGGGCGCGGAGGCCGAACTCGCCGCCGTTCTCGACGGCCGTCATGAACTCGTCGTTCACGCGGACGCTGTTGTTGGCGTTCTGATACTGGACGGACGTGATGTCGTCGCCGCCCAGATCCATGTCGAAGCCCGCGTCGCGCAGGGCGCGGATCTTCTCCTCTTCCTTCACCTTGGTGGCGATGAAGTCCTCGATGTCCGGGTGGTCCACGTCGAGGACGACCATCTTGGCCGCGCGGCGGGTGGCGCCACCGGACTTGATGGTGCCGGCGGAGGCGTCGGCGCCGCGCATGAAGGACACCGGACCGGAGGCGTTGCCGCCGGAGGACAGCAGCTCCTTGGAGGAGCGGATGCGGGAGAGGTTCAGGCCGGCGCCGGAGCCGCCCTTGAAGATCATGCCCTCTTCCTTGTACCAGTCGAGGATCGACTCCATGGAGTCGTCGACGGCCAGGATGAAGCAGGCGGAGACCTGCTGGGGCTGCGGGGTGCCCACGTTGAACCAGACGGGGCTGTTGAAGCTGAAGATCTGGTGCAGCAGGGCGTAGGCCAGCTCGTGCTCGAAGATCTCGACGTCGGCGGCCGACGCGAAGTACTTGTGGTCCTCGCCGGCCTTCGAGTACGTCTTCACGATGCGGTCGATCAGCTGCTTGAGCCCGACCTCGCGCTGGGGGGTGCCGACGGCACCGCGGAAGTACTTGCTGGTGACGATGTTGACCGCGTTCACCGACCAGAAGTCGGGGAACTCGACGCCACGCTGCTCGAAGTTGATCGAGCCGTCGCGCCAGTTGGTCATGACGACGTCACGACGCTCCCAGACCACCTCGTCGTACGGGTGCACGCCGGGGGTGGTATGGATGCGCTCGATACGCAGGCCCTTGGTGGTCTTCGCGCCCTTCGCGCGGGACCCTCGTGCCGGACCGCTCGCCGTCTCTGTCATGCCGCCTCCCTGTACAGGCAAAAACGCCCTGAAATGCCACGATGTTCCCGTGGCACGGTGTGGTGTCTGGTGCTGCGGACGTCGATGCGCCTGGTCCGCAGCAAGTCTTGGTCCGCCGCTGCCCGACCGGATCCGGGGTCTCCGCCCGGTTCCGGTCCGTCGGGTCAGTCGGCGGCGTGGGCGGGCTCGGGGACCCGCGTGGTCCCTCCGCGGCCGCCGTCGTCCTCCCGGCCCCCCATGACAGCGTCGGGGTCGCCTTCGCGGTCGTCGTCGTCCGCGGCGGTACGTCCCGGCTGGTCCCTGAGTTCCGCGATCGCGGCCTCGAAGTCCTCGAGCGAGTCGAAGGCCCGATAGACGGAGGCGAACCGCAGGTAGGCGACGAGGTCGAGTTCCTGCAACGGGCCGAGTATGGCCAGTCCCACGTCGTGGGTGGTCAGCTCGGCGCTTCCGGTGGCCCGCACCGCCTCCTCGACCCGCTGGCCAAGCTGGGCGAGCGCGTCCTCGGTGACGGGCCGTCCCTGACATGCCTTGCGCACGCCGTTGATGACCTTGGTGCGGCTGAACGGCTCGGTGACTCCGGACCGCTTCACCACCATGAGCGAGCACGTCTCCACGGTCGTGAAACGACGGGAGCAGTCAGGACACTGGCGGCGCCTGCGGATGGACGTGCCGTCGTCCGTCGTACGGCTGTCGACGACACGGCTGTCGGGGTGCCTGCAGAAGGGGCAGTGCATGAAGTCCCAACCCTCCTCACAGCAGACTCAATAGCCTCGCCGGGCCTCATGGGCCCCTCGAAGCAGCCCCAAGCATAGGCGATCCACGTGGATGCGAAGACCAAGGGCAACACAACTTGTGGGCCGCTGATGACATCCAAGCACTAGATATGGGGCTTGGCCCATACATCCAGGCCGTATCGCGTGTCGCGCTCGAAGCCCTCACACCGCGCGTTCCCGCCGTCACGGCGAGCACCCGAAACCGGTCCCTACGCGCGCGTGTACAAGCATGTTCGCGCGGCACATACGGCGATATCGTGGGCGCCTCAGGGAGGACCCGTGGGGCTCTCGCGCATGAGTGGGAGCGGCACGCCGGCCTCGGGGAACCTGATGGCAGACTGGGGCGACACCGCGCAAGGGGGGCGCCCCGGCGGTGAAGAGTACAACAACGGGCGCTTCCGTCCGCCGGTCATCACGTTGGCTATACACCCAGACACATGATCAAGTCAGGCTATCCACGCTTTTTCACTCGAACGTGTGTTTGGCGCAACCTTTCGAAAGCTACTACCGTTGTGCAGCAGGGAGACAATCGAGAGGGGCCGACGACGTGACCACCACCGCAGACAGCGCCACCATCACCGCCCAGGACCGCTCCCAGGGCCGACTCGAGCCGGTGCATGCGATGAACGAAGCCGTGAACCCGGAGGGGCACAAGCGCTCCCTGCCGGGCCGACCTCCAGGCATCCGGGCGGACAGCTCGGGCCTGACCGACCGGCAGCGCCGGGTGATCGAGGTCATCCGGGACTCCGTACAGCGGCGCGGCTACCCGCCGTCCATGCGGGAGATCGGCCAGGCCGTCGGCCTGTCCAGCACGTCCTCGGTGGCGCACCAGCTGATGGCGCTGGAGCGCAAGGGCTTCCTGCGCCGCGACCCGCACCGCCCGCGCGCGTACGAGGTCCGCGGCTCCGACCAGGCCGTCTCCGTGCAGCCCACGGACACCGCCGGCAAGCCCGCCGCGTCCTACGTCCCCCTGGTGGGCCGGATCGCCGCCGGTGGCCCGATCCTCGCCGAGGAGTCCGTCGAGGACGTGTTCCCGCTCCCGCGGCAGCTCGTCGGCGACGGTGAGCTGTTCGTGCTCAAGGTCGTCGGCGACTCCATGATCGAAGCCGCGATCTGCGACGGCGACTGGGTCACCGTCCGGCGTCAGCCCGTCGCCGAGAACGGCGACATCGTGGCGGCCATGCTCGACGGCGAGGCCACCGTGAAGCGGTTCAAGCGCGAGGACGGCCATGTGTGGCTGCTCCCGCACAACGCCGCGTACGAGCCGATCCCCGGTGACGACGCGACCATCCTCGGCAAGGTGGTGGCGGTCCTCCGCCGCGTCTGAGCACGGCGGGCGGCCTCACCTCCTCCGCCCCCCTGACTGGGCCCCGGGATCCCTGCGCCGGTTCCGGGGCCCTGTGCTGTTCCCCTACGCCTGCTCGGTCTCGGTCCGCCGTGCCGTCGCGTCGATCGCCGCGAGCGACTTCCGCACCTGGTTGCGGTCCGTGGTGTACCAGAAGTCCGGCAGGGAGGCCTTGAGGTAGCTCCCGTAGCGGGCCGTCGCCAGTCGCTGATCCAGTACGGCGACCACGCCCCGGTCCCCCGACGCGCGGACCAGCCGGCCGGCGCCCTGGGCCATCAGCAGCGCCGCGTGCGTGGCGGCCACGGCCATGAAGCCGTTGCCTCCGGTGTCCTCCACCGCCTTCTGGCGAGCGCTCATCAGCGGGTCGTCCGGACGCGGGAACGGGATCTTGTCCATGACCACGAGCTGACAGCTCGGCCCGGGCACATCGACGCCCTGCCAGAGCGACAGCGTGCCGAAGAGACATGTCTTCGGGTCCGCCGCGAAGTTCTTGATCAGCTCGCCCAGGGTCTCCTCGCCCTGGAGCAGGATCGGGAACTCCGGGATCCGGCCGCGCAGGTCCTCGGCCGCGAGCTGGGCCGCGCGCATGGAGGAGAAGAGGCCGAGCGTCCGTCCGCCGGCCGCCTGGATCAGTTCGGTCAGCTCGTCCAGCATGTCCGCGCGATCACCGTCCCGCGCGGGGCGCGACAGATGCTTGGCGACGTACAGGATGCCCTGCTTGCGGTAGTCGAAGGGCGACCCCACGTCGATGCCCTTCCACGGGGGAAGGTCGTCGCCCTCGGTGCCCTCCGGCGCGAGCCCCAGGGACGCGCCCACGCCGTTGAAGTCCCCGCCGAGCTTCAGCGTCGCCGAGGCCAGGGTCACGGAGCGGTCGGCGAAGAGCTTCTCCCGCAGCAGGCCCGACACGGACATGGGGGCGACGCGCAGGGAGGCGCCGAAACGGTCGTGCCGTTCGTACCAGACGACGTCGTACTCGGAGCCGCCCACGATGCGCTCCGCCACGTCGTGCACGCTCTCCACGGAGGCGAGCGCCTGCTTGCGGACGGCGTCCTCGTCCTGGACGGACTTGTCACGAGTGGTACCGATGGCGGAGATGACGGTGCGCGCGGCGTCGCGCAGGGCCATGAGGGCGTAGTTGAGGTCCTCGGGGATCTCCTCCAGGCGGCCCGGCAGGGCCAGCTCCATCAGGCGCTCGAAGCCCTCGGCGGCGGTCTGGAGCTGGTCGGCCGCCTTCTCGTTGACCAGCTTCGCGGCCCGGCGCACGGCACGGTTGACCTGGCCCGGGGTGAGCTCGCCGGTGGCGACGCCGGTGACCCTCGAGACCAGTTCGTGCGCCTCGTCGACGATCAGCACCTCGTGCTGCGGGAGGACGGGGGCGCCTTCGATGGCGTCGATGGCCAGCAGCGCGTGGTTGGTGACGACGACCTCGGCCAGCTTGGCGCGCTCACGGGCCATCTCGGCGAAGCACTCGGCGCCGTACGCGCACTTGGTCGCGCCGAGGCATTCCCGCGAGGAGACCGACACCTGTGCCCAGGCGCGGTCGGACACGCCCGGGGTGAGGTCGTCCCGGTCGCCGGACTCCGTCTCGTCCGACCAGTCCCGCAGCCGCAGCAGGTCCTGGCCCAGCTTGCTGCTGGGCGCGGCCGCCTCGAACTGGTCGAAGAGGCCTTCCTCCTCGTCCTGCGGGATGCCCTCGTGCAGCCGGTGCAGGCACAGGTAGTTGGAGCGGCCCTTCAGCATCGCGAACTCGGGGCGCCTGCGCAGCAGCGGGTGCAGCGCGTCGACCGTGCGCGGCAGGTCCCGCTCCACCAGCTGGCGCTGCAGGGCCAGGGTGGCGGTCGCGACCACGACCCGCTCCCCGTGCGCGAGCGCGGGCACCAGGTAGCCCAGCGACTTTCCGGTGCCGGTGCCGGCCTGGACCAGCAGGTGGGATCCGTCGTCGATCGCCTCCGCGACGGCTTCGGCCATGGTCACCTGGCCGGGGCGCTCCGTACCGCCGACAGCGGCGACAGCGGCATGGAGGAGTTCGGGGAGTGAGGGCTTCGTCATAGCGCGACCACCCTACGGCTCGGCACTGACAAACGGGTGATCGCGCAGGTGGTCGGCGGGGGCGGCGGTGAGGGAATCGGTGAGGGTTTCACGGTGCGGGGCTTCTCGGATTCGGGGCCGGGAAAGGGCCTGGGGACATCGGCGGGGAAGCGGAAAAATTTCTCGGAGATTCTCGGGACGGGCGGGAACCGGCCGGAATCCCGAGCCGTTGCATGGGTGACGGATCGACTACGGACAGTCACAGAACTTCTCGGAGGTGTCTGTCCCTGACCATGAGGCAGGCCCGCTTCGCAGGCAGGTCGACCTCGGCGCAGAAGCGGAAACCGGCGCGAAGGAAGGCGGCGATGGAGGGGGTGTTGCGCAGATCGGGTTCGGCGACGACACGTGAACAGGCGGGCCTGCTGTCGAGCAGGAGGTCGGCGACGGCTCTCAGCAGCAGTCCGCCGAGCCCTCGCCCGCGGGTGTCCGGGCCCCCGATGAGGAGATGGATACCGGTGTCGTGAGGTCGGGCCGAGTAGTGGCGGGCCAGCGGGTCGAGATCGGCCCGGTAGATCTCCCAGTAGCTCATGGGTGTGCCCTCCAGCAGGCCGAGGCACGGAACGCTGTGGCCGTCGGTGAGTTGGCGGCGCAGGTGGCGTTCGGTCACGGTCCGGGGTCCCGCCAGTTCCCAGAAGGCGGCGACCGCGGGCTCGTTCATCCACCGGCCGATCCGGGGCAGGTCCCGGTCGACCTGGACGGGGACGAGACGGAAGACGCCCGCGGGTGTGGGGGTGGGCCCCCAGCCGCCCGGGCGGTCGAGCAGGGCTGTGGATGCGGTGCCGGTGACGGCGTGCGGGCCGATGGGAGGCACGGCGGGGCTCCTCTCAGCAGATGGGTCGGGGCAGGTTCCTCGGGGACGAAGGGGGTCGGCGTCGCGTATACGGACGGTTCAGGAGTGCAGGGGGTTGGCGATGGTGACGTACACGGACTGGGTGTCCACAGGACCCACGAGTTCGTCCATGCCGTGCAGCCGGGTCAGCAGATTGGCCTTGCAGCGCAGCACGGGTGAGTCGAGGAGCCGGGCGGGCAGCGAGCTGCGCGACCGGTCGGGGCCACAGGCTGCGGTGGTGAGGAAGCGGCGGAAGGCGGCGAGCAGCAGGTGTTCGCCGGCGAGACGCTGTGAGCCGAAGGCGCCGACGAGTCCGAGGACGTTGTTGATACCCAGGTAGTAGGCGAAGCGCTCGTCGGTGACGGCGTCGGAGACGAAGGTGTCGCTGTGCTCGCCGATACCGGGCAGCCGGGCTTCGAGTTCCGCGCGGCGGGAGTCGCGGAAGTAGTAGCCCTGGTTGTCGCGGTACCGGCCGCCCGTGGGCCAGCCGTCGGGGTCCAGCAGGAGGAGCGTGTTCTGCTGGTGGGCCTCGAGGGCGATGCCCGCCTCCCCGTCGAGCCAGAGCACCGGGCGCACGATGTGCTCCAGGTAGCGCAGGAACCACTCGACGGCGACGGCCGCGAGCGGACGCCCTGTTCGTGCGGCGAGACGGGTGACGACGTCGGCCAGCCGGGAGCTCTGCACCGGTTTCGTGTCCGTGGCCGCGGTGGGCGCCTCGACGGCGCGCGGGAACGGCGGCCGGGGCGAGACCAGGCCTGCGACGCAGGAGACGTCGTCCGTGGCGGTGAACGGGTTGTGGCGGATCACCACGTCGAGTCCCGGCACCGGTCGGCCGTCGGTCCCGTCGACGGCCAGCCAGGCCGGGTCGCGGACGATGTCGAACCCTGGGTGGGCGGCCTGCCACCGCCGGGACAGGCCGGCTCGCAGCAGGCGGTGGACCTCGACACCGCGGCGGAGTTCCTTGCGCAGGTTCTCCCGACGGGAGTTGGTGAGGTGCAGCCCCAGCGACAGTTTGAGCATCGCCGGGGCGCCGGACCGGTAGACGGTGCGTACGGAGGAGGTGGGACACCAGGGGATGCCGAGCGGGCCGAGGTCCCGGAGCAACCCGGTTGTGAACAGGGCGGCGACGTCGGGGCGGTGGCCGACCTCGTGCAGTTGCCAGGGGTGCATCGGCAGAAGGGCGTACCCGTCGGGCAGCGTGCGGCGGACGGGCAACGGCAGTCCGGCGTCGGCGAGTCGGGCCGTCAGCCGGTCCGCGGGGACGGTACGGCCGCTTTCCGTCCAGGCTGAGTCGGCGGCCAGCAAGGAAGGAGCGACAGCCAGCCAGTGAAGGGGGAAGGAGCCGCGCACCTCGGGTGAGTACAGCCGTCCCTCCGCGTCGGAGAGGCCTTCGCGGCTCTTCGGGGTGGGGTGCAGGGGGTGTCCGAGGAGCAGGGCCTGTTCGGCGGAGAGGAACAGGTCGGGGCCGTCGGCGGGGTGCTCGCGCCGCTCGCGGATGAAGTCCGTCGTACGGCGGACGGAGTCGGCGACACGGGCCACCAGGGCGACTTGGTCGATGCCGGGGCCGACCGGCGGCCGGGGTGAGGCGGGCGTCCGGGCCGGGTCGGGCAGGGCTTGTGTCCCGGCCAGGGCGTGTGTCCCGGCCAGGTCGGGCATCGCGGCCAGGTCGGGTGTCTGGGCCAGGCCGGGCGGGGTGGCCGCGTCGGCTGGGCCGAGCAGCTCGGGAGCCTCGGTCGTCACAGCTCGTGCCGACGTCAGGGGAGCCTCGGGCGTCACGGCTCGTGCCGACGTCACGGGAGCCTCTGGCGTCACGGCTCGTGCCGACGTCACGGGAGCCTCTGGCGTCACAGCTCGCGCCGACGTCACGGGAGCCTCTGGCGTCACAGCTCGCGCCGACGTCACGGGGGCCTCGGGCGTCACGAGTGGCTCAGGCGTCGCGGGCGCCTTGGGCGTCATGGGCGTCTCGCGGGACAGCAGTGCGGCAAGCAGGACGGCGTCGACCGGTGGGAACTGCTCCGGGGTGTCGGCCAGGCGTGGGAGGCCGAAGTGGTGCCAGCCGGTCGGGGACCAGTAGTGGACGGGGGTGAGCAGGGCGGTGCCGCTGGCGGGAAGCGGCACTCGGAGGGTGCCGTCGGCCGGGGCGCGCAGGCCTGCCTCGCGCACCCAGCAGCGCAGCAGGCTCTCCACGGCCGCCGCCTGTGCCGCGGTGTGCGGGTCGGGATGGTCCAAGGGGTGGGCGGGGACGAAGGGCGCCGGTTCGGCAGGGGTGGCCTGGCGCTGCCGGGGAGGGACGGACCCGGGCGGGGTGATGTGCGGCGACGGAATGAAGGAGGTGGACGCTGGTGGGACGGAAACGGCTGAGGTGGGACCGGAGGAAGAGCGGGAGGGCTCAGGGGAGTCGTTCAAGGGCGTTCCTCATCGGGTGGGGCCGGCGCGGTCGGCGGCGTGACCGGCCGGAACGGCGGTGGGGACGCGGTGGCGTGGAGTGGCCGGGCGGTGTCCGTCTCCTGGGCGGGGCGGGCAAGGGCCCGGGCCACGCGCGGAGCCGCTGCGGCGGCGCCTCCGTACGTCCCGCCGGCCCTGGGTCACCATGTGCGGTCGGCACGGCCGCGTGGCTCCGGAGCCTGCCGGGGCTGCCGCTTGGGCTGGTTCTCGTCGCGCTGGTGCTTGCGGTGGGCGTGGCCGCGGGCGGCCGCCTGGATCGCGTCGGCCAGCCGGTCGATTACGGCGGCGGCCTGTTCGTCGGTGATCGTCAGGGGCGGAAGCAGGCGTACGACGCTTGCGTGGCGGCCGCCCAGTTCGATGATCAGGCCGCGGCGCAGGCACTCGCGCTGTACGGCGACGGCCAGTTCGGGGGCGGCAGGGTGGGGCCCGCGGGCTGGGGTGGCGTCCGGGGCACCGGGGGCCGCGCCCACCGCGGCTCCGCCCGCCCGGCCCGAGGCCTCCCTTGCCGAGGCCTCCCCTTCCGAGGCCTCGCGTCCCGGCGCCTCCCCGTGTCCCCTCTCCTCCTCGGTCTCCGGGTCGACGAGTTCGACCCCGATCATGAGTCCGCGCCCGCGCACGTCGCCCATGCAGGGGAGGTCCTCGGCGAGGTGCCGGAGCCGGCTCAGCAGGTGGGCTCCCAGGATGGCCGCGCGTTCGGCGAGGCGGTTCTCGCGGACGTGGGCGAGGGTGGCCGTGCCGGCGGCCATGGCGAGCTGGTTGCCGCGGAAGGTACCGGCGTGGGCGCCCGGTTCCCAGACGTCGAGGTCGTCGCGGTAGACGACGACGGCCAGGGGCAGGCTGCCGCCGATGGCCTTGGAGAGGACCATCACGTCGGGGGTGATCCCGCTGTGTTCCACCGCCCAGAAGGCGCCGGTGCGGCCGACGCCCGTCTGGACCTCGTCGGCGATGAGGGGAATGGAGCGGTCGGCGGTGATCTGCCGCATGCGCCGCATCCAGGTGTCCGGCGCGGGGATCACACCGCCCTCGCCCTGGACGGGTTCGAGGATCATCCCGGCGGGGCGCCGGACCCCGGACTTGGGGTCGTCGAGGACGGACTCGGTCCAGCGCGCGGCGAGTTCGGCGCCGCGATCGCCGCCGACGCCGAACGGGCAGCGGTAGTCCTGCGGATAGGGCAGGCGGGCCACGCGGACGTCGTGGGCGCCGCCTGAGGCTTCGAGGGATCCGGAGGTCATGCCGTGATAGGCGCCGGTGAAGGCGAGGACGCCCGTGCGGCCGGTGGCGGCGCGCACCAGGGTGAGCGCGGCCTCCACGGCGTCCGTGCCGGCCGGTCCGCAGAACTGCACGCGGGCGCGGTCGGCGAGACCGGGCGGCAGGGTGCGGAAGAGTTCGGTGATGAAGGCGTCCTTGACCGGGGTGGCGAGGTCGAGGACGTGCAGCGGCGCGCCCGAGTCGAGGACCTTGCGGATGGCCTCCAGGACGACGGGATGGTTGTGGCCGAGCGCGAGGGTGCCGGCGCCGGAGAGGCAGTCGAGGTAGCGGCGGCCGTCGGCGCCCTCGATGGTCAGTCCCCGGGCGCGTACCGGCACGATGGGCAGGGCGCGCGCATAGGTGCGCGCCGCGGACTCGCGGGCCGACTGGCGCCGGAGGATCCCTTCGTGCGCGGGTCGTCGGCCGGCCTGGCCGACGGGGGACGTTCCGGCGGGCGACGGTCCGGTGGATCGCCCCGGAGGGACCTCGTCGGGCACTGGCTCGGTCACGGCTCCCTGTCCTCCCGCGGTTCGGGGGGCCGCGCGCGGGCAGCGGACCCCCCACCGCTACCAACCCCGGACGGCCGTCCCGGTTACGGGTTGCCTCAAGATCCTTGCCGTGACGGAACCGTTGCCCTCCTGTCGGAAGTCCCCCACAGCGAACGCATATCGTGTGGGGGCATTGCACAGGGCCGTGAGACCCGGCTGAACTCCGCGTGGGAACACGGTGGGTTCCGCCCGGCGGGGGCGGCCGTAGCTTCAAGTTCGTTGACAGCAGGGGGAGTCAGACCATGCGATCGATACGCCTGTCGTTCACCGCTCGTCGGGGGAGGACCGCGCGCCGCAGGACCTCCCCCGTGCTCGGTGCCGTCGCCCTCGCCTCGGTGCTCGCGCTCACCGCGACCGCCTGCGACTCGGGCGACACCAACGCCGACGGCAAGGCCACCGCGTCGGCCACGGCGGGCGGCGACGGAAAGATCACGATCCCGGACGACATCAAGGACCGGCTCAAGGAGCACGGGATCGATCTGGACAAGTGGAAGAACGGCGCGTGGAAGAACTGGGACAGGGACGACTGGCTGCGTGAGGCCCAGGACTACATCAACCCGATCATCAAGGGCCTGTGGGACCCGGACCGGATGCGGGAGGCGGAGGACCCGGACCGGGGGGTCGACGACAACGACCTCTCCGGCGACCAGGGGGTGACCGACCCGACGCCCGAGCCGGTGGACGCGAAGGCCGTGCCGACGTCGTACCACGCCAACGCCCCTGAGGCGGGCAAGGTGTTCTTCGACGCCCCCGAGGGCACGATGGTCTGCTCGGCGACGGTCGTGGAGGACCCGGCGCACCCGGGCAAGTCCAACCTGGTGTGGACGGCCGGCCATTGTGTGCACGCGGGCAAGAAGGGCGGCTGGTACCGCAACATCGCGTTCGTGCCGTCGTACAACGACAAGGGTCTGTCCGCCGAGCAGCTCCAGACGGCCACCAAGGAGCAGGCCGCGCCCTACGGTGTCTGGTGGGGTGACTGGGTGAAGACCTCGGACCAGTGGATCGCGCAGGGCGGGGAGACGGGTGGTGACGGCGCGCCGTACGACTTCGCCGTGATCCATGTGACGCCGGAGGCGGGCGGTTCCGGCAAGTCGCTGGAGGAGACGGTCGGTTCGGCGCTGCCGGTGGACTTCGCCGCTCCCGCGGTGCCGAAGGTGGACAGCATCACCGCGACGGGTTATCCGGCCGCGGCGCCGTTCGACGGGCAGAAGCTCTACCAGTGCACGGACAAGCCGGGGCGGCTGTCGTTCAGCGAGTCGGACCCGACGATGTACCGGATCGGCTGCACGATGACCGGTGGTTCGTCCGGCGGCGGCTGGGTGGCGACGGGGTCGGACGGCAAACCGGCCCTGGTGTCCAACACGTCGATCGGTCCGGTGCGTTCGGGCTGGCTCGCGGGGCCGCGGCTGGGTGAGGTGGCCAAGGGTGTGTACGACTCGGTGAGTGACAAGTTCGCCAAGTGAGCGTCGCGTTCGCCGGGTAGGACGCACACCGCGGAACAGGACGAAGGCCCGCCCCCCGAGACAGGGGGCGGGCCTTCGTGCGTCGGTCAGGCGAGGGGGGCCGGGACGTACGGTGCGAGGTCCGCGGCCAGTTCCTCGTGCACCCGCGCCTTGAGGAGGGTGCCGTCCGCCGTGTGCTCCGCGGAGATCACCTCGCCCTCGGTGTGGGCGCGGGCGACCAGCTTGCCGTGGGTGTACGGCACCAGCGCCTCGATCTCGACCGAGGGCCGCGGCAGTTCGGCGTCGATGAGCGCGAGCAGTTCCTCGATGCCCTGGCCGGTGCGGGCCGAGACGGCGATGGAGCGCTTCTCGATCCGCATCAGCCGCTGGAGGGTGAGCGGGTCGGCCGCGTCCGCCTTGTTGATCACGACGATCTCGGGCACCTGGGTGGCGCCGACATCGTGGACCACCTCGCGCACGGCGGCCAGCTGCTCCTCCGGGTTGGGGTGCGAGCCGTCGACCACGTGCAGGATCAGGTCGGACTCGCCGACCTCCTCCATGGTGGAGCGGAACGCCTCGACCAGGTGGTGCGGCAGGTGCCGTACAAAACCGACCGTGTCCGCCAGCGTGTAGAGGCGGCCGCTCGGGGTCTCGGCCCGGCGCACGGTCGGGTCGAGGGTGGCGAACAGCGCGTTCTCGACGAGGACGCCCGCGCCGGTGAGGCGGTTGAGCAGGGAGGACTTGCCGGCGTTGGTGTAGCCCGCGATGGCGACCGAGGGCACCTTGTGGCGCTTGCGCTCCTGGCGCTTGATCTCGCGGCCGGTCTTCATCTCCGCGATCTCCCGGCGCATCTTCGCCATCTTCTCGCGGATCCGCCGCCGGTCCGTCTCGATCTTGGTCTCACCGGGACCACGGGTGGCGAGGCCGCCGCCCTTGCCGCCGCCCATCTGACGGGACAGCGACTGACCCCAGCCGCGCAGGCGCGGCAGCATGTACTGCATCTGCGCGAGCGCGACCTGCGCCTTGCCCTCGCGGGACTTGGCGTGCTGGGCGAAGATGTCGAGGATCAGGGCCGTACGGTCGATGACCTTGACCTTGACGACGTCTTCCAGGGCGATGAGCTGGCCCGGGCTGAGCTCACCGTCACAGATGACGGTGTCGGCGCCGGACTCGACGACGATGTCGCGCAGCTCCATGGCCTTGCCGGAACCGATGAAGGTGGCCGCGTCGGGCTTGTCACGGCGCTGGATCACGCCGTCGAGCACCAGCGCGCCCGCGGTCTCCGCGAGGGCGGCGAGCTCCGCGAGGGAGTTGTCCGCGTCCTGCGCGGTCCCCGAGGTCCAGACGCCGACGAGGACGACCCGCTCCAGACGGAGCTGTCGGTACTCGACCTCGGTGACGTCCTCGAGTTCGGTGGAGAGGCCCGCGACGCGGCGCAGGGCCGCACGCTCGGAGCGGTCGAACTGGTCGCCGTCCCGCTCTCCGTCGATCTCGTGGCTCCAGGCGACGTCCTCTTCCATCAGGGCATCGGCCCGAAGACCTTCGGGGTAGGCGTGCGCGAAGCGCTTCGTGTCCTGGGAAGGGGAAGAAGAGGAGGTCATTGGGTCCTTACGTCGTGGGGATACCGATGTCGGCGGGGTTCACCGTCCATGGTGCACAACGCACGAGCACCGCGGGAGATTCCCGCGCCCCGTGCCCCGTGCCGCGCCGACCTGACGATGGTCGCACGGTACGCCCCGTCTCGTCACGGCCTTATTCCGGGCCCAGGTGGCCAGGGGTCCAGCGGCTCCAGGGGGCCCAGGGGCCTAGGGAGCCTTGGTCCCCTTGCGGGCATGGCCCGCCTTGGCGGCCTGCGGGGCCGGGGAGGTCCGTGCGCCCTCCTCTCCCGCCGCCGTCGGCTTCCAGTCCGGGTGGCCGGGCATCGGCGGGGTCTTCTCCCCGTACAGCCAGGCCTGGAAGAAGGCGCCGAGGTCGCGTCCGGAGACCTCCTCGGCGAGCCGCCGGAAGTCCGCGGTGGTGGCGGTGGAGTCCTCGTGGTCGCGCACCCAGTCCCGCTCGACCTGC
The DNA here is from genome assembly GCF_040630405.1 of Streptomyces sp. NPDC005811. NCBI lineage: Bacteria > Bacillati > Actinomycetota > Actinomycetes > Kitasatosporales > Streptomycetaceae > Streptomyces > Streptomyces sp. NPDC005811. The sequence goes on from NZ_JBEXXK010000013.1 coordinate 152,090, forward strand.
TCGAACGCCTTCTGGCCGATCTCCTGGCGCAGGGCGTACAGGACGAGGGCGGCGCCGTCGTAGACGTTCGGGCGGAAGATGCTGATCTTCTCGCCGGGATCGGGCGCCTTGGGGAGCGCGGGGGGGCCGCCGGCGGCGCGCCAGCGGTCGGACGCGCCGTACGCCGCCTTCATGCGCTCCTGGAGGGAGTAGCCGCCCTTCTCCTCGGCGTAGAGGGCTTCGTACCAGGTGGCATGCCCCTCGTTGAGCCAGAGGTCGGACCAGGTGCGCGGGCTGACGCTGTCGCCGAACCACTGGTGGGACAGCTCGTGCACCATGATCGACTCGATGTACCACTTGGGGTAGCCGGGCTCGGTGAAGAGGTCCTTCTCGAACAGGGACAGGGTCTGCGTCTCCAGCTCGAAGCCGGTGTCGGCCTGGGCCATGAGCAGGCCGTAGGTCTCGAAGGGGTAGCGCCCGACCTTCTTCTCCATCCAGGCGATCTGGTCGGGGGTCTTCTTCAGCCAGGGTTCGAGGGCCGTGCGGTCCTTCGTGGGCACGACGTCCCGGACGGGCAGCCCGTGCGGTCCGTCGCGGTGCAGGACGGTGGAGCGGCCGATGGACACCTGGGCGAGCTCGGTGGCCATGGGGTGCTGGGTGCGGTACGTCCAGGTGGTCGTGGAGCCGGACCGGTCCGCTCCGGTCGGCAGCCCGTTGGCGACGGCCGTGTAGTCGTCGGGGGCGGTGATCCGGATGGTGAACATCGCTTTGTCGGAGGGGTGGTCGTTGCACGGGAACACCAGGTGGGCGACGTCGGCCTGGTTGGCCATCGCCAGGCCGTCGGCGGTGCGCACCCAGCCGCCGTCCCGGCCGTCGGCGCCCACGGGGTCGCTCGTGTGGCGCACGGTGATGCGTGTCCAGCTGCCCGGCAGCAGCGCGTCCTCGGGCGTGACCACCAGGTCGTCGCCGGCGCTCTCGAAGGTCGCGGGCCTGCCGTCGACCTCGACCGATTCGACGTCACCGTGCGCGAAGTCGAGGTTGATCCGGTCCAGGGTCCCGGTGGTCCAGGCGTCGATGGTGGTGACCGCCTGGAGCGGCTTGCTGTTGGAGCCCGAGTACGTGAAGGAGAGGTCGTACGACGCCACGTCGTAGCCGGGGTTGCCGAGGTATGGGAAGAGGCGGTCGCCGATGCCGAGCGGTGCCGCCGGGGCGCTCGCGGCGACGAGGCAGACGGACACGGCGGAGGCGAGCAGCGCGGACTTCAGCCGGCGGGCGGTGGCGCGGGGGCGGACGGGCCGGGGGCGCGGGACCGTGGCGCGGGGGGTGAGCAGCATGCACCACGGCTACCAGCGCTCGCCTGCCGTACGGCGGCGACTCGCGTCCTTCCCACCCGAACGGGTTGCGTACGCGCGCGTGCGTGTGGGCCGGGCGGACCGGGCGGGACCGGGGCGCGGTGGCGCGGGGCTCAGGAGGCCGGGGCGTGGTGCTGGGCCCTGCTCACGTCGTAGACCCCGGGAACGTTCCGCATGGCGCGCATGAGGGTGGGGAGGTGGGCCGCGTCGGGGAGCTGGAGGGTGTACGTGTGGCGTACGCGCTGCTGGCTCGGGGGTTCGACGGTCGCGGAGACGATCTCGGCACCCTCCAGGGCCATGGCCTCCGTGAGGTCGGCGAGGAGATGGGGGCGGCCGAACGACTCGGCGACCAGCGTGACGCGGCACTCGGTGGTGTCGCCCCAGCTCACGTCGACGGCCGCGCGTCCCGCGTCCGCCATGCGCGCCACCGCGGCGCACTCCACGCGGTGCACGGTCACCACTCCCCCGCGCACGGCGAAGCCGGTGACCTCGTCGGCGGGGACGGGGGTGCAGCAGCCGGCGAGGCGCACGCCCGCGTCGGGGCGGCCGACGACGGTGATCGCGGTGTCGGGGCGCGAGAGCGGGGAGTCGGGGGCCGGGATGTCCGTCACCGTCCGCGCCGCGTCGACGCTCTCCTCGGGCTCGGCCGGGGCCGGGTGGGTCGCCAGCCAGCGCTGGATGGCGATCCGGGCGGCGGGGGTGTGGGCGTGCTCCAGCCACTCCCGGGAGGGCTCGGAGGCGGGGTCCTGGCCCATGAGGAGCTGGACGGTGTCGCCGTCGCGGAGGACCGTGCTGAGGGTCGCCAGCCGGCCGTTCACGCGGGCGCCGATACAGGCGTGCGCGTCCTCTCCGTACTGCGCGTAGGCGGCGTCGACGCAGGTGGCGCCGTCCGGGAGGCCGAGGGTGCCGCCGTCGGGGCGGAAGACGGTGATCTCGCGGTCCTGGGCGAGATCCTCGCGCAGGGTGGACCAGAAGGTGTCGGTGTCCGGGGCGGCCTCCTGCCAGGCGAGGAGGCGGGAGAGCCAGCCGGGCCGGGTCGGGTCGACCCGCTCCCCGTCGGTCCGCTCCCCCTCGGTCCGCTCGCCGTCGGTCCGCTCCCCGTCGAGCCGGTCGCCGTCCGCCGTCGCCCCGTCGCGGGTCTGCTCCTCCTGCGGGCCGGCGTAGGGGTTGCCGAGGGCGACGACTCCGGCCTCGGCGACCTTGTGCATCTGGTGGGTGCGGATGAGGACTTCGGCGACCTGGCCGTCGGCGCGGGCGACGGCGGTGTGCAGCGACTGGTAGAGGTTGAACTTGGGGACGGCGATGAAGTCCTTGAACTCCGAGACGACGGGCGTCATACAGGTGTGCAGCTCGCCGAGGACGGCGTAGCAGTCCGCGTCCTCCCCGACGAGCACCAGCAGCCGTCCGAAGTCGCAGCCGCGCAGCTCGCCGCGCTTGCGCGAGACGCGGTGGACGGAGACGAAGTGCCGGGGGCGGATGAGGACTTCGGCCTGGATGCCGGCCTCGCGCAGGACCGCGCGCATCGCGTCGGAGAACTCGGCGAGGGGGTCGTCCGCGCGGGAGGCGTTGTCGACGATCAGCTCGCGGGTGTGCTCGTACTCCTCGGGGTGCAGGATCGCGAAGACGAGGTCTTCCAGCTCGGTCTTGAGGGCCTGGACACCGAGGCGTTCGGCGAGCGGGATGAGGAAGTCCCGGGTGATCTTGGCGATGCGCTCCTGTTTCTCGGGGCGCATCACGCCGAGGGTGCGCATGTTGTGCAGCCGGTCGGCGAGCTTGATCGACATCACGCGGACGTCGCTGCCGGTGGCGACGAGCATCTTGCGGAAGGTCTCGGGCTCGGCGGCGGCGCCGTAGTCGACCTTCTCCAACTTGGTGACGCCGTCGACGAGATAGCGGACCTCCTCGCCGAACTGCTCGCGCACCTGGTCGAGCGTCACATCGGTGTCCTCGACGGTGTCGTGCAGCAGAGAGGCCGTCAAGGTCGTGGTCTCGGCGCCGAGTTCGGCGAGGATCAGGGTCACGGCGAGCGGGTGCGTGATGTACGGCTCGCCGCTCTTGCGCATCTGGCCGCGGTGCGAGGACTCGGCCAGCACATAGGCGCGGCGCAGGGGTTCGAGGTCGGCGTCGGGGTGGTGGGCGCGGTGGGCCTCGACGACATGGCCGATGGCGTCGGGCAGCCGGCCGCGGGCAGGGCTGCCGAGCAGGGCGGCCCGTCCCAGGCGGCGCAGGTCGATCCGGGGCAGGCTGCGCCTGCGGCTCGTGGCGGGCGCTACCGGGCCCGGCGTCGCAGGGTTCGTGGCCTCCGCACTCATGGGCACCTCCGGCTGCGTGGACCGGCGGACGGGGTGTCCCAGGGCGGACACGGCTCAGGGGACTGGCAAAGGTCCCCCGTCCGGGCCGGTGCTTGATGCTACCGAGCCCATCACGTGCGACCGACCGCCTCTCGCCGAGCGTGAAACGGATCACCCATTCGAGCGACGATTCGGGGGTTTAAGGTTTTGCGCCATCGGAACCAGGCCAGGTCGCCCTTTCGAACCCCTGACCGTGCCTCAGGTGTGCGGTCACCTGTTCCGCGACCGCACAGGCCTGCGATACGAAGACGTCATCACGTCAACGAGCGGCGTTTTCGAGCCACTCGGAATCGATCTCGCCTGTGGCGACGATCACTGCGGGTCCGGTCATCTCGATCTCGCCGTCGGGGCGCTCGGTGATCACCAGGCGTCCGCCGGGGACGTCCACGGTGTACGTCGCGGGGTTGCCCGTGGCGGCCGGGTCCACGCCGTCCCTGCGGGCGGCGGCCACGGCGACGGCGCACGCGCCCGTGCCGCAGGAGCGGGTCTCGCCGGAGCCGCGTTCGTGCACCCGCAGGGCGACGTGCCCGGGGCCGCGGTCGACGACGAACTCGACGTTGACCCCGTCCGGGTAGGCGGAGGCCGGGCTGAAGGGCGGCGGGCTGTACAGGTCACCGGCGTGCGCGAGGTCCTCGACGAAGGCGACGGCGTGCGGGTTGCCCATGTTCACGTTCCGCGCGGGCCAGCTGCGCTCGCCGACGCTCACGGTGACCTCACCCTCGGGGAGGCGCGCCCGGCCCATGCCGACGGTGACGTCGCCGTCCTTGGCGATGTGCACGCTCTTGACGCCCCCGCGCGTGGCGACGGCGATGTCCCCCTCGGGGACGAGTCCCGCGCGCTGGAGGTAGCGCGCGAAGACGCGCACGCCGTTGCCGCACATCTCCGCGATCGAGCCGTCGCCGTTGCGGTAGTCCATGAACCACTCGGCCTCGGCCGCCATGTCCTCCCCCTCGGGGTGAGCGGCGGACCGCACGACGTGCAGCAGCCCGTCGCCGCCGATGCCCGCGCGCCGGTCGCACAGGGCGGCGACGGCGGTCGGGGGGAGGTCGATGACGTTCTCCGGGTCCGGGACGATCACGAAGTCGTTCTCGGTCCCGTGCCCCTTGAGGAAGGCGATCCGCGTGCTCATTCCTCGATCGTACGGCGTACCACCCACAGGCCTCTCAGCGCAGGCGGGCGACTCTCCAGACCGCGAGGACGGCCACCACGGCGACCAGGACGACGTACGCCAGGACGACCCGCCAGTCGAGGCGGCGGCCGGAGCCGCGCGCGGGGAGGCCGGGCCACGTGTAACCAACGCGACGGGCGGCCATCATGCCCCAGCCGGCCGCGCAGGAGCAGATCAGCAGCCCCAGCATGGCGATCACGGCCCCGCTGTCGCCGAAGTCGAAGGCGAGGGGGAAGGCGAACATCAGGGAGCCGGTCGCGGACAGGGCGACGATGGGCGCGAGCTGCCAGATCCGCAGCCGGCGCTGCGGGCGCAGCTCGACCTCGACCTCGGGCCCGCTCGCGAACATCTCCTCGGGCTCGGGACCGTCGTCGGTCACCCCGCCGCCCTGGGTGTCGTCCACCACGTCGGGGTCCACCGCGTCGGGCAGGGCTCGCCCGTCCCGGGGCTCCGGTTCCCCGTGCTCGGGGGTGAGGCCCTCGGTGCCTTGTGCGGTGTCACGAGGGCCGGCCTCCATCGCCACGCGCCCTCCCAACTCGGACTCCACTTGGTCGATCGAAGCTCGATGATGGCACGGCACCGGAGGCACGGATGACGGCCTGGGCGTCCCGATGCCATGACGTGATCAGGCTGTAACCGGTCGTTCCACCAACGCCAGCGCGAGCTCCGGAAGTTCTGTGAGATCTGCCGCAGCCCCACTCAACCAGTGCACCCGCGGATCGCGCCTGAACCATGAATCCTGACGGCGCGCGAAGCGCTTGGTGGCGCGGACGGTCTCGGCTCGCGCCTCGGCGTCCGTGCACTCCCCGGCGAGGGCGGCGAGGACCTGCTGGTAGCCGAGCGCGCGCGACGCCGTACGCCCCCCGCGCAGGCCTTGCGCCTCCAGTGCGCGGACCTCGTCCACGAGTCCGGCGTCCCACATGCGGTCCACCCGGCGGGCGATGCGCTCGTCGAGCTCGGGGCGCGCCACGTCGACCCCGATCTGGACGGTGTCGTAGACCGAGTCATGGCCCGGCAGGTTGGCGGTGAAGGGCCGGCCGGTGATCTCGATGACCTCCAGGGCGCGGACGATACGGCGACCGTTGCCGGGCAGGATCGCGTGGGCGGCCTCGGGGTCGGCGGCGGCCAGCCGGGCGTGCAGCGCCCCGGAGCCGCGCAGGGTCAGCTCCTCCTCCAGCCGGGCGCGGACCACGGGGTCGGTGCCGGGGAACTCCAGGTTGTCGACCGCGCCCCGGACGTACAGCCCGGAGCCGCCGACGAGGATCGGCCAGCGGCCCTCGGCGAGCAGGGCGTCGATCCGGGCCCGGGCCAGCCGCTGGTACTCGGCGACGGAGGCGGTGACGGTGACGTCCCAGATGTCGAGGAGGTGGTGCGGGACCCCGGCGCGTTCCCCGGGGGTCAGCTTGGCGGTGCCGATGTCCATCCCTCGGTACAGCTGCATGGAGTCGGCATTGACGACCTCGCCGCCGAGGCGCTGGGCCAGGAAGACGCCCAGATCGGACTTTCCGGCCGCGGTCGGTCCGACGACGGCGATGACGCGGGGGGTGGGTGCTGCGCTGCTCACCGCACCAGTCTCCCAAACCGGCGGGGGCAGGGCGGGATGCGTCCCGCGCGAGTACCGTATGCATTGGTATGGGCGGTTCAGTACCCGCGAGGGAAGGTGGCCCATGGGTCTCTTGGACAATCTGAAGGCCAGGCTCGCCCCGGCCAAGGGCAAGGTCTCGCACCTCGCCCATGAGCACGGGCACAAGGTCACGCACGGTCTCGACAAGGCGGCGAAGGTCGTCGACGAGAAGACCAAGGGCAAGTACACCGACCGGATCCACACGGGCACCGACAAGGCCAAGGGCGCCATGGACCGGCTCGCGCACCACGACGAACCTCCGGCGGGCGGCGGCGACACGTTCACCCCGCCGCGCACCCCGCCGCCGGCCTCCTGACCCCGCCCCGCCCCGCTAGGACCAGGTCGCGACCACGTACCCCACTCCGTACGGCGCGTCCTCGTACAGCAGCGCGCCGCTGAGCCCGGCGTTCTCGGCGGCGCCCGCGAGGACCTGCCAGGAGGTACGGCCGGCGGCCTTGAGTTCGTGCGCCAGACCGGCGTCGAGCGCCTTGAGCGCGTCCAGGTCCGCGGTGCCCAGCGCCCGGGCGACCTCCGCGTCGAAGGGGGCGGCGCGTTCGTCGAGGTAGCCGGGCGCCTTCAGGGTCCGGCAGGCGCTCGCGTCGCCCATGACGAGCAGCGCGACGCGGGTCGCCTGAGCGCCCAGCTCCCTGCCGACCTCGACGCACCGCTCGGCCGTGAGCGGTTCGCCGACCCCGAGTCCCTCGACGGGGGCGGCGGCCCAGCCGGTCCGTTCCAGCAGCCAGGCGGCGACCGCGAGCGAGGTCGGCAGTTCGCGTGCGGAGGGGGCGTCCACACCCGTCCGGCCGAGCCGTACCGTCACATCCACGCCGAAGCCGCCGAACGAGCCGCGCGCGCCCTCCGGATGCGGGCCGCGCCCCGCCTCCTCGGCGGGCCCGACGACATAGAGCCGGTCCGGGCGGGCGGCCGCGAGCACGGCCAGCGCGTCGGAGCAGGCGGCACGTGCCGCGTCCAGCTCGGGCGCGGCACCCGCGGCCACCTCGGGCACGAGCAGCGGCGGACAGGGACAGACGGCGGCGGCGACAAGCATGGTCGGCAGGGTAACCCCGCAGGTAACCCCGCAGGACACGGCACGACGCGGCACCTGCACCGACACGTCCGTGCGACACGACCGACGCCGGGCTTGCGACGCACACGCCGGGAGCGGGTCCCCGCGCATGCACAGGGCCGACCGCCCCTCTCGAACGCCGGTGCCCCCGACTGCCGCCCCGAACTCGGCAAGGACCCGCCACCCTCACGAACGCCGGTGCCCGCGCACCGGGCCGCTCTCAGACCCGGGGAAGACCGACCCCGAAGACGACAATGTCCCGCCCGCCCCACGAGTATCCGTGCCCACCAGCCCGGGCGCAGCCGCCCCTCCGGCCGGGCCTCGCCCGAGTCGCAGTACCCCGGCGGTGTCAGTCGCAGCCGCAGCCGCTGGCCGTCGGCAGCGGCTCGGGGGCCGGGGCGCCGATCCTGGGGAGGCCCAGCATGACGCCGGCCGGCTTGGCGGTCTTCTCGGCGTTGCGCTTCTCCCAGGCGTCGCCCGCGCGCGTGCGGCGCACGTCGAGGACGGCGCCCTCGGCGAGGAGGTGGTGCGGGGCGGCGTAGGTGATCTCGACCGTGACGACGTCGCCGGGGCGGACCTCCTGGTCGGGCTTGGTGAAGTGGACCAGGCGGTTGTCGGGGGCGCGGCCGGAGAGCCGGTGGGTGGCGCCGTCCTTGCGGCCCTCGCCCTCGGCGACCATCAGCTCCAGGGTGCGGCCGACCTGCTGCTTGTTCTCCTCCCAGGAGATCTCCTCCTGAAGGGCGACGAGACGCTCGTAGCGCGCCTGGACGACCTCCTTGGGGATCTGGTTCTCCATGGTCGCGGCCGGGGTGCCGGGGCGCTTGGAGTACTGGAAGGTGAAGGCCTGCGAGAAGCGCGCCTCACGGACGACGTGCAGGGTCTGCTCGAAGTCCTCCTCGGTCTCGCCGGGGAAGCCCACGATGATGTCGGTGGTGATCGCCGCGTGCGGGATCGCGGCCCGCACCTTCTCGATGATCCCGAGGTAGCGGTCCTGCCGGTAGGAGCGGCGCATGGCCTTCAGGACCGGGTCGGAGCCGGACTGGAGCGGCATGTGGAGCTGCGGCATGACGTTCGGGGTCTCCGCCATGGCCGCGATGACGTCGTCGGTGAAGTCGCGCGGGTGGGGGGAGGTGAACCGGACGCGCTCCAGGCCCTCGATCCGCCCGCAGGCGCGCAGCAGCTTGCTGAAGGCCTCGCGGTCGCCGATGTCGGAGCCGTAGGCGTTGACGTTCTGGCCGAGCAGGGTGATCTCGGAGACGCCCTCGCCGACCAGCGCCTCGATCTCGGCGAGGATGTCGCCGGTGCGGCGGTCCTTCTCCTTGCCGCGCAGGGCGGGGACGATGCAGAAGGTGCAGGTGTTGTTGCAGCCGACCGAGATCGACACCCAGGCCGCGTACGCGCTCTCGCGGCGCGTCGGCAGCGTGGAGGGGAAGGCCTCCAGGGACTCGGCGATCTCGACCTGGGCCTCCTCCTGCACACGCGCGCGTTCCAGCAGGATCGGCAGCTTGCCGATGTTGTGCGTGCCGAAGACGACGTCCACCCAGGGCGCCTTCTTCACGATGGTGTCCTGGTCCTTCTGCGCGAGGCAGCCGCCGACCGCGATCTGCATGCCGGGGCGGGAGGCCTTCTTCGGCGCGAGACGGCCGAGGTTGCCGTACAGCCGGTTGTCGGCGTTCTCCCGGACCGCGCAGGTGTTGAAGACGACGACGTCCGCGTCCCCGTCGGATCCCTCGGGGGCGCGGACGTAGCCCGCCTCCTCCAGCAGCCCGGACAACCGCTCGGAGTCGTGGACGTTCATCTGGCACCCATAGGTGCGGATTTCATAGCTCTTGGGTGCGGGAACGTCCACTGCGAGGCTCCGGTCGCTGCTGCTGGTCATGCCTCAAGGGTAGGTGCTCGCGCGTGAGCCCCGCCCCTGCCCGTTCACCGCCTCTCAGGTCTCGATCACGGCGTCGCAGTCGGGGCAGACCACGGACTCGTGTTCCGGCGGGTACCAGCGCGCTCCCTCGTGCTCCGAGGGCTGGCGGCGGGCCCGCACCATGGCGAAGGTGTCCTTGCCGCACAGGGTGCGCGGCCCGGTCGTACCGGGCGTGCCGGGGGCGGCGGGGGCCGCGTGCACCCTGCGGACGTGGGACTCCGCGCCACCGGGTGCGGCGGCCACCGGGTTCTCTACTTCGTAGACGACGATCTCACTCATGTCCGTACCGGTTCCTCGATGACGGAGAGCACATTGCCCGCCGGGTCGGTGAACCACGCGATCAGCGGACCCCCGCCGCGGAAGATGCCCTTGTCGTCGGCCTGGAGATGGTCGTAGCGCGCGAGGCGCACCCCCCGGCGGGTCAGCTCGTCCACCGCCGCCTCGATGTCGTCGACGGGGAAGTTGAGCACGGTGTAGGTCGCCGGGGTGTGATCGGGCTTGGGGTAGACCAGGATGTCCCGGTCGCCCGCGATGTGCAGGGTCAGCAGCCCGTTCTCCTCGGACACCCGGAGGCCGAGCGTCTCGGCGTAGAACGTCCTGGCCGCGTCAAGGTCGTCCACCGAGAAGCCGCTGAACGCCTTCGTCGTACCGAACATGATCGCCTCCCAGGCGTGGGTTGCCGGGCATGGTTGCCGGTCGTCTGCCGGTCGTCTGCCGGTCGTTCAGGCCCCGAAGCCGTCCGGGACCGCACCGCCCTCCCCGTCCGCCCCGTCCGCCCCGTCCTCGGCGACGCGGACGACCGCGAGCGTGATGTTGTCGGGGCCGCCCGCGGCGATGGCGGACTTCCACAGTTCGAAGGCGGCGCGGACGTCGTCGTACTCCCGCATCACCTCGTCGAGCGCCTCGTCCGGCACGGGATCGCTGAGGCCGTCGGTGCAGATGAGATAGCGCTCGCCGGGGGTCAGGGGCACGGTCGACACATGAGGGTGCACGGGGCGGTGGGTGAGGGAGCCGCCCAGGCACTGGGTGACGAGGGAGGTGATGTGCCGGCCGGGCCCGAGCGGCGGGCTGTCGTCCACGCTGACCCGGCGCAGTCCGTCCGGGGAGGCCGCGTAGACCCGGCTGTCGCCCACGTTGAACACCAGCGCCGAGCCGGGGCGTACGACGACTCCGGCGACCGTGGTCCCCATGCCGGCCAGCTCGTTCTCCGGGTCGCCTGCGGCCTCGTACACCGCGCGGTTGCAGGCGCTCAGCGCGTCGCGCACGGCGTCCTCGCCGGTCAGGAGCGCGCCGACGGCGGCGATCCGGCGGGCGACGAGGGCGCTGGCCACATCGCCGCCGGGATGTCCGCCGAGCCCGTCGGTGACGGCGGCGACGAGGGGGGTGCCGAGCGGGAACACCAGGGTCTGCGGGTTCTCGGTGACGGTGGCGCACAGGGTCCACGGCCCCACGACGAGGCTGTCCTCGTTGCGTTCACGGAGCAGCCCGGGGTGGCTGAGCGCACTGACGGCGACGTACGGCACGGGACGTCACCGCCGGCCCCGGTCGCCACTGCCGGTCTTGCCGGTCATGACTCCAGCCTAGGCGGCCCGCGGGAGGTTTCCACCGGTCGGGGGCCGCGCGCCGCGACTTCCGTGTCTTCCGCGCGACCACCGTGACACCCCTGGACCGCGTTTGATCAACTTGGCTCGTTCTTTAGGTCGTTGAACCGTGAAACTGGCAGGAAACCGCCGGTGAGAATGTGTGAAAGGGGTTTCGTACGAGAACGGGAACGATAGGTTCCCAGCATGAACGCACGGCTCGCTCTGCTCAGCGCTGTGGCCCCCGGTGTCACGGAGAGCGAGGTGTTCCGGCTTGCGTTGCAGCACGCGACGGCCGAACTGGGCGCGCTCGGCGCGGCGATGCATCTGCGGGGTCCGATGTCGGCCCTGCGGCTGGTGTCGGCCGCGGGCCTCCCGCCCGTTCTGACCCGGTCCTGGGAGATCGTCGACCAGGACGGTCCGTCGGCTCCGGCGCGTGCGCTCCGGGGGAGCAAGGGCGTGTGGGTGCCGAAGCCCGCCCGGCCGGTCCCGGGGCCCGTCTGGCCCGGCACCGGACTCGCCGCCCTCCCCGTGTTCAGCGGCACGCGCAGCGTCGGCGCGCTGACCGTGGTGGCCGGCGAGCACGGTGAACCCACGGCGGAGCACTGGGAGTTCCTGCGGTCCCTGGTCGCCTGGGCCGAGGACCGCATGGCCCGGGCGCCGCGCCCGTCCGGGCCGGTGCGGCCGCGGCGGAACGGCGAGCGGCTGCGGCAGGCCCTCAAGGAGGTCCGGGTCGGCTCGTGGGACTGGGACATCCGCAGCGGCGAGCTGATCTGGGACGAGGCGGCGCTGGAGCTGTACGGCACCCGGTCGGCCGACTTCACCGGGAAGATCGACAGCTGGATGCGTGTCGTCCACCCCGACGACCTGGCGCCCACGCTGGCGGCGACCCAGCGGGCGATCCTCGACCGGTCCGTCTACGAGGCCGTGTACCGGGTACGGCGCGCGGACGGCTCGTACGGCTGGACGCACGCGCGCGGCCGGGCCACGTACGACGCGCGGGGCGAGGCGCTGCGCATGATCGGGGTGGGCTGGGAGAGCGACGAGTCGCGGAGCGCCCGCGACACGCTCGGCCGGGCCCTGCGGCACATGAGCGACGGCTTCCTCGCGGTGGACGACGAGTGGCGGATCACCTTCGCCAACCTGGAGGCGGAGCGGTTCCTGGGCTTCTCGGAGGAGGAGCTGTTCGGGCGGCTGCTCTGGGACCTGCCCGCCGCCCGGCAGGTGCCCGAACTGCAGGTCCGGTGCCTGGCCGCCGCGGCCGAGGAGAAGCCGGCCGGCTTCGACGTGCGGGTGCCCTCCTGCGGGTGCCGCTACCACCTGCGGCTGGTGCCGGGACCCGACGGACGCACCCTCTACTTCACCGACGTCACCGAGAACCGGCGGCTCGCCGAGTCACGGCAGTCGGACGAGCGGGCCGCGGCCGAGCGGTCGGCGCGGATCGCGGAGCTGGCCGCGGAGCTGGCGAAGGCGACCACCTCGCAGGACGTGGTGGACGCGGTGGCCCGCCGGGTGCTGCCGCCGTTCGCCGCTGCCGGGGTCCTGGTCCAGGTGACCGAGGACGAGCGGCTGCACTCCGTCGGGGCCGTCGGCTACCCGGAGGACTTCCTGGAACTCATCGACGGCCGCCGCCGGCTGTCCGGCGATCCCTCCTGGGACGCGATCCGCTCCGGTACGCCCCTGTTCTTCTCCTCGCCGCAGGAGCTGACCGCGCACTCCCCCCGGCTGACCGGGCTGCCGGAGCGCGCGGGCAAGCAGGCGTGGGCATTCCTGCCGCTCACCGCCTCCGGACACACGTTCGGGGTGTGTGTCGTGGCCTTCGACCGGCAGCGCCTGCTCACCGCCGAGGAGCGCGCCCTGCTGACCACGATCAGCGCCCTCGTGGCGCAGTCGCTGGAACGGGCCCGGCTGTACGACGCCGAGTACACCCGGTCCCGCGAGCTCCAGCGCAGTCTGCTCCCCCAGGCGCTGCCCGAGCTGGCCGCGTGCACGGCGGCCGCCCGCTATCTGCCGGCCGGGCAGGGCGCGGACGTGGGCGGCGACTGGTACGACATCATCCCGTTGTCCGGGGGGCGGGTCGCGCTCGTCGCCGGTGACGTCATGGGCCACGGGCTGCCGGAGGCGGCCACCATGGGGCGGCTGCGCACCGCCGTCCACACCCTCGCCGACCTGGAACTTCCGCCCGGCGAGATCATGGGCCACCTCAACGACATCGTCGGCGCCATGGGCGAGGGGTCGTACGCCACCTGTCTCTACGCCCTCTACGACTCGACCACCCGGCGCTGTTCCCTGGTCCGCGCCGGGCATCCGCCGCCGGCGCTGGTGCGTCCCGACGGGAGCGTGTACTTCCCGGAGCGGGACGCCGACCCGCCGCTGGGCGCGGCCGAGCCGCCGTTCGAGACGGTGGAGCTGGAGGTGCCCGAGGGCAGTCTGCTCGTGCTCTACACCGACGGTCTGGTGGAGTCGGCCAAGCGGGACATCGACGAGGGGACGGCGGAGCTGGCCCGGCTGCTGAGCGCGGCCCACGCGCGGGGCGCGTTCGACACCGCCGCGGAGCTGGAGCGTCTGTGCGACACGCTGACGGCCGCGCTGCTGCCGGCCGAGCAGCAGGCCGCCGACGACGCGGCGTTACTCGTCGCGCGTCTGCACGCGCTGCCCACCGCGCGGCTGGCCTCCTGGTCGCTGCCCGACGACCCGCGGGCGGCCGGGCACGCCCGCCGTCACGTACGGGAGCAGCTCGCCGTGTGGGACCTGGTCCGGCTCGCCCCCACCGCTGAGCTGCTGGTCAGCGAACTCGTGGGCAATGTCGTCCGGCACGCCCGGGGTCCGGTTCGGCTGCGGCTGCTGTACGGCGCCGAGCTGATCTGCGAGGTCTACGACGGCAGCCAGGCCATGCCCCGCATCCGCCGGGCCACGGAGACCGACGAGGGCGGCCGGGGTCTGCAGCTGATCACGGCATTGTCCGGGCGGTGGGGGGCGCGTTACACGGAGCACGGCAAGTGCATCTGGACCGAACAGCCGCTGCCCGGCCCGGACGGCACGCCGGAGGCGCCGAACGGCGAGCCCGAGCTGATGTTCCTGCCGGCGGCCGGCCTGGACCCGGACGAGGACTGGAGCACGCTGCTGTGAAGGCCGTGCGTCGGCTCAGGGGTCGATGAGGCCGGCGCGGATGGCGTAGCGGGTCAGCTCCAGGCGGTCGCGCATGCCGAGTTTCTGGAGGAGGTTGGCGCGGTGCCGTTCGACGGTCTTGGCGCTGATGTGGAGCAGGGTGCCGATCTCCCGTGAGGTGTGGCCCTCGGCGACCAGTTTGAGGATCTCCTCCTCGCGCTCGGTGATCGGCCGCTCGGGCAGCCCCTCGACACCGTCCCCGCGGTGCAGCCGCTCCAGGTAGGAACGGACGAGGGCTCGCTCGGCGCCGGGGTAGATGAACGGTTCGTCGCGCACGACGGCCCGGCAGGCCTCGACCAGGTCGCGGTCGGCGACGGACTTCAGGACGTACCCGCCCGCGCCCGCCTTGAGGGCCTCGAAGAAGTACTGCTCGTTGTCGTACATGGTCAGGACGAGGATGCGCAGGGAGGGCATCCGGCGGGACAGCTCACGCGCCGCCTGGAGCCCGGTCATCCGGGGCATCGCCACGTCGAGGACGGCCAGGTCGATGTCCCCGGCCCGGGCCCGCTCGACCGCCTCGGCCCCGTCCCCGGCCTCGGCCACGACCTCCAGATCGGGCTCCCCGTCGAGAATGAGCCGGACGCCGCGGCGGACGAGGGTGTGATCGTCGGCGAGGAGCACACGGATCGGCCGGGGGCCGGGCGGGGACGGGGCCGACGGCGCGGCCGATGCGGCGACGGGTGGTACGGGTGGTACCGGTGGTACGACCGGCCGCACCGGGCCGCTCGGGCTCACCGGGCCGCTCGGGCCCACCGGCCCGCCCGGGCTCATCGGCCCGCCCGGCCTCATCGGTCCGCCCGGGCTCATCGGCCCGCCCGGCCTCATCGGTCCGCCCGGGCTCATCGGTCCGCTCCGAACGGGCCTGCGGACGGGCCTGCGGACGGCGGGCTGCCCTCGGCACCACCGGTGACGGACCCGTCCGCCATGACAGGCCCGTCCGCGGTGAGGGGCCCGTCCGCCGTCACAGGCCCGTCCGGGGTGACAGGCCCCGCAGCCGTGACAGGGCCCTCCGCCGTCACAGGCCCATCCGCGGCGGGGGGCCCGTCCGCCGTCACAGGCCCGTCCGGGGTGACAGGCCCCGCAGCCGTGACAGGGCCCTCCGCCGTCACGGGCCCCGCCGCCGTCACGGGCCCGTCCGCCGTGACAGGCCCCACCGCAGTGAGGGGCCCCACCGCAGTGACAGGCCCCGCCGCCGCGGCGGGCTTCGCCGACACCCTCAGCCATACGTCCGTGCCCGCGCCGCCGTCCCCGGGCCGCCCCGCACCGGAAGAACGTTTCTCCGAACCGCCCGCCCCGGCACCGGCACTCCCCCCACCGCTCGGCGACACCACGGCCAGCGACGCCCCTATCAGCAGGGCCCGTTCCCGCATGCCCGTGATGCCGGCGCCTTCCACGGCCGCCGCACGGAGGCCTCTGCCGTTGTCCCGGACGAGGAGTTCGACGCCGTCGCCGAGCGGGCGCAGCCGGAGTTCGGCACGGTCGGCGCCTGCGTGCCGCGCGGTGTTGGTGAGGGCTTCCTGGGCGACCCGGTAGAGCACGAGTTCCGTCTCCTCCGTCAGCGGCGGCAGCCCTGCCTGCACGTCATGGCGCACCGTCAGCCCATGGGTGGTGAACTCGGCCGCGAGCGAGCGCAACGCGCTGAGCAGGCCGAGTTCGTCGAGGACACCGGGGCGCAGCCGGCGCGCGATGTGCCGGATCTCCTCCAGCCCGGCCCGGGTGGCCTCCTGGGCCTGCCCCAGTTCCTCGCGCAGGTCCTCCGGCGCGCGGTCGGCGACCCGCTTGAGCTGGAGGAGGACGGCGGTCAGGGTCTGGCCGACCTCGTCGTGGAGTTCGCGTGCGATGCGATGGCGTTCGCCCTCCTGGGCGGACAGCGCCCGGCCCGCGCTGGCGGCGCGCTCGGCCTCCAGCCGGTCGAGCATCGCGTTGTACGTGGTGATCAGCTCCGCCGTCTCGACCGGCCCGGAGACCACGGCACGGGCGCCCGGCCGCAGCAGGTCGGCACCGGCCATCGCCCGGCCCAGCCGCCCGAGCGGGGCCAGGCCCACCCGCAGCACCAGGACGTTGACGGCCAGGAGCACGGCCAGCCCGCCGAGGACGACGAGCGCCTCGCCCGGCAGCACCGGCGTGGAGACGGTGACCGGGCCCAGAAGCAGCGCGGCGGCCACGGTCAGCCCGACGGCGTTGAGCGTGAAGATCCGCACGAACAACGACACGCTTCTGGTCCCTCCCTTCCCGCCACGCACCCACGGCACAGCCCTGACCAGCCTCTCCGGGCTCCACCACCCCTGTCCATCCGTGACAACACCCATGTCGCCACGGTACGGCCGGATGGCAGCATGACCCGGACCGGCGATCGGCCCGTGGCCATCCGTGACCGACCAGCAAGGGGAAGAAACGTGTCTGCTCCACGCCTCCGCACGACACCGCTGCCAGGCATCGGCGTCCAGTACGACCTGGTGACACGAGAGCAGCGCCATCTGTCCGTGGTGGCCCACCGTGACGGCTCCCGCACCGTCGGCGTGTACCGGGCCGACGACCCGGACTCCTGCGCCCAGTCGCTGCGCCTGACCGGCGCGGAGGCCGCTTCGCTGATCGATGCGCTGATGCCGTCCCACCACAGCCCGAGCCTGCTGTACACCAGCGACCTGGGCCTGGTCGCCGAGCGCATCGAGATCGCGGGGGCCTCCCGCTGGAACGGCCGGCTGCTCGGCGACACCCGGATGCGCACCGAGACGGGCGCGTCGATCGTGGCGGTGCTGCGGCGCGCCGAGGCCATCCCGTCCCCGGCGCCGGACTTCCGGCTGGCGGGCGGCGACACGCTCATCGTGATCGGCACCCGCGAGGGCGTGGACGCGGCCGCGGCGATCCTCGGGCGGGAGTGATCGAGTGCACTCCGCAGTTCTGCTGATCGAGTTCGGTTCCATCATCCTGGCGCTCGGGCTGCTCGGCCGGTTCGCCGCCCGTTTCTCGTTCTCGCCGATACCGCTGTACCTGCTGGCCGGGCTGGCCTTCGGCGAGGGCGGGCTGCTGCCGCTGGGCGCGAGCGAGGAGTTCGTCGCCACCGGCGCCGAGATCGGCGTCATCCTGCTGCTGCTGATGCTGGGCCTCGAGTACACGGCGAGCGATCTGGTCTCCAACCTGAAGTCGCACTACCCGTCGGGTCTGGTCGACTGCGCCCTCAACGCGCTGCCGGGCGCGGCCATGGCGCTGCTGCTGGGCTGGGGCCCGGTGGCGGCGGTGGTGCTCGCGGGCGTCACCTGGATCTCGTCGTCCGGGGTGATCGCGAAGGTGCTGAACGACCTGGGCCGGGTCGGCAACCGCGAGACGCCGGTCATCCTCAGCGTGCTGGTCCTCGAAGACCTGGCGATGGCGGTCTATCTGCCCATCGTCACGGCGCTGGTGGCCGGGGTGGGACTGGCTGCGGGCAGCCTCACCCTGGCCGTCGCGCTGGGCGTCGCGGGGCTCGTGCTGTTCGCGGCGGTGCGCTACGGCCGGGTCATCTCCCGGTTCGTCTCCAGCGACGACCCCGAGAAGCTGCTGCTCGTGGTGCTGGGCCTGACGATCCTGGTCGCCGGTGTGGCACAGCAGTTGCAGGTGTCGGCGGCGGTGGGCGCGTTCCTCGTGGGCATCGCGCTGTCCGGGGAGGCGGCGGAGGGCGCGCACACGCTGCTGAGCCCGCTGCGGGACCTGTTCGCGGCGATCTTCTTCGTCTTCTTCGGGCTGCACACCGACCCGGCGAGCATCCCGCCGGTCATCCTGCCCGCGCTGGCGCTGGCCGTCGTCACCGCAGCGACGAAGATCGCCACCGGCTACTGGGCGGCCCGGCGTGCGGGCATCTCGGTCAAGGGCCGCTGGCGGACGGGTGGCGCGCTGGTCGCCCGCGGCGAGTTCTCGATCGTCATCGCGGGTCTCGCGGTCACCGCCGGGATCGAGCCGTCCCTCGGCCCGCTGGCGACGGCGTACGTGCTGCTGCTGGTGGTCCTCGGCCCGCTCACCGCGCGCTACACGGAACCGCTCGCCCGCTGGTGGACGAACCGCCGGACGCCCCGTGCGGACCTGCCGGAACAGCGGACCGAATCCGTGGCGCGGCCGCAGACGCCGGTGGGCGACTGAGGCACGGCACCGAGGCACTGCGCCGAGGCGGGGCCGCGTTCTTCCCGAGCGCGGTCCCTGCCACATTCCGTGGCACACGTCACATCCCGCGGTGACCGAATCCCGGACCGGCGGCGGGAGGGTCATGGCAAGCTCATGGCTTGTTACCGGCAAGTAGGCACCGGGTGTTCCACCGTGCCCGGCCGGTCCCCCCTCTCACCCCCCATCCCCAGGACTGACCTTGCGCAGACGCCTGAGGCACACCCGTGCCCTCATGCCCACCTTAGCCGCATCCGCCCTCCTCCTCGCCGCGGGCTGCTCCTCCGCCCCGCCCCAGGCCGCCTCGCCCTCCGCGACGGCCGTCCGGGCGTCCGACGCCCCCGACTCCGCCGCCGGCCGCTCGCTGGCGGTGGCGGCCGCTCCGGCCGGTACGGCGACCGCCTCGGCCCGTCCGGCCAGGTCCGACGGCAAGGCCCACCGGACCGAGCTCAGTGTCGCCTCGTACGACAGCAGGACCCGACGGGCCGTCATCTCCTCGAACGACGGTCCCGTCCGGGCGAGTTCCCCGCCCTCGCCCGGTTCCTCCCCCTCGGACCCCGCCTCCCCGAGCGCCTCGGCGGCCCCGCGAGAGCGCACCGCCGTCGGCGACGTGATCGCCAGCGCTCCCGCCCCCGGCGCCCCGCAGGGGCTCCTCGCCAAGGTCACGAAGGTGATCGGCGAGACCGGTCGGGGCACGGAGGTGCAGACCGAACCGGCCCGGCTCAACGCCCTGCTCGGGGACGACACCGCCAAGGGCAGCGTGCCCGTCGACCCGGCCTCCTTCGACGTCGACAAGCTGCTGCCCGACGTCGACGTCTCCTGGTCGGGAGCGGGTGACGTCCATGTCGGGCCGGAGGGCGCGACGGTCCCGCTCGGCAGCCTGCGGCTCGACGTCCGCGCCGAACTGCCCACGGGGGCGCGGGGATCCGCCTCCGCGGACGCCTCCGTCGAGGGCTTCGTCCAGGTCGCCCCGCAGGTGGACTTCCGGTACGGCGGCGAGGGCACCGACACCGCACCCGCCTCGGCGTATCTGGGCGTGTCCGGGGACTGGACCTCGGGCTGGTCCCTCAAGGGCCGGGCCGGCGCCTCCGCCACCCCCACCCGGATCCCCTTCGCCACCCTGCACGCCGACCCCGTCCTCCAGGTCGGTCCCGTCCCCGTCGTGGTCAACCTCGATCTGACCTGTTACGTCGAGATCAGCGGCGACGGAAAGATCACCGTGGACGTGGAACAGAACCTCCAGGGCGACTTCAAGGCCGGCGGGACCTTCGGGCTCGACCGGGGCTGGACGCCGGTCAGCTCCTCCGCCATGACCAGCACCCCCGTCCGCACCTCCGTCACCACCGCGGGAGGCGTCAAGGCGGCCCTGGGCGCCGAGGCCGGCGTCGGCCTCTACGGCAGTGTCGGCGTCGTCGCCGACCTCGCGCCGTACGTCCGCGGCGAGGGCACCGCCACGGTCACCGGCACCGACGAGGTGTTCGACGCCGACGGCACCTGGGCGCTCTACGGCGGGGTCGACCTCACCGGCACCCTCCGGCTCCAGCTGACCATCTTCGGCACACCGGTGTTCGGCAAGGACATCCCCCTGGGCGCACTCCACCGGGAGTGGAAGCTGGCGGGCAGCTCCCCCTAGACGCCGGTCGGCGCGCCGCCGGGTATCCAGCCCTGGCGGCGCAGCACCGCCGAGACGTCCGGGGCCTCGTAGTGCTGCCCCTTGAGTACCTTGCCGTCGGCCCGGCGGGCGACCTGCCCGTCGGGCCCGAGCTTGGTCATGTTCGAGCGGTGGATCTCGGCGATCACCGCGTCGAGGTCGATCCCGTGCACCAGAGCGGTGCCGTACGCGACGTAGACGACGTCGGCCAGTTCATGCGCCAGCCGGTCCAGCGGGCCGCTCACCGACACCTCGGCGACCTCCGCCGCCTCCTCGGCGAGCAGCTCACCGCGGTGCGCGGCGAGGCCCGGCGGCACCTCCGTGGGCGTGCTGCGCGCGTCGAGCCCGAAAGCGCGGTGGAAGTCACGGACCAGGTCCGCGGGCGAGGAAGTGCTCATGCCCCCGACTGTAACGAGCCCCACTGACAGCGGCCGCGGAACGCCCGTCCCTGTGAGCCCCGCCCTGGCCAGCCCCACGCACCGGCTGGCAGGATCGGGCGTATGTCCAAGGTTTTCTCCCGTATCGGCGGACGGCAGGCCCGGCAGGGGGCGGCGGTCGGCGTCGTCGTGCTCGGGCTGCTGCTGTGGTGGCTGCTGCCCCTGGGCGAGGATCCGCCGACCGGGACGATCACCTTCAGCACGGGCACGTCCCGTGGCGTCTACCAGTCGTACGGCACCCAGTTGCGCGACGCGCTCGCCAAGGACATGCCGGGTCTGACCGTGATCCTGAAGTCCAGCAACGGCTCGCAGGACAACGTCGAGCGGGTGGCGACGGGCGGGGCCGACTTCACCATCGCGGCGGCCGACGCCGTACAGCTGTACGAGTCGCGGCACCCGGGGTCGGCGGCCCGGCTGCGCGGGGTGGCCCGGCTCTACGACGACTACGTCCAACTGGTGGTGCCGCGTGACTCCGACGTCCGTTCCGTCGCCGATCTGAAGGGCAGGACGGTGGCCACGGGCCTGTCCGGCTCGGGTGTGCGTCTGATCGCCAACCGGGTGCTCCAGGCGGCGGGCCTGGACCCGGACAAGGACGTCAAGGCCGTGGACAAGGGCATCAACAACGGCCCGCAGGCCCTGAAGCAGAAGGAGATCGACGCGTTCTTCTGGTCCGGCGGCATTCCCACGGGCGGTCTGACGGACCTGGCGAAGACCTTCGCCTTCCGGTTCGTGCCGATCGACGCCGCCCTCGTCGCCAAGATGCACGGCCAGGACAGCTCCACGAGCTACTACCGGGCGACGAACATGTCCGAGTCGGTGTACCGGAGCGTCCAGAACGGCGAGACGGTCCCGACGATCGCCGTGTCCAACGTGCTGATCACCCGTACGGACATGGATCCGCGGCTCACCGAGTGGATGACCCGGATCGTCATCAAGAGCCGGGACGACATCGGTTCACGCGTCCACTCCGCGCAGTTGGTCGACCTGCGCACCGCGATCGACACCAACCCGCTCCCCCTGCACGAAGGCGCACGGCGCTACTACCGCTCGGTCAAGCCGTAGGCCGCGGTCAAGCCGTGGGCCGCGCCCTCGGCACCGACACCGTCACCTTCAGCCCGGTCGGCTCGTGACGGTCGTACGAGAGCGAGCCGCCGCCCGCCGCGAGCAGGGTGCGGGTGATGGACAGACCGAGGCCCGAGCCCTTGATGTTCTGG
Source organism: Streptomyces sp. NPDC005811 (assembly GCF_040630405.1). NCBI lineage: Bacteria > Bacillati > Actinomycetota > Actinomycetes > Kitasatosporales > Streptomycetaceae > Streptomyces > Streptomyces sp. NPDC005811. The sequence continues at coordinate 173,729 of NZ_JBEXXK010000013.1, forward strand.
TGGCGTCCGCTGCGCCAGAAGCGGTCGCCCACGCGGGTGAGCTCCTCGTCGGTGAGGCCGGGGCCGTGGTCGGTGACGACGACGGTGGAGGTCTCGCCGTCGGCCGCGACCCGCACCTCGACGCGCTCGCCCCCCGGGGTGAACTTCACCGCGTTGTCGATCACCGCGTCCAGCGCGCTGGACAGGGTGACGGGGTCGGCCCAGGCCGTGGTCGCCGGGCAGTCGCCGACCAGCCGGACCCCCTTGGCCTCGGCCGTGGGCGCCCAGGCCGCGACCCGTTCGGCGGTCAGCGCGCCGATGTCGGTGACCCGGAGATCGGCCTCGGTGTGCTCGGCCAGGGCGAGGTCGAGCAGGTCGTCCAGGACCTGGGCCAGGCGTTTGCCCTCGCTCTGGACGGAGGCGATCTCCTCGTTGCCCTCCGGGAGTTCGTAGGCGAGCAGTTCGATCCGCAGCAGCAGCGCCGCGAGCGGATTGCGCAACTGGTGCGAGGCGTCGGCGACGAAGGCGCGCTGCTGCTCCAGCACGTCCTCGACGTTGTCGGCCATCTCGTTGAACGACCGGGCCAGCCGCCTGAGTTCCGGCGGTCCGCTGGCCACCGCCACCCGGGACTTCAGCCGGCCGCTGGCGATCGAGTGCGTGGTGATGTCCAGCACCCGCACAGGCTTGAGGACCCATCCGGTCAGCCGGAGCGCGGCGCCGATGGCCAGCAGCATCGCGGCCACCTCGCCCGCGCCGATGATCAGCCAGCCGTGCAGGATCCGCGACCGCATCGGCCCGGTGGGCGAGTCGGTGACGACGACCGCGACCACGTCACCGTCCCGGATGACCGGCGACGCCACGACGAGGCTGCTGCGCTGCCAGGGCCACACCTGCTGGGGGTCATGGCTGCGGCGGCTGAGCAGGGCCTCCGAGTAGGCCTCCTTCACCTCGCCCATGGAGGGGATGGAGAACCCCTCGGGCGCGCGGGCCAACGGGGCACCGGTGGTGGAGAAGACGGCGGCACGGATGTCGTAGACCTCGTAGTAGCTGTCGAGTTCGCGCGCGAGCGTCAGCAGCCGCTCGTCCATCGACGCGGACGCGCTCGCGTCCGTGCCCGACGGCACGGTGACGTTCTGGGCGAGCGCGGCGAAGCGCGCGGTGTCGTCGATCCGGTCGACGACCACCCGCTGCTGCTGCGCCCCGGCCACGCTGGCGGCCAGCGGCACGCCGAGGGCGAGCAGGACGGCCGCCAGCAGGACGATGAGCAGTGGCAGCAGACGTGTGCGCAACGGTCCCCGCTACCCGGCCGGGGCGACGAGCCGGTACCCGACGCCGCGTACGGTCTCGATCAGGGCGGGCATGCGCAGCTTGGCGCGCAGGGAGGCGACGTGCACCTCCAGGGTGCGCCCGGTCCCCTCCCAGCTGGTGCGCCACACCTCGCTGATGATCTGTTCCCGGCGGAAGACGACACCGGGCCGCTGGGCGAGCAGCGCGAGCAGGTCGAACTCCTTCCGGGTGAGCTGGACGACCGTGCCGTCCACGGTGACACGCCGGGTGGGCAGCTCGATCTGCACGGGTCCGAGCCGCAGCGCGTCCTCGGCGGCCGTGCCCGCCTCCTCGTGGACGGTGCGCCGGCTGACGGCGTGGATCCGGGCGAGCAACTCCCCGGTGTCGTACGGCTTCACCACGTAGTCGTCGGCGCCCAGGTTGAGGCCGTGGATGCGGGAGCGCACGTCGGAACGGGCCGTCACCATGATCACCGGGGTGGCGGTGCGCTTGCGGATCTTGCCGCAGACCTCGTAGCCGTCCTGGTCGGGCAGGCCGAGGTCGAGCAGGACGACTCCGAAGCCGGGGCCTTCGGGAACGAGCGCCTGGAGCGCCTCCTCGCCGTTGCGGGCGTGCGTGACGTCGAAACCGTGCCGCTTGAGGACCGCGGACAGTGCGGCGGCGACATGGTTGTCGTCCTCGACGAGGAGCAGTCTCATCCCGGCCCCCTCCGATTCATCGGCCGTTTGGTCTGTTTGTGTACAAAACGCGGGCACCCGCGCGTGCGCACCATGCAGTCACGCTGATGGACGAGGACGCCGTCAAGTGGGTTCCGGTTGCAGGGGACTTCCGTTACCCGCCCGATACGCACGCAGGTCGCAAGTGCTACGACACGTGTCCGATTGCTATCGGATCGTGATGCTCAGATTCCCCTCAGATGTAATGACGCTGGTCGCGGCCGGTTACTACTGTCCTCCGAAACCGAGGTGGACGGAGCCTGAGAGCGATGACCGAAGTATCGGTGACCAAGCAAGACGCGGTCCCGCCCGGCGGCGATCTCGTCGTCCTGAAGAGCGTCAACAAGCACTTCGGCGCCTTGCACGTGCTCCAGGACATCGATCTGACGATCACCCGTGGTGAGGTCGTCGTGGTCATCGGGCCCTCCGGGTCCGGGAAGTCGACCCTGTGCCGCACCATCAACCGTCTCGAGACGATCGACGACGGCACGATCACGATCGACGGGAAGCCGCTGCCCCAGGAGGGCAAGGCGCTGGCGCGGCTGCGGGCCGACGTCGGCATGGTGTTCCAGTCGTTCAACCTGTTCGCGCACAAGACCGTGCTCGAGAACGTGATGCTCGGCCAGATCAAGGTGCGCAAGACCGACAAGAAGCAGGCCGAGGACAAGGCCCGCGCCCTGCTGGACCGCGTCGGAGTGGGTACCCAGGCGGACAAGTACCCGGCCCAGCTCTCGGGCGGTCAGCAGCAGCGTGTCGCCATCGCCCGGGCGCTGGCCATGGACCCCAAGGTGATGCTCTTCGACGAGCCGACCTCGGCCCTCGACCCGGAGATGATCAACGAGGTCCTGGAGGTCATGCAGCAGCTCGCCCGGGAGGGCATGACCATGATCGTCGTCACCCATGAGATGGGCTTCGCACGATCGGCCGCGAACCGTGTGGTCTTCATGGCCGACGGCCGCATCGTCGAGGAAGCCGCACCCGAGCAGTTCTTCAGCAACCCGCGCAGTGACCGTGCCAAGGACTTCCTGTCGAAGATCCTGCACCACTGAACCGTCGGACCCGCACCGCCCTCAGCCCTTCATTCATTACTCCCCAAGGAAGTAGCCATGAAGATTCGCAAGGTCACCGCCGCCTCGGCCGTCGTGCTCGCCCTCGCGCTGTCCGCCACCGCGTGCGGCAGCGACAAGAAGGACGACACGGGCAGCAGCTCCAGCGGGGGCGGCGGCGGCACGATCAAGATCGGCATCAAGTACGACCAGCCCGGCCTGGGCCTGAAGAAGCCCGACGGCTCCTTCGCCGGCTTCGACGTGGATGTCGCCACCTACGTCGCCAAGCAGCTCGGCTACGACGCGGACAAGATCGAGTTCGTGGAGACCAAGAGCGCCGACCGCGAGAACGCCCTCGCGCGCGGAGACGTCAAGTTCATCGCCGCGACCTACTCGATCACCGACGAGCGCAAGCAGAAGGTCGACTTCGCGGGGCCGTACCTGCTGGCCCACCAGGACCTGCTGATCAAGACCGACTCGACCATCGCCAAGGGCACGGACCTCAACGGCAAGAAGCTGTGTTCCGTGACCGGATCGACCTCCGCGCAGAACGTGCAGAAGTCGATCGCCCCGAAGGCGGACCTGAAGGAGTACCCCACCTACTCCGAGTGCGTCTCCGCGCTCCAGAACGGCGCCGTGGACGCGGTCACCACCGACGACTCGATCCTCGCCGGCTTCGCCTCCCAGGACCAGTACAAGGGCAAGTTCAAGCTGGCGGGCCTGAAGCTCAGCAACGAGAACTACGGCATCGGCGTCAAGAAGGGCGACACCGCGACCGTCGACAAGATCAACAAGGCGCTGGAGAAGATGGTCAGCGACGGTTCCTGGGACAAGGCGGTCTCCGCCAACTTCGGCCCGGCGAACTACAAGAACGAGCCGGCCCCGAAGATCGGCGTGATCGTCCCGAACGCCTCCTAGTCACCGCCCAGCGGGAATTCTGCGGTGCGCCGCCGTCCGTCGCGATCACGGCGGCGGCGCGCCCCGCCCTCCTCATACGCCACCCACCCGGAAGCGCGGGAGATCGTGTTCGACTTTCTTGAAGGTTACGACGTCCTCGGGGCGTTCTGGATGACGGTGAAACTCACCGCCCTCTCCGGCGTGGGGTCCCTGGTCTGGGGCACCCTGCTGGCCGCGATGAGGGTCAGCCCGGTCCCGCTGATGCGCGGCTTCGGCACCGCCTACGTCAACATCGTCCGGAACATCCCCCTGACGGTCATCATCCTCTTCTGTTCGGCCGGCCTCGCCGACGTTTTCCACGTGACCCTGGGGGCCGACGACTTCAAGGCCCAGGGTTTCCGTCTGGCCGTCCTCGGCCTGGTCGCCTACACCGCGGCCTTCGTCTGCGAGGCGCTGCGCTCCGGCATCAACACGGTGCCGGTCGGCCAGGCGGAGGCCGCCCGGGCCATCGGGCTCAGCTTCACCCAGACCCTGCGGCTCATCGTCCTGCCGCAGGCCTTCCGTGCCGTCATCGGCCCGCTGGCGAACGTCCTGATCGCCCTGACCAAGAACACCACGGTGGCGGCCGCCATCGGCGTCGCCGAGGCCGCCTACCTGATGAAGACGATGATCGAGAACGAGGCGCAGACGCTGCTCATCGGCGCGGTCTTCGCGTTCGGGTTCGTGGTACTGACCCTGCCGACCGGCCTGATCCTCGGCTGGCTGGGCAAGCGACTGGCGGTGAAGCGATGAGTTCGGTCCTGTACGACACCCCCGGGTCCCGCGCCAAGCGGCGCAACCTCCTGCTCTCGGTGGTCTTCTCCGCCCTCGTCCTCCTGCTCCTGTGGTGGGTGTGGGCGAAGATGGACGAGAAGGACCTCCTGACGTCCGCCCAGTGGAAGCCGTTCACCGAGTCCGAGGCCTGGACGACGTATCTGCTTCCCGGTCTCGTCAACACGCTGAAGGCCGCGGCGCTGGCCGTGGTGATAGCCCTTCCGCTGGGCGCGGTCTTCGGCATCGCCCGGCTGTCCGACCACCGGTGGGTGCGGGGCGTGGCCGGCACGGTGGTGGAGTTCTTCCGCGCCATCCCGGTACTGCTGCTCATGCTGTTCGCCAATGAGTTCTACGCCCGCTCCACCAATGTCACCAGCGAGGACCGGCCGCTCTACGCCGTCGTCACGGGCCTGGTCCTCTACAACGCGGCGGTGCTCGCCGAGGTCGTACGGGCCGGCATCCTGGCCCTGCCGAAGGGCCAGACGGAGGCGGCGTACGCCATCGGTCTGCGCAAGGGGCAGACGATGGGCAGCATCCTGCTGCCGCAGGCGGTCACCGTGATGCTCCCGGCGATCGTCAGCCAGTTGGTGGTCATCGTGAAGGACACCGCACTCGGCGGTGTGATGATCGGATTCACCGAGCTGCTCAACTCTCGGGGCACGCTCGCCGCCAACTACGCAAACGTGATCCCGAGCTTCATCGTGGTCGCGGTCATGTTCATCGTCCTCAACTTCATACTCACCAGCTTCGCGAGCTGGCTGGAGCGACGACTGCGGCGCAGCAAGCGCAGCACCGGCGCGGTGCTCGGCGCGGAGAAGGTGGACGACCTCAACGCGGCCGAGGTCGGCGGCACCTTCGGCACCGGTGCCGGAGGCAGCATCTGACGCCCACTCACGTCGATCGATGTGTCCGGAAGGCAGTGGCCCGAGCGCCACTGCCTTTCGTCGCTTGACGCAAACAACGACAATGGGTTGCATACGTTCTGTGATCGTGCACCCTGCTCCAACCTGTTGTTCACTCTCGTCCCCGAGGACACCGTCGAAGGCAGGGAGCGCCACGCCGTGGACCCGGTGATCATCGTCGGAGCGGGGCCGGTCGGCCTCACGCTCGCCCTGGCCCTGGCCCGCCAGGAGGTGCCCTCGGTCGTGCTCGACGAGGGTCCCGGCAAGGACGAACCGCGGCTCGCGCGCACCGTCGTGCTGCGCGAGGACACCGCCGCCCTCGTGGAGCGGCTCACCGGGGTGCCCCTGGACAAGGCGGGGACGCGCTGGTCGGGATGGCGTTCGATGCGGCGCCGGCAGGTGACGAACGAGGTCGTGTTCGGCGAGGGCGACCAGGGCGAACCCGGCCCGCTGCACATCGCCCAGCACGTGCTGACGGGCGCCCTGCGCACCGCCCTCGCGCGCGAGCCGCTGGCCAGGATCACCGTGGACAGCCGACTGGACTCGGTCGAGCAAGAACCTTCCGGTGTCACCGCCCACACCCGCGGCGCCGCGGGCACCTGGTGGCGCGGCAGCTATCTGATCGGCTGCGACGGCCCCCGCTCCACGGTCCGCAAACTCCTCGACATCCGCTTCCCCGGTCGTACGGCGGTGGAGCGACACGCCGTGGCCGCCCTGCGCGTGGACCTTCTGTGGGACGGCGAGGCGTTGCTCCACCGGACACCGCCGTGGCGTTCGTCCGGTCCCTCCGCCGGGGAGATCACCGGACGCCCGCTGCCGGACGGCGTCTGGCGCCTGGACTGGCTGCTCCCGCCCGGGAAGGACCTGGTCACCCCCGAGCTGCTGGTGGCCCGCGTCCGCGAGACCCTGGCCGGCTGGAACGAGGGCCCGACACCGGAGTACGAGCTGCTCGACACCGGCGTGCACACCGTCCACCACCGGCTCGCCCGCCGCTGGCGCGTGGGCCGGATCCTGCTCGCCGGGGACGCCGCGCACCTGCTGGGCGCCCTCGGCACCCAGGGGCTCGACGAAGGACTGCGGGACGCCGACAACCTCGCCTGGAAGCTGGGCCTGGCCTGGCACCACGGCCCGCACGAGGCACTGCTCGACAGCTACCAGAGCGAGCGCCGCGCGGTGGTCGCGGCCCGGCTGCGCGCGGCCGACCAGGTGCTTCCGCTGCTGCGCGGGAGCGGCGGCATAAGGTCGTACGTCCCCGGCGCGGCCCGTGGCCACGACGTCCTGCTCTCCGACGGCCACCTGGGGCGCGGCCAGCTCGGCGCACCGGGCGGCTACGCCGGCTCGCCGCTCGCGCCGCAGCATCTGGAGGCGGAGGTGCCGGTGGACACGCCCCTCGGCTCGGCGGTCGAGGACGTACGGGTGACCGCCGAGGACGGCTCCTTCGTCCAGCTGCGGGACCGGCTCGGCCGGGGCAGGCTGCTCGTCCTGCTGATCGCGCCCGGGACGGGGGTGTGGGAGCGCCGCCACTGGGTGGGCGCCGGGCTGATGCCCCGGCTGGCCGGCGCGGTGACGGCCCTGCCGGCCCCGGCCGAGCTGCTCGTGGCCGAGAGCTACCCGGGCGCCGCCGCCCACACCGTGCTGCTGGTACGGCCCGACGGTCACCTGGTCACCGCGCTGAACGGGGTGCACCCGGCCGACCTGTACGCGGCGGCCGAGGCGGCGGTGGGCGGAAAGGCGACGGAGGAGGCGACGGCGGGGTCGGCGGCGCAATAGACGGTCGACCGGACGGTCGACCGAACTCACTGTCACTGTGCTGTCCGCATGGTGACAGTGAGTTGACCGGCCTCCACCGGCGTGGTGTACTCCGGATCGTGACCGACACCGATGTGCGCCTGTGGCGGAGGGTCCATATGGACCTCGTCCGCTATGCGGGCTGCGTGTGTCGCCCCTCCTGCTGAACTCGCCTCCCCTTCTTTCCCCGGCGTGCGCCGCCGAGGCGCCTGTGCGCCCACGCGCCGTCGCACGCTCCAGCGAACGTTCCCAGGACGGTGTCCGTGTCTGTCTCCCCCGTCGTGTCCCCCGGTGCGGCCTCCGGTGCGGCCCCCGCACAGGCCGCGCCCACCCAGGCGGACCTCCTCGACTTCGTCCGGCGCACGGCCGCCGACACCGAGCTGGTCGCCTCCCTCCCGCTCGACCCCGAGGGCCGCACCTGGGTGCGCCTGGAGGGGCCCGGTGGCAGTGAGGCATGGCTGATCGGCTGGCCGCCCGGCACCGGCACCGGCTGGCACGACCACGCCGACTCGGTGGGCGCCTTCGTCACCGCCCGGGGCGAGCTCAAGGAGTACTCGCTCGCCGCGCGGCTGCCCACCGACGGCTGGAAGACCCTGGAGCTGACCGAGGGCGTGGACCGGGAACGCGCCCTGCCCGCCGGCCGGGGCCGCTCCTTCGGCCGCCATCACGTCCACGAGGTGCTCAACGAGTCCGGCGAGGAGCACGCCGTCTCGGTCCACGCCTACTACCCGCCGCTGCCGCGCATCCGCCGGTTCAGCCGCACGGGGCAGGTGCTCCGCCTGGAGCAGGTCGAGCGCCCGGAGGACTGGCAGTGAGCGCCGACGGCCCGCTCGGCATAGACGAGTTGCTCGACCGGGTGCGTGCGGGGTACGCGCGCGTGGAGGCCCACGAGGCGTACGAGGCCGCCCGCGCGGGTGAGGCGCTGCTCGTCGACATCCGGTACGCGGCCCTGCGCGAGCGGGACGGTCTGATCCCCGGGGCCGTGGTGGTCGAGCGCAATGAACTGGAGTGGCGGCTCGACCCGCAGGGCAGTCACCGCCTCCCCGAGGCCACGGACCACGCCCTCCGGGTCGTCGTGATCTGCAACGAGGGGTACGCGTCGAGCCTGGCGGCCGCCTCCCTGCACCAGCTCGGGCTGTACCGGGCCACCGACCTGATCGGCGGCTTCCAGGCCTGGAAGGCGGCCGGACTGCCGGTGACGCCGTAGCCCCGGCGCGCGGGCCGGTCCCCCGCCGGGTCCCTCGGCCGCCCCCCCCCCCCCCCCCGTCCGCCGCTCTCCGGCAGCTGCCCCGCGATGTCACTCCTTGGCCGTGGCCACCGTCACCGCACGGAACCGCAGGGCCACCCGGCCGGGCAGGGCGGTCGCCACGAGGGCGAGCAGGGCGGCCACGCCGACCACGACCGCGTACACGAGCGGTGTGACCACCGGTGCCGCGCGACCGGTCATCCCGAGGCTGAACGCGGTGAGGACCGCCAGGGCGATGGCGCTGCCCAGGGTCGTGGCCAGCAGGAGCACCGACAGGGCCTCGGTGCGCAGCATGCGCAGCACCTGACGGCGGGTCGCCCCCGCGAGGCGCAGCAGCGCGAACTCCCGGACGCGTTCGGAGACCGACATCGCCAGGGTGTTGACCACGGCGATCGCCGTGAAGGCGAGGACGAGCCCCATCGCGAGCAGATTGACCTCCGCGTTCGCCTGCTGCCGCTCGGCCTGGAGCGAGTCGGCGACGGCCGGGGACATCACCGTGAGTCCCGGGAACTTACGGAGTGTAGTCGCGAGTTGTGTCTGTGTGCGGTCCGTGCTGACGAGGAGGGAGGAGGCGAGCGGGTTGTCGACGTGGCGGGCGAGGAGGTCGTGCGCGAAAGTGAGGTCTCCGAAACCGAGGCCTCTGGCGTAGACGGCGGCGACGGTGAGGGTGGCGGGCGTGCCGTCGCCGAGCGTGAGTCCCAGGGTGCTCCCGGGTGTCAGGCGGAGCTGGTCCGCGGCCAGTTCGCTGACGGCGACGGTGTTCTCGGTGAGCCCGGAGAGGGAACCGGCGGTGACGTCGGGATCCCAGGTGCGGGCGAGTCCGGCCGGGGTGACGCCCTGTGCCGCGTACTTGTCGAGGCCGACCCTGACAGTGGTCCGGACGACCTCGGTGACGGCGTCGCCTCCCGTCCGGAGCCGCCGTGCCGCCTCGGCCGGGACGCCGGGTCCCCGGGAGGCGACGACCCAGTCGGCGCGGACACCCTCGCGGGCCTGGGCACGCGCCGCGTCGCCGAGGGTGGGCTGGACGAACAGCACGGTGCAGGTCATGCCGACGAGCAGGGTGAGAGGGGTGACGACGGAGGCCATCCGGGCGGCGTTGCCGCGGAGGTTGGCGGTGGCGAGCCTGCCGCCGTGGCCGGTCAGCCGCAGCGGGCCGGACAGCAGCAGCGCGGCCGCTTTGACCAGGAGCGGCCCGAGCAGGGCGACGGAGGTGGACAGGACGACGACGGCGAGGAAGGTGACGGGTGTCGACGCGGGTTCGGTCCGCAGGGCGGTGAGTACCGCGACGAGCACGGCGCCGCCGGCGAGCAGCAGCAGACCGGCGAGGAGCCGGCCCCAGGCCGGTCGGGTGCGTTCGGTCCGGGCCTCGGCGAGCGCCTCGGCGGGGCGGATCCGGGCCACCCGGCGGGAGGCGATACGGGCGGCGGCCCAGGCCCCGAACAGGGTGGCGGCGACGGCGGCGAACGGCGGGAGGACACCGGAGGTGTGCTGGAGCGTGGCGGGCACGGCGCCGAGGGCGACGAACCTGTCGTACAGCCGGTCGCCCAGCACCAGTCCGAGACCTGCCCCGACCGTGCCGGCGGCCGCTCCGACGATCAGGGCCTCGCGGCCGAGGAGCCTGCGGATCTGTCCGGAGGTGGCGGCGACGGCCCGCAGCAGGGCGAGTTCGCGGTGGCGCTGCTGGACGGAGAGCGCGAAGGTCCCGACGACCACGAGGACCGCGACCAGCAGGGAGGTGCCACCCATCGCGCCGCCCATGCTGACGAGCCTGGTGCGGGCCGCGGCGGCGTCCAGGAACTCGACGGGGCCGCGGGCGTCACCGGTGCCGACCTGTGCTCCGGTGCCGTGCAGCGCCGCGACCACGGCCTGCCGCAGCCGCTCCGGGTCGGTGCCCGTCCTCGGCAGCACCCCGAACGCGGTGACCTGGCCGGGGTGCGCGGCGAGGCGCCGGGCCTCCTCGGCGGAGAAGAAGAGGGAGGTCTGGTGGCGTACGGCCGTGGCGGGTGCCGCGATCCCGGTGACGCGGTAGGTGCGCGGGGCCTGTGTCGACTGGACGGTGAGGCGGTCGCCGGGTGCGAGGTGGGCGCGCCGGGCGAGGTCGCGGTCGACGACGACGTCGGTCGGCTGCGTGGGGGCGGCGCCCGCGGTGAGGCGGTACGGCGTCAGTGCGGCGGAGTCCCAGGCGTGCCCGTAGCCGGGCCTGGCCGCGTCCCCGGTGCCCGTCGGCGTCAGGGGGTCGGCGAGGAAGGTGAGTTCGGGGACCACCCGGGCGGCACCGGGCAGGGCGGCGAGGGTCTTCCCGAGGCCGGCGGGGAGCCAGGCGCGCTCGGCGACCGGTTTGGCCTTGTGTTTGACCTTGGTCTTGCCGTGCTTGTGGGTGACGGTGGTCCGGTGGACGTTCTGGTCGGCGGAGACCACGATCGGCGTGGCCGCGTACCGCTCGGTGCGGATGGTGCCGCGCAGTCCTGTCTCCAGCAGGGTGCCGCACGCGGTGATCAGGGCGGCCGCGCACATGAGGGCGAGGAAGGCGCCGAGGAAGCCGGCCTTGCGGGCACGGACGGTCTTCAGGGCGTAGCGCAGCATCATGAGGGACCGCTCTCTCTTCTGTTGTGTGCCTGGTTGTGGTGGTCGGGCGCGGGGTGGGCGAACAGGCGGGTGAGGACGGTCCGCGCGCCGGGCGGGGTCTCGGCCTCGGGGCGCTTGTAGCGGTTGAGGAGGGCGATGTACTCCTCGAAGAACTCCCGGAGTTCGGGCAGTGTCAGCCGGATCGTGCCGCGCGAGTAGGGGAAGGCGTCGGCCCAGGGGTCGGCGTCGGCCGCGTCCCGCTGGAGCCGCTCGAAGAGGTCGAGGTCGGCGGCGTAGGCATGGTGGTTCAGCTCGTCCATGACGTGGCGCAGCTCGGGGCTCTGGCGGCTGCGCGGCGGGAAGCGACGATCGCCGGGGACCGCCCGCCACCAGCGCTCCCGGTGCGCGGACGGTGCCGCGCCGCGCGCCTCGGGCGGCTCCCCGCCGGTCTCCTCGACGAAGCCGTATCGGGCCAGTTCGCGCAGGTGATAGCTGGTGGATCCGGTGTTCAGGCCGAGGGCCCGGGCGAGGGTCGCCGAGGTGGCGGGGCCGTGCAGCGTCAGATGTTCGAGCATGCGCTGGCGGCGCGGCTGGGCGAGTGCCTTGAGCGCGGCGAGTTCACCGATCTCGACGGGCGGGGGAAGCGCTGGGGGCATGCGTACACAGTCGTCTGTGCACAGCTGTCCGTGCATTGGGGCGGTCCGGTGTCCTCGGCGGGGGGTTGTCCCCACCCCACCGGGTCAGCCCCCGTCCTCCATGAGGAACTCGGTGTCCTCCCCCTCTTCCTCCAGCGCCTGCCGCACCACCCGCAGGGCCATGCCCTCGGAGTAGCCCTTGCGGGCGAGCATGCCCGCGAGGCGGCGGATCCGGCGGTCGCGGTCGAGGCCCCGGGTCGAGCGGAGCTTGCGGGCGACGAGGTCGCGCGCGGTCTCCTCCTCCCGCTCGGAGTCGAGCCGGCCGACGGCCTCGTCGATCAGCGTCGGGTCGACCCCCTTGGTCCGCAGCTCCCGCGCGAGCGCGCGCCGGGCCAGTCCCCGGCCGTGGTGCCGGGACTCCACCCAGGCGTCCGCGAACGCGCTGTCGTCGATCAGCCCGACCTCCTCGAACCGCGAGAGCACCTCCTCGGCGACATCGTCCGGGATCTCCCGCTTGCGCAGGGCGTCGGCGAGTTGCCGGCGCGTACGCGGGGTCCCGGTGAGCAGGCGCAGACAGATCGCCCGCGCCCGCTCAGCCGGGTCCCCCGCAGACTCTTCCCGCTCGACCCTCGACGAGGGAGAAGAGCCTCCGTCCTCGGCGGACGGTTCCCCGAAGCCGCGGCGACGACGACCGCGCCCGCCGCGCGGGCCGCCCTCGCCACCGCCGCGTCCGGCCGCGCGGCCACCACGGCGCGGGCCGTCACCCCGCGCGCCGTCGTCGCCGTACGGCAGGTCACCCGGCCGGTCGTCGTCGCCCCGTGCGGGACCGCCGTGGTCCCCGCCCCCCGGCTCCCAGGGGGTGCCGGGGTGGGCGTCGTACTCGGCCCAGTCCGTTCGTCGTGTCACGGATCAGCTCTTGACGGTCGCGGCCTTGGTCTTGGCGGCGGTCTTGGCAGCGGATGCCGGCACCGTCTTGGCGTCGTCCGCGGGCGCGCCCGGGGTGGCCGCGGCGTCCGTGCCCGGCTCGACGGCGGGCTCCTCGGGACGGACCCCGACGCCCAGCTTCTCCTTGATCTTCCGCTCGATCTCGTTGGCGAGGTCGGGGTTGTCCTTCAGGAAGTTGCGGGCGTTCTCCTTGCCCTGGCCGAGCTGGTCGCCCTCGTACGTGTACCAGGCGCCGGCCTTGCGGACGAAGCCGTGCTCCACGCCCATGTCGATCAGACCGCCTTCGCGGCTGATGCCCTGGCCGTAGAGGATGTCGAACTCGGCCTGCTTGAAGGGCGGCGCGACCTTGTTCTTGACGACCTTGACGCGGGTGCGGTTGCCGACCGCGTCCGTGCCGTCCTTCAGGGTCTCGATGCGACGGATGTCGAGTCGCACCGAGGCGTAGAACTTCAGCGCGCGGCCACCGGTCGTGGTCTCCGGGGAGCCGAACATCACGCCGATCTTCTCGCGGAGCTGGTTGATGAAGATCGCGGTGGTCTTGGACTGGTTGAGCGCGCTGGTGATCTTCCGCAGCGCCTGGCTCATCAGCCGGGCCTGGAGGCCGACGTGGCTGTCGCCCATCTCGCCCTCGATCTCCGCGCGCGGGACGAGCGCGGCGACGGAGTCGATGACGATGAGGTCGAGGGCGCCGGAGCGGACCAGCATGTCCACGATCTCCAGGGCCTGCTCGCCGTTGTCGGGCTGGGAGAGGATCAGGTTGTCGATGTCGACGCCGAGCTTCTTCGCGTACTCGGGGTCGAGGGCGTGCTCCGCGTCCACGAAGGCGACCTGGCCGCCGGCCTTCTGGGCGTTGGCCACCGCGTGCAGGGTCAGGGTCGTCTTACCGGACGACTCCGGACCGTAGACCTCGACGACACGGCCGCGCGGGAGGCCCCCGACGCCGAGCGCCACGTCGAGTGCGGTCGACCCGGTCGGGATGACCTCGATGGGCTCCCTCGACCGCTCGCCCATGCGCATGACCGCGCCCTTGCCGAATTGCCGTTCAATCTGTGCGAGTGCGGCATCCAGGGCCTTCTCGCGGTCGGTTCCTGCCATGGGTTCCACCCGGTTTGCTTGAGTCGATCGCTTCACGTCAAAGACGCTAACGCCTGCCACTGACAATGCGCCCCGACGCCGGTCCAGCCTGTGGATAACTCAGGGACTTCCCCGTCCAAATCGGGATGTAACCCCCGTCGCGAGCCTCGCCGGAGCCTCCATAAGAATGTATGTTCGATTTTCGTGTCAAGCGTGCCACGCGAGGGCATCGAGCAGTTCCGGCGTGTGCCGTCGGGTCCGGCGGAAACCTCAGTTCCCGGTCGAGCGGCCTCCGCGCCGCTCCCGCGCTCCCGCCCACAGGCTCCGGGCGCGGTCGAGCAGACCTGCGCCGTCGCCGCCGCCCCGGTGACCGTGGACACGGGGGTCGTCGGTGACGTCGTAGCGCTTCACGTACGCGCCCAGGAACGCCTGGAGCGTGGCGACGGCCGGGATGGCTATCAGGGCGCCTATGGCACCCAGGAGGGCGGTGCCGGCGATGACCGAGCCGAAGGCGACCGCGGGATGGATGTCGACGGTCTTGGACGTCAGCTTCGGCTGGAGCATGTAGTTCTCGAACTGCTGGTAGACCACGACGAAGATCAGCACCCACAGCGCGTACAGCGGCGAGACCGTGAACGCGATCAGCATGGGCAGGGCACCCGCGAGATAGGTGCCGATGGTGGGGATGAACTGCGAGACCACACCCACCCACACGGCGAGCACGGGCGCGTACGGGATGCCGAGCGCCTCCAGCAGTACATAGTGCGCGACCCCCGAGATCAGCGCCATCAGCCCACGGGAGTACAGGTACCCGCCGGTCTTGGCGACGGCGATCTCCCACGCGCGCAGCACCTCGGTCTGCTTGGCGGGCGGCAGGACGGAGCAGAGCGCGCGGCGCAGGCGCGGTCCGTCGGCGGCGAAGTAGAACGAGAACAGGGCGATCGTCAGCAGCCGGAAGAGGCCCCCCAGGACCTGGGTGGAGACGTCCAGGACGCCGGCCGCGCTGTTCTGGGCGTACTTCCGCAGCCAGTCCGAGTGGAGGAGCCCCTCCTGGATGTCCACGCGGCGGAGATCGGTGTGGAACGTGGTGTTGACCCAGTTGATCACGGAGTCGAGGTAGTCCGGGAAGCCCTCGATCATCTTGATGATCTGCCCCGCGAGCATCGAGCCGAGCAGGGTGAAGAACCCGGCGACCATGATCAGCAGG
This sequence comes from Streptomyces sp. NPDC005811, assembly GCF_040630405.1. Taxonomy (NCBI): domain Bacteria; kingdom Bacillati; phylum Actinomycetota; class Actinomycetes; order Kitasatosporales; family Streptomycetaceae; genus Streptomyces; species Streptomyces sp. NPDC005811. Next base: position 188,829 of record NZ_JBEXXK010000013.1, read on the forward strand.
CCGAAGAAGACCAGGAAGGTGGCGAACCCCCTGCGCATCCCCCGGGCCGCCATCCGGCTCACGGCCGGTTCCACCGCGAGGGCCAGGAAGAACGCGATCAGGATGTTGAGCAGCAGGCCGATGACCTGGTGGAAGGCCCAGGTGCCCAGCTGGAACACCCCGATGAGCGCGAGCGCGAGGACCATCGCGCGCGGGAGCCAGCGCGGCATGCGCTCCCCCGCCTCGACGGCACCGTCGGCCGCCGGCCGGTTCGGCGGCGTCGTGCCGGACGGGGATGCGTGCCGGGCCGCCTGCCCGGTCTCGTCAGTGGGTGCCACGGCACAAGTCTCGCCTACGGCACCGACACTCCGGCACCCCCGGGTGATCTCCCCTGTGGATCAGCGCAGCTCCGCGGGAACGTTCATCACCACGCAGACCACGCGCCACACGTCCTTGGCCTCCCAGCCGTCCGCCAGCGCCTCCTGCACGGTGCGCCCGCCGAGTTCCGTCATCACGTGATCACGCGCGAACGTCTCGGCGTAGCCCGTGCCGAAATGCTCGTCCATCCGCTGCCAGAAGACCGTCAACCGCATGCCCCCAGTATCCCGCCCCCGGGGGTGCCCCCCGCCGGGACCGCCTGCCGAGACCGCTTTCCCCCCTACGGTCTGACCATGGCCGAAACCGGAGCATCCCCACTCCCCCCGACGCCCCCGGCGCGTTCCCCGCTCTTCCGCGCCGAGCACTTCGTCTGGCTCACCGCGCGCGTGCTGGAACAGCGCCTCTTCGCGTACGACTTCCTGCACGGCGGCGCCGATCCCGTCGAGGCGGCGCTGGACGCCTACCGCAACGAGGACGGCGGTTACGGCCACGCGCTCGAACCCGATCTGCGGGGCCCGGTGAGCCAGCCCCTGCACACCGCGCACGCGCTGCGGGTCCTGGACCGCGTCGGCCTGCTCGGCGGGCGGCGCGTCGAGCGGGTGTGCCGCTACCTCACCGCGGTCTCCACCACCGACGGCGCGCTGCCCGCGATCGATCCCGGCCAGCGCGGCTACCCCGCCGCCCCCTTCGTCCCGATCGTGGACGACCCGCCCAGCGACCTGCTGGCCACGGGCCCGGTGGTGGGCCTGCTGCACCGCAACGACGTGTGGCACGCCTGGCTGTTCCGCGCCACGGACTTCTGCTGGCAGGCCGTGGACTCCCTGGAGCGGTCCCACCCCTACGAGATCGAGGCCGCCGTCGCCTTCCTGGACTCCGCCCCCGACCGCCCGCGCGCGGAGGCCGCCGCCGACCGCCTGGGCCGCCTGGTGCGCGACCGGCGCCTGGCCGCGCTGGACCCCGACCACCTGGACGCGTTCCCGGTGGCGCCCGGATACGCCCCCGGCGAGCACCACTTCCCGCACGACTTCGCGCGTACGCCGCGCTCCCTCGCGCGCGCGTGGTTCACGGACGACGAGATGGCACGCTCCCTGGACCACCTCGCGAGCGAGCAGCAGGAGGACGGCGGCTGGCCGGTCCGCTGGCGCCACTGGGCGCCCGCCCCGGCCCTGGAGGCACGCCCCATGGTGACGATCGAGGCCCTGCGCACCCTGCGGGCCCACGGTCGCCCGATCGGCTGATCACCCGGGCCCCGGCGTCATCCGCCCAGGGCCCGCACCCCGGCCGTGACCACCACGGCCGCCGCGACGACGATCAGGAAGGGCGCCCGCAGCACCAGCGCCACGGCGGCCGCCGCCAGCCCGGCGGCCCGGGCGTCGAGCACGAGCGCGTGCCCGTCGGCGAAGGTCTGCTGGGCCGTGAGAGCGGCCAGCAGAGCCACGGGCAGCAGGGCGGCGAGCCGCCGTACGACAGGGCGTTCCAGCGCCCCGTCGGGCACGAGCAGCCCGGCGAGCTTGACGGCGTAACACCCCACGGCGGTGGCGAGGATCGCGATCCAGACACCCATCACGCACGCTCCTCGTCACGTCGCCGCCCCTTCAGGTACAGCACGGCGGGCGCGGCGAGCGCGGCCACCAGCACCGGCACCCCGGCCGGCACCACCGGCAGCAGCCCGAGCCCCAGCACGACGGCGAGCCCGGCCACGATCCGCTCGGTGCCGGTCCGCAGCATCGGCGCGAGCAGCGCCAGGAAGACGGCGGGCCCGGCCGCGTCGAGCCCCCACGCGTTGGTGTCCCCGATCGCCTCGGCCCCGAGGGCGCCCAGCAGGGTCGTGAGATTCCACAGCACGTACAGGCTCACCCCGGTGACGGTGAAGCCGATCCGGGCCGCGCGCCGCCCGGGCTGCGCCAGCGACACGGCCGTCGTCTCGTCGATGACCCACTGGGCGGCCAGCGGGCGCACCGCGCGCGGGAGGGCGAGCACCTGGGACAGCCGCAGACCGTAGAACGCGTTGCGCACCCCCAGGAAGAACGCGCCCGCGGCCGCGGTGAGCGGGTTGCCGCCCGCCGCCAGCGCGCCGACGAGCGCGAACTGGGAGGCGCCGGTGAACACCAGGAGGCTCAGCGCACAGCTCTGCCACACGGTGAGCCCGCTGCCCGCCGCGGTCACCCCGAAGGCGAACCCGGACAGGCCTACGGCGACGCCGACGCCCAGTCCGTCCCGGACGACGGCGGAATCCGGTTTTCCGGCTCCGCCGGCGCGTATGTCTGAGAAAGCTGTCTGTTCTGCCACGCGTCCGACGGTAGGAGGAGGCCTCCCGGCACGTCTTGTACGTTCTTGCGCTCGCGCTGGTACGCCCCCGGCGGCACGCCCACGATCCGGGCGAAGTGGCGGTTGAGGTGCGGCTGATCGGTGAACCCCACGGTGATCGCGGCCTCGGCCGGAGTGGTGCCGCCGTCCAGGAGCCGGCGGGCCCGCCGCACCCGGGCATCGGTGAGCCACGCGTGCGGCGGCATCCCGAACGCGTCCCGGAAGGCGCGCAGGAGCGCGAAGGAACTGGTCCCGAGCTCCCCCGCCAGCCGCTCCAGCGTCGGCGGATCGGCCATCCGTTCCTCCAGCACCCCCCGCGCGCGTGCCGCGATCCGCGCGCCGGCCGTCCGCACCTCCCGCTGCGGCAGCGACCCGCCGTTGAGCCGCAGCAACCGCGTCACGGCGACCCGCAGCAGGGTGTCGGCGGCGAGCGCGTTGCCCTCGTCGACGGCCCGGAGCACCTGGTGCACCAGCGCGGCGGCACGCGCGTCCTCCAGCACCGGACTCACGAACCCGGGCGTGCCCCGCAGGCTCGTCGTCTCGGCCGCGATCTCCGCCACCAGCCCGGGCAACGGGTAGACGGCGCCGTACCGCCATCCCTCCGGAACCCCGGCCCGCCCGGTGTGCGGGGTGTCGGGGTTGACCAGCGCCAGCGCGCCGGCCCCCACGTACACATCGGACCCGTGATGCCGGAACACCTCCGCCCCCTCGGCGACGGCGGCGATCACGAAGTGCTCATGGGTGTGCCGCAGGAACGTCTTGCGGACGTACGAGGCGCGCAGCAGATCGACACCGGGCAGTTCCGCGTACCGCCAGTGCCGGGCCGACTCACGAGTACCCGCCATGCCCCCATTCTCCGCCCCCGCCCATGCCGCGTCGCCGCGGCCGTCTCCGCAGGTCGGAGCGATTGTCAGTGCCCGGGTGCAGGATGGACGCATGGTCAGCTCCGCACACCGAGCCCTCGACGGCTTCTCGCCCGCGACCCGCGGCTGGTTCACGGGGGCGTTCTCCGCGCCCACCGCGGCCCAGGCGGGCGCGTGGCAGGCCATCGCCGCGGGCTCGGACGTCCTGGTGGTGGCCCCGACCGGCTCCGGCAAGACCCTCGCGGCCTTCCTCGCGGCGCTCGACCGGCTCACCTCGACGCCCCCGCCGGCCGACCCGAAGAAGCGCTGCCGCGTCCTCTACGTCTCCCCCCTCAAGGCCCTGGCGGTGGACGTCGAGCGCAACCTCCGCAGCCCCCTGACCGGCATCCGCCAGGAATCCGTCCGCCTGGGCCTGCCCGAACCCGAGGTCAAGGTGGGCATCCGCTCCGGCGACACCCCGCCCGCCGAGCGCCGCGCCCTGACCACCCGCCCGCCGGACATCCTGATCACCACCCCCGAGTCCCTGTTCCTGATGCTGACCTCCGCCACGCGCGACGCGCTGACGGGCATCGACACCGTGATCCTCGACGAGGTCCACGCGGTCGCCGGCACCAAGCGCGGCGCCCACCTCGCCCTCTCCCTGGAGCGCCTGGACGAGCTCCTGCCCCGGCCTGCCCGCCGCATCGGCCTCTCCGCCACCGTCCGCCCGGTGGACGAGGTCGCCCGCTACCTCTCCCCGCACCGCAAGGTGGAGATCGTCCAGCCGGCGTCGGGCAAGGAGTTCGACCTCTCGGTCGTGGTCCCCGTGGAGGACCTGGGCGAACTGGGCGGCTCACCGGTCGCCGACGGCTCCGAGGGGGCGGAGCGCCCCTCGATCTGGCCGCATGTCGAGGAGCGGATCACGGATCTGATCCAGGCCCACCACTCCACGATCGTCTTCGCGAACTCCCGCCGCCTTGCCGAGCGCCTGTGCAACCGGCTGAACGAGATCGCCTACGAGCGCGCCACGGGCCGGCCGCTGGACGAGCACCACGCCCCCGCCGAGCTGATGGGCGGCTCGGGAGCGGCCCAGGGCGCACCGCCGGTCATCGCGCGCGCCCACCACGGCTCGGTGTCCAAGGAACAGCGCGCCCTGGTCGAGGAGGACCTCAAGGCGGGCCGGCTCCCCGCGGTGGTCGCCACCTCCAGCCTGGAGCTGGGCATCGACATGGGCGCGGTGGACCTGGTGGTCCAGGTCGAGTCCCCGCCCTCGGTGGCCTCGGGCCTCCAGCGCGTGGGCCGCGCGGGACACCAGGTCGGCGCGGTCTCCACCGGCGTGGTGTTCCCCAAGTACCGGGGCGACCTGGTCCAGGCGGCCGTGGTCACCGAACGCATGCGCACCGGCTCGATCGAGTCCCTGAAGGTCCCCGCGAACCCCCTGGACGTCCTGGCCCAGCAGCTCGTGGCCATGACCGCGCTCGACACCTGGCAGGTGGACGACCTGCTGGCGACGGTCCGCCGGGCGGCCCCCTTCGCGTCCCTCCCGGAGTCCGCCTTCACGGCCACCCTGGACATGCTCGCCGGCCGCTACCCCTCCGACGCGTTCGCCGAGCTGCGCCCGCGCGTGGTGTGGGACCGCGTCGCCGGCACGGTCACCGGCCGCCCGGGCGCCCAGCGCCTCGCCGTCACCTCCGGCGGCACGATCCCCGACCGCGGCCTGTTCGGTGTCTTCCTCGCGGGCGCCGACCCGAAGAAGGGCGGCGGCCGGGTCGGCGAGCTCGACGAGGAGATGGTCTACGAGTCCCGCGTCGGCGACGTCTTCACCCTCGGCACGAGTTCCTGGCGCATCGAGGACATCACCCGCGACCGGGTCCTGGTCTCCCCGGCCCCCGGTGTCCCGGGCCGGCTCCCGTTCTGGAAGGGCGACCAGCTCGGCCGCCCCCTGGAGCTGGGCCGCGCGGTGGGCGCGTTCCTGCGCGAGGTCGGCTCGCTGCCCAAGGACGACGCCCGGCTGCGGCTGCTCACCGCCGGCCTGGACACCTGGGCCGCCGACAACGTCCTCGCCTACCTGGACGAACAGCGCGAGGCCTGCGGCCATGTCCCCGACGACCGCACGATCGTCGTGGAGCGCTTCCGCGACGAGCTCGGCGACTGGCGGGTCGTCGTCCACTCCCCCTTCGGCGCCCAGGTCCACGCCCCGTGGGCGCTGGCGCTGGGCGCGAAGCTCTCCGAGCGGTACGGCATGGACGCCCAGGTCATGCACGCCGACGACGGCATCGTGCTGCGCCTGCCCGACGCCGATCTCATGGGCCTGGACCTGCTCGACCAGGAACCGAGGAAGGCGGGGACGGAGTACGACGCGGAGCAGGCCCCGGTCGGCGCGGCGGACGTCGTCTTCGACAAGGGCGAGGTCGATCAGATCGTCACCGACCAGGTCGGCGGCTCCGCCCTGTTCGCGTCCCGGTTCCGCGAGTGCGCCGCCCGCGCGCTGCTCCTGCCCCGCCGCAACCCCGGCAAGCGCACCCCGCTGTGGCAGCAGCGCCAGCGCGCCGCGCAGCTGCTCCAGGTGGCCAGCGAGTTCGGCTCGTTCCCGATCGTCCTGGAGGCGGTCCGCGAGTGCCTCCAGGACGTCTTCGACGTACCCGGCCTGACCGAGCTGATGGGCGACCTGGAGTCCCGCAGGGTCCGCCTGGTCGAGGTCACCACCCCCGAACCCTCGCCGTTCGCCCGCTCCCTGCTGTTCGGGTACGTCGCCCAGTTCCTGTACGAGGGGGACTCGCCGCTCGCCGAGCGCCGCGCCGCCGCCCTCTCCCTGGACTCACGGCTGCTGGCCGAGCTGCTCGGCCAGGCGGAGCTGCGCGAGCTGCTCGACGCCGAGGTCCTCGCCGAGCTCGAACGGGAACTCCAGTGGCTCACCGAGGACCGCCGCGCGAAGGACCCCGAGGGCGTCGCCGACCTGCTCCGGCTCCTCGGTCCGCTCACCGACGCCGAGCTGGCCCGGCGCGGCGCCGAACCGCAGTGGGCGCGGGAGCTGGCCGCGGCCCGCCGCGTCATCCGCGTCCGGATCGCCGGCACCGATCACTGGGCGGCCGTCGAGGACGCGGGGCGGCTGCGCGACGCGCTCGGCACCGCGCTCCCGGTCGGGGTCCCGGAGGCCTTCACCGAGCCGGTGAAGGACCCCCTGGGCGACCTCCTCGCCCGGCACGCCCGCACCCACGGCCCGTTCACCTCGGCCACCGCCGCCGCCCGTTTCGGCCTGGGGGTCGCGGTCACCGAGGGCGCCCTGCAACGGCTCGCGGCGGGCGGACGCGTCGTCCAGGGCGAGTTCCATCCGGCGGGCATCGGCCAGGAGTGGTGCGACGCGACCGTCCTGCGCCGGCTGCGCCGCCGCTCGCTGGCCGCCCTGCGACATGAACTGGAACCGGTCGCCCCACCGGCGCTGGCCCAGTTCCTGCCCCAGTGGCAGCACATCGGCAAGGGCCACTCCCTGCGCGGGGTCGACGGACTGGTGCGCGCGGTGGAGCAGCTCCAGGGCGCCTCCGTCCCCGCCTCGGCCCTGGAGAAGCTCGTCCTGCCCTCCCGGGTGAGGGACTACACGCCCGCCCTGCTCGACGAGCTCACCTCCGCCGGAGAGGTCGTCTGGGCGGGAGCGGGCGCGCTCCCCGGGAAGGACGGCTGGGTCTCCCTGTACCTGGCGGACGCCGCCCCGCTGCTGCTGCCCCCGCCCCATCCGCTGGAGCCGACGGCCCTGCACCAGTCCGTCCTCGACACCCTGTCCGGGGGCTACGGTCTGTTCTTCCGCCAGATCGCCGACCAGGTGCGCGCCACCACCCATCCCGACGCCACGGACCCCCAACTCGCCGACGCCGTCTGGGACCTGGCCTGGTCCGGCCGGCTCACCAACGACACGCTGGCACCGATGCGCTCCCTGCTGGGCTCGGGCCGCACGGCGGGCTCCACCGCCCACCGCGCCAAGCGCGCGGTCCCCCGGGGCCGCTACGGCTCCCTGACGGCCGCCGCCCGCCCCGCCTCCCGCAGCGGCCCGCCGACCGTCGCCGGCCGCTGGTCCCTCGTCCCGGCCCAGGAACCCGACCCCACCGTCCGGGCCCACGCCCTCGCCCGTGCGCTCCTCGACCGGCACGGCGTGGTGACCCGGGGAGCGGTCGCGGCGGAGGGCGTCGAGGGCGGCTTCTCGGCGACGTACCGCATCCTGTCCGCCTTCGAGGAGAGCGGCCAGGCCCGGCGCGGATACGTCGTGGAGGGCCTCGGCGCGGCGCAGTTCGCGATGGACGGCGCCGTGGACCGGCTGCGCGCGGTGTCCAACGCCCGCGACCGGGGCGAGGCGGCACCGGCACCGGCACCGACTCCGGCCGACACCCGGCCGACGACCACCCCGGGCGCCTCCCCGGGGCCGTTCGCCGATCCCTTCCCCGCCCCCTTCGCCGATCCCCTCCCCGGGCCCTTCGCCGATCCCCTCCCCGATCCGTTCCCCGGCGCATCCGGCGGCGCGCCCACCGACGGCTTCCCCGACGCCTTCCTCTCCGGTGACGAGGACGTCCGGTGGGACCACCCCTCGGCCGCCTCGGCCCCCTCGGCTTCCGGCAGGTACGCCTCCGCACACGGCTTCGGCTCCCCGGGCCCGGCCGGCCCCGCCCGGCAGCACCGCCGTACGGCAGCCCGCGCCGACGACCCCGCCTCCCGCGCGGTCGTGCTCGCCGCCGCCGACCCGGCGAACGCGTACGGTGCCGCCCTGGCCTGGCCGGAGCCGCCGACGGGTGCGGGGCACAAACCGGGCCGCAAGGCGGGCTCCCTGGTGGTGCTCGTCGAGGGTGAGCTGACGCTGTACATGGAGCGCGGCGGCAAGACCGTGCTGGCCTGGCCCTCCGTCCCGGACGCCGAGGGCAGCCCCACCGACGACCCCCGCCTGCGGGCCGCGGCGGAGTCCCTCGCCCAGGCCGCCCGAGCGGGCTCCCTCGGCACGGTCACGGTGGAGCGGATCAACGGCGTCTCGGCCCTGACGTCCCCCATAGGCGTCCTCCTGGAAGGAGCGGGCTTCGTCGCGACCCCCCGGGGCCTGCGGCTGCGCGCATGACCACGCCGCCGAACGACCGCCCCGTGCCACCCTTGACCCATGCCCGAAGGTGACACGGTCTGGCAGACGGCGAAGCGACTGCACGACGCTCTCGCGGGCAAGGTGCTGACCGCGAGCGACTTCCGGGTGCCGAAGTACGCCACGGTCGACCTGAGCGGCCGGCGGGTGCTGAGCACCGTGCCGCGCGGCAAGCATCTGCTCACCCGGGTCGAGGGCGGACTGAGCCTGCACACGCATCTGCGCATGGAGGGCGCCTGGAGGGTCTTCGGCGATGGCGAGCGCTGGAAGGGCGGCCCGGCCCACCAGATCCGGGTGGTCCTCGGTGCCGAGGACCGCACGGCGGTCGGCTACCGGCTCCAGGTCATGGAGCTGCTGCGCACCACGGAGGAGGGCCGCGTGGTCGGCCATCTCGGCCCCGATCTGCTCGGCCCCGACTGGAACCCCGACCTGGCGCTCGCGAACCTCCGTGCCGACCCCGCGCGTCCCCTGGGCGAGGGCCTCCTCGACCAGCGCAATCTCGCCGGCATCGGCAACGTCTACAAGAGCGAGCTCTGCTTCCTGCTCGGCGTCACCCCCTGGCTCCCCGTCGGTGCCCTCCCCGCCGACCGCGCCGCGCACCTGCCGGGCCTCGCCCGCCGGTTGCTGGAGGTGAACCGCGACCGCGTGGTCCGCCGGACCACCGGCCTGCCCCACCAGGACCTCTTCGTCTACGGTCGCGCACCCCGCCCCTGTCTGCGCTGCGGCACCTCGGTCCGGGTCGCCGACCAGGGCGACGGCGCGCAGGAGCGGCCCACCTACTGGTGCCCCTCCTGCCAGCGGGGTCCCGCACCGGCACCGGGCGCCCCGCAGCACTGGCGGGAGCGCTACCGACGAACGCCCGGCTGATCGCCGTACGCCCGGCCCCTCGCCGTACGCCCGCCTGATCGCCGTACGCGCACGATCCCCCGTACGACCAATTGACGACCCGTCAGAAACGCTCGTACCGTCCCCTCATGGGCGTGAAGGCGTACGACCTCAGCGGACGCACCGCGTTCGTCACCGGCGCCGCCAGCGGGATCGGCCGGGCCTGTGCCGTGCTGCTCGCCGAGGCGGGGGCCCTCGTGCACGGCGCGGACCGTGACGCGCAGGGCCTGGACGAGACGGCGAAACTGATCAAGGACCGGGGCGGCACGGCCCGTACACACCGGCTGGACGTCACCGACCGCGCCCAGGTCCGGCGGGCCGTCGAGTCCTGCGAGCGGCTGGACGTGATGGCCGCGGTCGCCGGGATCATGCACAGCAGCCCCGTCCTGGAGACCCGCGACGAGGACCTCGACCGGGTCCTGGACGTCAACTTCAAGGGCGTGCTGTACGCCTGCCAGGAGGCCGCCCGGCTGATGCTCGCGCAGGGCGGAGGCGGCAGCATCGTCACGATGGCCTCGGGTGCCGTGGACACCGGCGGCCCGGGACTGCTCTGCTACGGCGCCGCCAAGGCGGCCGTGGTCCAGCTGACCAAGACCCTGGCGACCGAGGTCGGCCGGCACGGCATCCGTGTCAACGCCGTGGCCCCCGGCTGGATCCGCACCCCCATGACCGATCGCCACGACCCCGGCGCACAGGCGCACACCGAGGCGCTCATGGCCCGTATGTCACCGCTGGGGCGCGTCGGCGCGCCCGAGGAGATCGCGCACGCGGTCCTCCATCTGGCCTCGGACGCGTCCGCCTTCACCACGGGCCAGATCCTCCGCCCGAACGGCGGCGTGGCCATGCCCTGGTAGCGCTGGACCTCTCACGCGGACTCGTCGGGGGTCCCGGCGCGGGGCGCCCGGCGGGCCGTCGCCGCGGGCGCGCGCCAGGCGGCCCGCCATCGGCCCGCCGCGACCGCCCCCATGGCCCGGCCCTTGGCCACACAGTGCACCGGCAGCAGGCTCAGCCCCCAGCCGCCGGCGGCGACCGCCCCCTCCGGTGCCCCGGCGCCCGGTGCCACGGCGAGCCTGACCACGGCCCACCACCAGAGGGCTCCGAGCCCGAGCATCACCCCCCGGCGCACTATGCGGTCCGCCACGGCTCTCCCGCCCGGGATCAGACGTTCTCCGCCTGGAACATCCAGTGGTGCTTCTCGAGATCCGCCGTGATCCCGATGAAGATGTCCTGGCTGACGGGGTCGGGCCGTTCGGTGGCCACGACGCGTTCCCGCATCCGGGTGATGGCCGCGCCCAGCGCCGACACCAGCGCGCCGACCGCGTCGCCGTCCTTGATCCAGCCCTCCGGCACCGTGCCGAGTCCGCTGCCGCTCGCGACGGTCGCCGCACGGCCGTCGGGTGAGACACCGAGCGCGGAGGCCCGCTCCGCCACGGTGTCGGAGTGGGCCCGGGCGACGGCCACGACCTCGTCGAGCTGGAGGTGGACGGACCGGAACCGGGACCCTACGACGTTCCAGTGGACCTGCTTGGCGAGCAGCGACAGATCGATCAGGTCGACGAGTGCGCCCTGGAGCGCTTCGCCGACGGTCTTCAGGTCGGCGTCGGACAGGGGGCTCTTCACGACGTACATCCCTACCTCCGGTGTGTGGCGGCCGTCGTGCCTCTTCACCATGACCGCAGTACCCCGGATGGGCAAACCGACGCGGAACACGCGGAAGGCCCCGTCCGCGCTCCTCCGGGTCTGCCCGGAGAAGCCCCGGCCGGGGCCTCACACACGCACGTCGGCGCTCACACACCCACGCGGATGAACCTATGCGGCGACCACGTCCACCGCCTCGGCGGGTGCCTTGATGGTCACCCGCTCCGGTGGCACACCGGTCACCGACACGGAACCCAGCATCGGACGGACCGACGTGGGCACAGGCTCGCTGGGGGTGGCCGCAGCAGACTGGGCCAGCTCGGCGAGGGCGAGCTCGTCGCTCACTTCCCGCATGAGCTCGGACATCCGTACGTCCAACGCGTCGCAGATGGCGGAGAGCAGCTCGGAGGAAGCCTCCTTCTGCCCCCGCTCCACCTCGGAGAGATAGCCGAGTGAGACTCGGGCGGACGAGGAGACTTCGCGCAGAGTACGGCCCTGGCGCTGGCGCTGCCGACGCAGCACGTCACCCAGCAGGCGACGGAGCAGGATCATCGGTGGCTCCCTCCTCGGACCGCGTAGCCGCATCCTTCACGCCCCACCGTACCGCCTTGCGCTGCGGCCGTGCGGGGAGCGATGTCGTGTTCACTCAGGGCTGCAAACATCAAAACCCCCCGTTCTGTTCCGTATCCTGTGCCCGCTCATTCCCGGTGTGTTCGCCCGCAAGTTCTGTCAGAAGCAGTACGAGCACGCTCCGTACACTCTCTCTACGAATTTCCTCGCGGTCGCCGTTCAACCGCAGGGCCTCCACTTTTCCGCCAGGGGCGGAACCCGTTCCCGGCCGGGACGGGCCGTCGACGGCCACGAAGACCGTCCCGACGGGCCGGCCGTCCTGCGGTTCGGGGCCGGCGACTCCGGTGGTCGCGATGCCCCAGTCGGCGCCCAGCGCCTTGCGCACTCCGGCCGCCATCTGGGCCGCGACCTGCGGATCCACCGCTCCACGGGCGGCCAGCAGGCCGCCGTCCACCCCGAGGAGTTCCTGCTTCAGCTCGGTCGCGTAGGCGGTGACCGAGCCGCGGAAGACCTTGGACGCCCCGGGCACCGAGGTGATCTCCGCCGCGACCAGGCCACCGGTCAGCGACTCGGCGACGGCGAGCGTCCCGCCCTTCACCGTGAGTAGTCGCACCAGGTCGGTGGCCGTGGAATTCACGCGTCCGTCTCCTCCGCAGCCGCCTGGCGCGCGGCGATTCCCTGCCGGCGCAGCACAATGGCCTGTCTCACGTAGTCGAGGCCGGTCACCACGGTCAGGACGAGGGCCGCGGCCATCACCCACCACCTCAGAGTGGCCAGCCACCCCGTCAGGGGCAGGACGTACATCCCGACGGCCACGCCCTGGGTGAGGGTCTTGAGCTTGCCGCCCCGGCTCGCCGGGATGACTCCGTACCGGATGACGATGAAGCGCAGGAGCGTGATCCCGAGTTCCCGGCCGAGGATCACGATCGTCACCCACCACGGCAGGTCGCCGAGCGCGGAGAGGCAGATCAGGGCCGCTCCCATGATCGCCTTGTCGGCGATGGGGTCGGCGATCTTCCCGAAGTCGGTGACGAGGTCGTACGTCCGCGCGATGTGACCGTCGAAGAGGTCCGTGATCATGGCGATGGCGAAGGCCGCCCAGGCGAAGGCACGCCACGCCGGGTCGTAGCCGCCGTCGGCCAGCATCAGCGCGACGAAGCCGGGCACGAGGATCAGCCGGAGCATCGTCAGCAGATTGGCGATGTTCCAGACGCTCGCCTGGTTGACGGCGGCCGCGGCCAGCTTGCCGCCGCGCGGCGCCCGGCCGTCGGCAGCGGCGGCCGACCCGGCATCGGGCCCTGCGCCACCGTGCCCGGCGGCACCGGACCCGACGGCGGCGGTCGGTTCGAGGACGCCGGGCGCCTCGACGGCGGACACGTCCGCGGCGGCGGCCCCCTTCGCCGACTTCTTGAGGCTCGCCGGATTCGCCTGCTTCGCCGGCGAGGAGCCGCCCGCGGCCGATGCCGGGACACCCGTCATCTGCCCGCCTCCTCACTACACCCGAAAGAGCCCTGCAGGGGTTCGGCCACGAGGTCGACGCCCTCGGTGCCGACCACCTTCGCCTCGACGATACGGCCGACGGCCAGACCTTCGCCCGATGTGAGCAGCACCTGTCCGTCGGTCTCCGGCGCCTGGTGCGCCCCGCGGCCGTGCACACCGTCCTCGTCCAGGGACTCCACGAGTACGTGGACGGTCTCGCCGACGCGCTCCTCGGCCCGCTGCGAGACGAGTTCCTCGGCGAGCCGGGAGACCCGGGCGAGCCGCTCGGCGACGAGGTCCGGATCGAGCTTGCCGTCGTAGGTCGCGGCCTCGGTGCCCTCCTCGTCGGAGTAGCCGAAGACGCCGATGGCGTCCAGCCGCGCGCCGTTCAGGAAGCGCTCCAGCTCGGCCAGGTCGGCCTCGGACTCGCCGGGGAAGCCGACGATGAAGTTGGAGCGCACGCCGGCCTGGGGCGCCTTGCCGCGGATGGTGTCGAGCAGTTCCAGGAACCGGTCGGTGTCGCCGAAGCGGCGCATCGCGCGCAGCACCCCGGGCGCGGAGTGCTGGAAGGACAGGTCGAAGTAGGGCGCGATCTTGGGCGTGGACGTGAGGACGTCGATGAGACCGGGCCGCATCTCGGCGGGCTGGAGGTAGCTGACCCGCACCCGCTCGAGGCCGTCGATCTCCGCGAGCTCGGGCAGCAGCGACTCCAGCAGCCGGATGTCGCCGAGGTCCTTGCCGTAGGAGGTGTTGTTCTCGGAGACCAGCATGATCTCCTTGACGCCCTGCTCGGCCAGCCAGCGCGACTCGTTCAGCACGTCGCTCGGCCGGCGCGAGATGAAGGAGCCCCGGAAGGACGGGATGGCGCAGAAGGAGCAGCGCCGGTCGCAGCCGGAGGCGAGCTTCACCGAGGCGACGGGGGCGCCGTCGAGACGGCGGCGCAGGGGCGCGCGGGGGCCGGACTCGGGGGCGAGGCCGGCGGGCAGGTCCACCGGGGCGCCGTGCCCGGGCAGCGCCACATCGGTCGCGGACTGCCGCTCGGCCGGGCTGATCGGCAGCAGCTTGCGCCGGTCGCGCGGGGTGTGGGAGGCGTGGACGCCGCCGCTCAGGATGGTCCGGAGGCGGTCGGAGATGTCCGCGTAGTCGTCGAAGCCGAGCACGCCGTCGGCTTCGGGAAGGGCCTCGGCGAGCTCCTTGCCGTACCGCTCGGCCATGCAGCCCACCGCCACGACGGCCTGGGTTCTGCCGTGACCCTTGAGGTCGTTGGCCTCCAGGAGGGCGTCGACGGAGTCCTTCTTGGCGGCCTCGACGAAGCCACAGGTGTTGACGACGGCGACGTCCGCGTCCTCGGCGTCCTCGACGAGCTGCCAGCCGTCCGCCTCCAAACGGCCTGCGAGCTCCTCCGAGTCCACCTCGTTACGGGCGCAGCCAAGGGTGACCAGTGCGACGGTACGGCGTTCAGGCATGGGCTCAAGACTACTTTGTCCCACCGACAGCGAACGTCGACGGGGTTGGCGATCTTGGCCTACCCCGTCGACTCACACGGTTTTCCCCTGCCTCACCCAGCCTGCGGGTCGCCCTTGGTGTACGTCAGGCGCTCCACGGCACCGGGCTGGAAGTTGTCCTCGATCTTCTTGCCGTTGACGAACAGATCGATCGCCCCGGCGTCGCCGAGGACGAGGTTGATCTTCTCGCTGTCCTGGAAGGTCTTGGAGTCGCCCTGCTTGAGGAGTCCGTCGAACAGCAGCCGGCCGTTGTGGTCCTTGGCGGAGATCCAGCTGCGGCCGTCGGTGGCGCTGACCTGGACGGTCACCTTGTCCTGGGGAGCCGCGGCGATGGCGCTGTCGGAGGGCTCGGGCTTCTCGTCGACGGATTTCTCGGTCTTCGGGGTGGGCGAGGCGGTGACGCCGGACGTGGGCGTGCTGCCCTCGGCGACGGCGTTGCCGGAGCCGCCCTCGTCGCCGCCCTTGAAGGCGGTGAAGCCGACGAAGCCGACCACGGCGACGATCGCGGCGACCATGGCCGCCGTCCAGTTCGGTCCGCGGCGTTCGGGACGGATGCGTTCCGCCTCGAACAGCGGGGCGGCGGACGTCGGCGCGGGGCGGCCGCCGTGGGTCGCGTCGTACCGTTCGATCAGCGGGGCGGGGTCGAGCCGGACGGCACGGGCGAGGGTGCGGATGTGCCCGCGCGCGTAGACGTCTCCGCCGCAGGGGGCGAAGTCGTCCGACTCGATGGCGTGGATGATGGCGATGCGGACTCGGGTGGCGGTACTGACGTCGTCCACGGTCAGCCCGGCGCTGATCCGCGCCTGGCGCAGGGCACGACCGATGGAGAAGGGGGCTTCCTCGGACGGGTCTTCGAACGGACGCTCGTCTTCAGGGGAGTTGCCGATGGACACGGGGGCGCCTTTCGAGCGTGTAGCCACCTGTGCTGGAAGTTCAGTCTAGGGGGGGTGCCAAAGGAAGGAGCAACCGGACAGTACGACTTTGTACGCCATCGGAATGGCCGGTCACGCCGATGACGGCGGCCAGGCACGACCCGCTGTTGAAAGTCGTACCTGTCCTCTCGCTCAACTGGACGTACGCCAAAGGGAAACGGTTGCCCTGCGGTTTCTAACGGGTGAGTCACGGACACCCGGCGCCCTGACGCAGCGCCTACCCCGCAGACTCTCCCCGAATCACCGCGAGCACGCCGTCCAGTTCGTCGGGCTTCACGAGAACGTCACGGGCCTTCGAACCCTCGCTCGGCCCGACGATGTTCCGCGACTCCATGAGGTCCATCAGCCGGCCCGCCTTGGCGAAGCCGACGCGCAGCTTGCGCTGGAGCATCGAGGTCGAGCCGAACTGAGTGGAGACGACCAGCTCGGCCGCCTGGCACAGCAGGTCGAGGTCGTCGCCGATGTCCTCGTCGATCTCCTTCTTCTGCTTGCTGCCGACGGTGACGTCGTCCCGGAAGACGGGCGCCATCTGGTCCTTGCAGTGCTGGACGACGGCCGCGACCTCGGCCTCGGTCACGAAGGCGCCCTGCATACGGGTCGGCTTGTTGGCGCCCATCGGCAGGAACAGACCGTCGCCCTTGCCGATCAGCTTCTCGGCGCCCGGCTGGTCGAGGATGACCCGCGAGTCGGCGAGCGAGGAGGTGGCGAAGGCGAGCCGGGAGGGCACGTTCGCCTTGATCAGACCGGTGACCACGTCGACCGAGGGCCGCTGGGTGGCGAGCACCAGATGGATGCCGGCCGCGCGCGCGAGCTGGGTGATGCGCACGATCGCGTCCTCGACGTCCCGCGGCGCGACCATCATCAGGTCGGCCAGCTCGTCCACGATCACCAGCAGGTACGGGTACGGCTGGAGCTCGCGCCCGCTGCCCTCGGGCGGCTTGACCTTGCCGTTCCTTATGGCCTCGTTGAAGTCGTCGATGTGCCGGAAGCCGTACGCGGCGAGGTCGTCGTAGCGCAGGTCCATCTCGCGCACGACCCACTGCAGCGCCTCGGCGGCCCGCTTCGGGTTGGTGATGATCGGCGTGATCAGGTGCGGGATGCCCTCGTACGCGGTCAGCTCGACGCGCTTGGGGTCGACGAGGACCATCCGCACGTCCTCGGGCGTCGCCCGGACCATGACCGAGGTGATCAGGCAGTTGATGCACGACGACTTGCCGGAACCGGTGGCTCCGGCGACGAGGATGTGCGGCATCTTCGCCAGGTTGGCCATCACATAGCCGCCCTCGACGTCCTTGCCGAGCGCCACCAGCATCGGATGGTCGTCCTCGGCCGCGTCGGCGAGCCGCAGCACGTCGCCGAGGTTGACCATCTCCCGGTCGGTGTTGGGGATCTCGATGCCGACCGCCGACTTGCCGGGGATCGGGCTGATGATCCGCACATCGGGGCTGGCGACGGCGTACGCGATGTTCTTGGTGAGGGCGGTGATCCGCTCGACCTTCACGGCGGGGCCGAGCTCCACCTCGTAGCGGGTGACCGTCGGGCCGCGGGTGAAGCCGGTGACGGCGGCGTCGACCTTGAACTCGGTGAAGACGTTCGTCAGCGAGGCGACGACGGCGTCGTTGGCCGCGCTGCGCGCCTTGCCGGGGCCACCGCGCTCCAGGAGGTCCAGCGAGGGCAGCGCGTAGGTGATGTCGCCGGAGAGCTGGAGCTGCTCGGCGCGCGGCGGCAGGTCGCGGATCTCCTCCGGCGGCGCCTTGGTCAGATCGGGGACGGCCCCGCCCTTGAGCATCTCCTGCTTCGGACGCGCGGCCGGGACCGGTGTCGGCGCGGTCGCCTCGCGGTCGCCGCTGCGCACGCCCTGGGTGAGGTCGGCGACGAGCGGGGACGGCGGCAGGCCGTGCATCACGACCCCGTCGAGATCGGCCGCGGCCGCCGCGGCGATGTCCACGGCGTCCAGCTCCCGGTCCATCGCGGGCTGCGGCACGGCGGAGCGCCGGGGCCGGCCGCGGCGCCCGGAGAGCGCCTCCTGCTCGGCGCCGTCGGGGTCGTACGCCCGGGGTCCGCCCGAGCGCCGGCGGGGCCGCCCGGGCAGCCCCTCGCGCCACTGCTCGTCGTAGCGCGCGTCGTCGTCGGAGAGTTCGCCGTCCGCGTGGGGGTCGTCCAGCACGCCGAGGCGCACCCCGAGCTGCCGCAGCCGCTGCGGGATCGCGTTGACCGGGGTGGCCGTGACGACCAACAGCCCGAAGACCGTGAGCAGCACGAGCAGCGGTACGGCGAGCACCTCGCCCATGGTGTACGTCAGCGGCGTCGCCGCGCCCCAGCCGATGAGGCCGCCGGCGTCCCTTATCGCCTGCATGCCGTCGCTGCGGGCGGGCGCGCCGCAGGCGATGTGGACCTGGCCGAGGACGCCGATGACGAGCGCGGACAGGCCGATCACGATGCGGCCGTTGGCGTCGGGCTGCTCGGGGTGGCGGATGAAGCGCACGGCGATGACCGCGAGCAGGATCGGCACGAGCAGGTCGAGCCGGCCGAAGGAGCCGGTGACCAGGATCTCGACCAGATCGCCGACGGGGCCCTTCAGGTCCGCCCAGGTGCCCGCCGCGACGATCAGCGCCATACCGAGCAACAGCAGGGCGACGCCGTCCTTGCGGTGGGCGGGGTCGAGGTTCTTCGCGCCGTTCCCTATCCCCCGGAACACCGCGCCGACGGCGTGCGCCAGGCCCAGCCAGAGGGCGCGTACGAGCCGGTAGATGCCCCCGGTGGGGTTCGGCGCCGGCTTGGGCGCCGGCGCCGCCTTCTTGGCCGCGGCCTTCTTGGCGGGCGCCTTCTTGGCCGGGGCCTTTTTCGCGGCGGCCTTCTTCGCCGGGGCCTTCGCGGGAGCAGCGGCCTTCTTGGCGGGCTGCTTCTTCGCTGCGGAGGGACGTGAGGCCATGGGTGTGAGGTTACCGGGGGAGACGACAGCGGACACGTGTGCCCACTGCTTCACCCGTTCGTGTCGGCCTTGCGCAGGCGCGGAACTGACGCCTCCGGGGGACGGGGGCGATGAGCCGGCGCATCCGCCCCCTGACGGCAGGGAACTGACCGCCTCTCACGCCCAACTGCTCCCGCCCCTCGGCTCGGTTCCGCACCGGCTCCTCGGTCCGAAGACGACCGCTCAGTTCTGCGACGGCACCGAGGCGGCGCCGTTGCCCGTGCCGGGCTCCAGCGCGTCCAGCGCCCGGCGCAGACCGGTGAGTTTGCGCTCCAGATGCGCCGCCGTGGCCACCGCGGCCGCGTCCGCCGACTCGTCGTCGAGCTGCTTGGACAGCGCCTCCGCCTGCTCCTCGACGGCCGCGAGCCGTGCGGACAGCTCGGCCAGCAGCCCGGCCGGCTCCTTGGCACCGCCCGCCGCGGCCTTGCCGCCGCCCTCCAACTGGAGCCGCAGCAGCGCCGCCTGCTCCCTCAGCTGGCAGTTCTTCATGTACAGCTCGACGAACACCGAGACCTTCGCGCGCAGCACCCACGGATCGAACGGCTTGGAGATGTAGTCCACCGCTCCGGCCGCATACCCCCGGAAGGTGTGATGCGGGCCGTGGTTGATCGCCGTGAGGAAGATGATCGGGATGTCCCTGGTGCGTTCTCGCCGCTTGATGTGCGCGGCTGTTTCGAAACCGTCCATTCCCGGCATCTGGACGTCCAGCAGAATGACCGCGAAGTCGTCCGTCAGCAGTGCTTTGAGCGCCTCTTCCCCGGACGATGCCCGCACCAGCGTCTGATCGAGCGCCGAGAGGATCGCCTCCAGCGCCAGCAGATTCTCCGGCCGGTCATCGACCAGGAGGATCTTGGCCTTCTGCACCATGGCCCGCCCTCCTCGCCCCGGCAGTGCACCGGGCGCCGCCCCTGGGGACGACTCCTTTGCGCCGCCCTTCCTTGTGCCGGTCATGGTAGCCGCACCCCGACCGTCGCCACACCCTGTCACCGTGATGTCACTGTGCACGTAGCAGGAACGCGGCAGAAGACCAGAAGGTTCCCCGATCCACGCCCCGCCATGCACCCCGGCACGCCCTTGGTCGGCAACTTCTCACTACTTCCGCCGCATCCCGTCACATGCGCCGATCCGGTCACACCCCGCGCATCCACTGCTCCATCACCGACAGAAGATGATCAGGATCGACCGGCTTCGTGACGTAGTCGGAAGCACCCGACTCGATCGCCTTCTCCCGGTCGCCCTTCATCGCCTTCGCCGTCAGCGCGATGATCGGCAGCCCGGAGAACTGCGGCATCCGGCGGATCGCCGTCGTCGTCGCGTAGCCGTCCATCTCCGGCATCATGATGTCCATCAGGACGACCGCCACGTCGTCGTGCTGCTCCAGCACCTCGATGCCCTCGCGGCCGTTCTCCGCGTACAGCACGGACAGACCGTGCTGCTCCAGGACGCTGGTCAGCGCGAACACATTGCGGATGTCGTCGTCGACGATCAGCACCTTCTCACCGCCGAAACGGATGACCCGCTGCCCCTGCGGCGCCGGCCAGTGCGCCGCCTCACCGACCCGCTCGCCTCCGTTCGCCGAACGCCGCCGACGCCGGAACAGCGCGGCCGCGCCGTTCTGGGTCTCCTGGTACGACTTCACCTCGGCCGGCGTCACGATCCGCGCCTCGCCCAGCTCCGACCGCTCGATCGCCCCGTTCTCCGAGGCCACCAGGTCGCCGGCCTCCAGCGCGGGCACGATCTGCTGGTAGCCCTGCGGCGGCAGCTCGCTGGGGTGCAGCGGCAGATACAGCGTGAACGTCGACCCGCGCCCCGGCTCGCTCTGCGCGTGGATCTCCCCACCCAGCAGCTGCGCGATCTCCCGCGAGATCGACAGCCCCAGACCCGTACCGCCGTACTTGCGGCTGGTCGTGCCGTCCGCCTGCTTGAACGCCTCGAAGATCACCCGCATCTTGCTCGCCGCGATCCCGATCCCCGTGTCGGTCACCGAGAACGCGATCATCGGCGCGTCCGGATCCGTCAGCGAACCGGCCTCCAGCAGCTGCTCCCGGATCGCCACCGGCACATCCGTCCCGGCCGGCCGGATCACCAGCTCCACCGACCCGGAATCGGTGAACTTCACCGCGTTGGACAGCAGATTGCGCAGCACCTGCAACAGCCGCTGCTCGTCCGTGTGCAGCGTGGCCGGCAGCTCCGGCGACACCCGCACGGACAGATCCAGGCCCTTCTCCGCGGTCAGCGGCCGGAAGGTCGCCTCCACGTAGTCCACGAGCTGCACCAGCGCGATCCGCGTCGGCGAGACGTCCATCTTGCCCGCCTCGACCTTCGACAGGTCCAGGATGTCGTTGATCAGCTGGAGCAGATCGGAACCCGCCCCGTGGATCGTCTCGGCGAACTCGACCTGCTTGGGCGAGAGATTGCCCTCCGCGTTGTCGGCGAGCAGCTTCGCCAGGATCAGCAGCGAGTTCAGCGGCGTACGCAACTCGTGCGACATGTTCGCGAGGAACTCGCTCTTGTAGCGCATCGACACCGCGAGCTGCTCGGCACGCTCCTCCAGGACCTGCCGCGCCTCCTCGATCTCGGTGTTCTTCACCTCGATGTCCCGGTTCTGCTGGGCCAGCAGCTCGGCCTTCTCCTCCAGCTCCGCGTTGGACGCCTGGAGAGCCTTCTGCCGCTGCTCCAACTCCACCGACCGCTCACGGAGTTGCTCGGTCAGCTCCTGCGACTGCTTCAGCAGCAGCTCCGTCTTGGTGTTGACGGAGATCGTGTTGACGCTGGTCGCGATCATCTCTGCGAGCTGGTTGAGGAAATCCTTCTGGATCTGCGTGAACGGCGCGAAGGACGCCAGCTCGATCACCCCGAGCACCTGGCCCTCGAACAGCACCGGCAGCACGATCACCTGCGCGGGGGGCGCCTCGCCCAGCCCGGAGGAGATCTTCAGATAGCCGCTCGGCGCGTTCTCCACCAGGATCGTGCGCTTCTCCTCGGCGGCCGTGCCCACCAGCGCCTCACCCGGCCGGAACGAGGTCGGCATCGACCCCATCGAATAGCCGTACGACCCCAGCATCCGCAGCTCGTACGGGTCGTCCGTGCCCTCCGGCGAGGGCATCGCCAGGAAGAACGCGCCGTGCTGCGCGGCCACCAGCGGCGGCAGCTCGCTCATGATCAGCGAGGCCACGTCCTCCAGGTCGCGCCGCCCCTGCATGAGCGCCGACACGCGCGCGAGGTTGCCCTTGAGCCAGTCCTGCTCCTTGTTGGCGATCGTGGTGTCGCGCAGATTGGCGATCATCTTGTTGATGTAGTCCTGGAGCTCCTGGATCTCACCGGCCGCGTCCACGTCCAGCTTCAGGTTCAGGTCGCCCCGGGTCACCGCGGTCGCCGCACGCGCGATGGCCCGCACCTGGCGGGTCAGGTTCCCCGCCATCTCGTTCACGGACTCCGTCAGGTCCCGCCAGGTCCCGTCCACGTCACGCACGCGTGCCTGACCGCCGAGCTGCCCCTCCGTACCCACCTCGCGGGCGACCCGGGTGACCTCCTCGGCGAACGACGACAGCTGGTCGACCATCGTGTTGATGGTCGTCTTCAGCTCCAGGATCTCCCCGCGCGCGTCGATGTCGATCTTCTTCGTCAGATCACCCTTGGCGATGGCCGTCGTGACCATGGCGATATTGCGCACCTGACCGGTCAGGTTCGACGCCATGCCGTTCACGGAGTCGGTGAGGTCCTTCCACGTCCCCGCCACACCAGGGACGTGCGCCTGACCGCCCAGGATGCCGTCCGTGCCCACCTCACGGGCCACCTTGGTGACCTGCTCGGCGAACGAGCTCAGCGTCTTCACCATCGTGTTGATGGTGTCGGCGAGCTGCTGGACCTCGCCGCGTGCCTCGATCGTCACGGTCCGCGTCAGATCGCCGTTGGCGACCGCCGCCGCGACCTGGGAGATGTTGCGCACCTGCATGGTCAGGTTCTTGGCCATCAGGTTCACATTGCCGCTGAGGTCCTTCCAGATGCCCGTGATCCCCGGGACGTGCGCCTGACCGCCCAGGATGCCCTCGGTGCCCACCTCACGGGCCACCCGGGTCACCTGCTCGGCGAAGGACGACAGCTGGTCCACCATCGTGTTCACGGTGGTCACCAGCTCGAGGATCTCGCCCTTGGCGTCGACCGTGATCTTCTTCGACAGATCGCCCTTGGCGACCGCCGTCGTGACCTCGGCGATCTGACGCACCTGAATGGTCAGGTTGTTCGCCATGAAGTTCACCGACTGCGTGAGGTCCTTCCAGGTGCCGGAGACCCCCTGCACCTCGGCCTGACCGCCGAGCTGCCCCTCCGTACCGACCTCACGGGCGACCCTGGTGACCTCCTGGGCGAAGGACGACAGCTGGTCGACCATCGTGTTCAGGGTGTTCTTCAGCTCCAGGATCTCCCCGCGCGCGTCCACGGTGATCTTCTGGGACAGGTCACCGCGCGCCACCGCCGTGGCGACCTGCGCGATGTTGCGCACCTGGGCGGTGAGGTTCCCGGCCATGCCGTTCACCGAGTCGGTCAGGTCCCGCCACACACCGGCCACACCCGGCACCTGCGCCTGACCGCCGAGGCGGCCCTCGGTACCCACGTCCCGCGACACCCGGGTCACCTGGTCGGCGAACGCGGAGAGCTGGTCGACCATCGTGTTGATGGTGT
This sequence comes from Streptomyces sp. NPDC005811, assembly GCF_040630405.1. Taxonomy (NCBI): domain Bacteria; kingdom Bacillati; phylum Actinomycetota; class Actinomycetes; order Kitasatosporales; family Streptomycetaceae; genus Streptomyces; species Streptomyces sp. NPDC005811. Next base: position 212,105 of record NZ_JBEXXK010000013.1, read on the forward strand.
TCTTCAGCTCCAGGATCTCCCCGCGCGCGTCCACGTCGATCTTCTGCGACAGGTCACCGCGCGCCACCGCCGTCGTCACCTGGGCGATCTGCCGCACCTGGGAGGTGAGGTTGCCGGCCATGAAGTTGACGGAGTCCGTCAGCTCCCGCCAGGTGCCCGACACACCGTCCACCCGCGCCTGACCGCCGAGGCGGCCCTCGGTGCCCACGTCCCGGGCCATCCGCGTCACCTGGTCGGCGAACGACGACAGCTGGTCCACCATCGTGTTCACGGTGTTCTTCAGCTGGAGCATCTCGCCGGAGACGTCGACGGTCACCTTCTGCGACAGATCGCCGTTGGCCACCGCCGTCGTCACCTGGGCGATGTTCCTCACCTGTCCGGTGAGGTTGCGGAACGCCGTGTTGACGGAGTCCGTCAGGTCCTTCCACGTCCCCGCCGCGCCCGACACCTGCGCCTGGCCGCCCAGTTCGCCCTCGACACCGATCTCCCGCGCCACACGCGTCACTTCGGAGCCGAACGCCGACAGCTGGTCCACCATCCCGTTGACGGTGTTCTTCAGCTCCAGCATCTCGCCGGCCACGTCCACGGTGACCTTCTGCGACAGATCACCGCTCGCCACGGCCGTCGTCACGGCCGCGATGTCCCGCACCTGCGTGGTGAGGTTGCGGAACACCGTGTTGACGGAGTCCGTCAGGTCCTTCCACGTCCCCGCCGCACCCGGCACGTTCGCCTGGCCGCCCAGCTGGCCCGCGGCCCCCACCTCGTTGGCCACGCGCGTGACCTCGTCCGCGAAGATCCGCAGCGTCTCGGTCATCTGGTTGATCGTCTCGGCGAGCTGCGCGACCTCACCGCGCGCCGGAACCGTCACCTTCCGAGACAGATCACCGCCCGCGACCGCCGTCGTGACCTCCGCGATCTGCCGCACCTGGGCCGTCAGATTGCCGGCCATGGTGTTCACCGAATCGGTGAGTTCCTTCCACACACCGTCGACACCCGACACCCGCGCCTGACCACCGAGCACGCCGTCGGTGCCCACCTCGCGCGCGACCCGGGTCACCTCGGAGGAGAACGCCGAGAGCTGGTCCACCATCGTGTTGACGGTGTTCTTCAGCTCGAGCATCTCGCCCTCGACGTGAACCGTCACCTTCCGCGACAGATCACCCTTGGCCACCGCCGTCGTCACCAGCGCGATGTCCCGCACCTGGGCCGTCAGCCGCTCCGCCATCGTGTTGACGGACTCGGTCAGGTCCTTCCACGACCCGGACATGCCGCGCACCTGCGCCTGCCCGCCCAGCTTGCCCTCGGTACCCACCTCGCTGGCCACCCGCGTGACCTCGTCGGTGAACGTCGACAGCTGATCGACCAGATTGTTGACGGTCCGCCCGACCTTCAGGAACTCCCCGCGCAACGGCTGCCCCGCCGCCCCCTCGGGCGTCTGCGTCCGCAGCTCCATCCGCGGCGACAGATCACCCTCGGCCACCGCCGACAGCACCCGCCCCACCTCGGACACCGGCCGCACGAGATCGTCGACCAACGCGTTCGAGTGATCGATCGCCGTCGCCCACGAGCCCTCACACGCGCCCGTCTCCAGCCGCTCGGTGAGCTTGCCCTCACGGCCCACCATGCGACGTACGCGCGAAAGCTCACCCGTGAGGTGGAGATTACGGTCCGCCACCTCGTTGAACACGGCCGCGATCTCCGACATCACACCGTCGCCGGACACCGTGAGCCGCTTGCGGAAGTTCCCGTCCCGCATCGACACCAGGGCCGTCAGCAGCCGCTCCAGGGCCGCCGTGTCCACCGTGGTGGTGCCACCGCGCGGCGCGCGCCTGCTCAGGGACGGTCCGCCTTTCGCGCGCGCCTTAGTGCTCCGCGTCGCTGCGCCAGACTCCACTTGCCCCTCCCGCAGGGATTCGACCGTTACGCTGTGCTGAGGTGTTGCTACTTGACGTTGCCGGTTACCGCAGGGTTTTCCGCCTGATCCAACCAGGCGGACCCGGGGGGCTGCTGCCCCCTGTACTCAGAAGACACCCAGTCTGCCCGGACCTTCACAAGAAGCTTGCCCAGTGTTTCACCCTCTCCGAACCCGGCCATAACAGTTCGGCAGCTTCGCACATCGTCCGCACACCCACGGGGCGGAAACACTGGTGACCGGCATCCGAACGGGCGGGGAAGGTAAGTAACCTTGCATGCGGCTGTCCAGCCGCGCCGGTCCGTCCGGCCTGGGCGGTGGCACGAGGCACGAGCGGGCATCGGAGGGGCGGCCGCAACATGACCACCGGACTGATCCCGGGGGGACAGCCCCCGGACCCCCGGCCTTCCGGCCTGCGCCCGCCGCAGCAGCGGCGCGACCAGGGCGGCCAGGGATCCCCCCACGTCGACGACCGGCCGAGGAGTTCCGTGATCACCGCGCGCGCGGCTGCCAGCTTCGAGCCCGTCGGGCGATCCGTCGCGACGGCCCGCTCGTTCGTCCGCGACACCCTCCAGGGCTGGGGTTTCGCGGACATCGTCGACGACGCCGTCGTCCTCACGAGCGAACTGGTGACGAACGCCGTCGTCCACGCGGGCACCCACGCCGACGTCCTGTGCCTGCGCTCCGAGGACGGCGTACGCATCGAGGTGGCCGACCGCTACCCGGAACGCGAGATCCCCCTCCAGGGCTCCCCCGCCACCATGGGCAGCCCCGACCGCGAGGGCGGCCGCGGCCTCCAGCTCTGCGCGGCCATCGCGACCCGCTGGGGCGTCGAGTACACCCCCACCCACAAACAGGTCTGGTTCCAACTCGTCCTCCCCGACCGCCCGGTGGGCACCCGCACCGCCGGACCGTCCCTCCCGGCCGACCTGCTTCCGCTCGCGGACAGCCGCGTCCGCGTGGCGGTCGTCCAGATCGACCGCGCCGGCGCCGTCTCCGCCTGGAACGAGGACGCCGAGGAACTCTTCGGCTACGCCGCCGACCAGGTCACCGGCAAGCCCCTCACCGACCTCGCCGCCTGGCCGCACACCCCCGGCACCGGCACCGGCATCGCCGAGGCCCTCCAGCTCTCCCGCTGGGAGGGCAGTTACGGCATCCGCGGCGCCTCCGGCCGGGTCACCCCGGTGTACGCCTCCCACCTGCGCGTCCGCGACACCGACGGCGAACCCTCCACGGTCTGCCTCCTGGTCCGCGACCACGAACGCGCCGTGCTGCAGACCCCGTCACGCCTGCCGGCCTCCGATACGGCCCCCACGGACGGCCAGAGCGCCGACCCGTTCGAGGTCTTCATCGGCTCCCCCGCCCCGGACGACCTCGACGGCCTCCTCCAGCGCACCGTGGAACGCGCCCGCGACATGCTCGACGGCGACTCCGCCTTCCTGCTCCTGGCCACCGACGACGAGACCGAGCTGGAGGTCCGCGCCTCCACCGGTCTGCCCTCGGCCCGCCAGCGCTTCGCGCGCGTGCCCGTCGAGGCGGGCCCCGGCCGCTACGGCTCGGCCCGGATGCCGGCCGTCCACGAGGACCTGCTGGCCGTCCCCGGCGCCGTCCCCCTGCTCAACGGCACGGGCATGCGCTCGGTCGTCACGGTCCCCCTGAAGGTGGAGGGCCGTCTCACCGGTTCCCTCGGCGTCGCGGCGGAGGCACCGGGCCGCTACTCCAACGAGGAGGCCCTGCGCCTGCAGTTCGCGGCCGACCGCATCGCCCTCGCCGTGGAGTCGGCGCGCCTCGGCGAGCTGGAACGCCTGCGCCGGGGCTCGCTCAGCTTCCTCGTCGAGGCCTCGGACCTCCTCGCCGGCACCCTCGACCGCGACCAGACCCTGGCCCTGATGGCCCAGATGACCGTGCCCACCCTGGCGACCTGGTGCGCGGTCTACACGATCGCCGACCAGGCCTCCGACCCGTATCTGTCCTACGTCCTGCACGAGGACGAGGAACTCATCGACGGCATCAAGTCGCTGCTCTCGAAGATCGCCCCGCCCGACCCGGTCCCCACCCCGGGCGCCCGCGTCTGGGCGGCCCCAGGCGAGGCCGCGCACGAGGCGGCCCTGCGCAGCTCGATGCGCAGCCTGGGTCTGACCGGCGGCCCCACGCACCAGGTGTCCTCCGGTATCGGCCCCACCCTCGCCACGGCCTCCGCGGTCGGCGGCGAGACGGTCGTGCTCCCCCTGGTCGCCCGCAACCGCGTCATCGGCATGCTGACCCTCGGCAAGCCCACCGACGAACACTTCCGCCAGGAGATCCTGGAACTGGCCGAGGACTTGAGCCGCCGGGCGGCGCTCGCCCTCGACAACGCCCGCCTCTACTCCGAGCGGACGGCCATCAGCCAGTCCCTCCAGCGCAGTCTGCTGCCCCCGGGTCTCCCCGACATCGACGGCGTGGAGGTCGACGTCATCTACCGCGCGGCCGGCGAGGGCAACGAGGTCGGCGGCGACTTCTACGACGTCTTCCCGATCAGCGACGGCGCCTACGGCTTCGCCATCGGCGACGTCTGCGGCACGGGCCCGCACGCGGCCGCCGTGACCGGCCTGGCCCGCCACGCCCTGCGGCTGCTGGCCCGGGAGGGCCTCAGCGGCCCGGCGGTCCTGGAGCGCCTCAACTCGGCCATCCTCGACGAGGGAGCCCGCAGCCGCTTCCTGACCCTCCTCTACGGCGAGATGCGCCCGCGGCCCGACGGCAGCGCTGAGCTCAAGGTGGTCTGCGCCGGACACCCCCTCCCGCTGCGCCTGCGCCAGGACGGCACGGTCGAGCCCGCCGCGGAGCCCCAGCCGCTCCTCGGTGTCATCGAGGACCTGGAGCTGTACGAGCAGACGGTCACCCTCGATCCGGGCGACGTCCTGCTGTGTGTCACGGACGGCGTCACGGAGCGCCGTGAGGGCACCCGCATGCTGGGCGACGACGGTCTGACCGACGTCCTGTCGACCTGTACGGGTCTCACGGCCGGCGCGGTCGCGGCCCGCATCATGCGCGCGGTCGAGCGTTTCGCCTCGGACGCCCCGTCCGACGACATGGCGATCCTGGCCATGCGAGTGGCGTGAAGGGAAATGGGCATGAGAAAAGCCCCCGCCCGAAAGGGCGGGGGCTTTTCTCTCTGGAGCCCCCTAACGGAATCGAACCGTTGACCTTCTCCTTACCATGGAGACGCTCTGCCGACTGAGCTAAGGGGGCTGGTCACTTTTCGAGGTTTCCCTCGCGGCAACGAAATAGAGCATACCCCGAACTGGCCGGTGTTCCCAAACTCGTTCAGAAGGCAGGCTGGAGCAGTCCGCCGAGCGCGTTGCAGGCGGCCACGATGCGCTGCATATCCCGCTTCGTCAACGAGGCGTCCACCGGCAGGGCGAGGGTCTCGTCGGCGGCCAGCTCGGTCTCCGGCAGCGACACACAGCGCCGGTATTCGGGCAGCCGGTGCAACGGGGTCTTCACCGGCACCCGGCAGTCAACTCCCCTGCTCCGCAGGGCGCGGGCGAAGGCGTCCCGGTCGGGCCGGCCGTTCCCGGGGACCCGCACGACGTACTGCTGGTAGGAGTGCCCGTTCCCGCCGTCGGGCGTGCGCACCCCGCGCAGCCGCGCATCGAGGTAGGCCGCCCGCTCCCGCCGCCGCGCGATCTCGTCGTACGGCGCCTCGGACTCCGCCTGCTCCAGCACCAGCAGCCCGTGCCGCTGCCCGACCCCGAGCAACCGCGGCACATCGGCCGGCCGCCCGAAGCGGTGTACGACAACAACGGCCGCCGTGCGCGGAGTTACGACCGCTTCGACAGCGGCCGCGTCCAGGCAGTAGGTCACCGGATCCACGTCGGCGAAGACGGGCAGCGCACCCGCGAGGGCGACGGCCCCGGCGACCTCGGCGTTCCCGAAGGCCGGCACGATGACCTCGTCACCGACTCCGACCCCTGCGGCTCTGAGCATTGCAGCAGTACCCATGTCGTGGATGCTGCGGGCGGAAGTTGAACTTCAAGTGAAGGCAAACAAAAAAGGGTTGGGCCCTGAACCGAAGTTCAGAACCCAACCCTTTGAATGATTGTTCGGCGGTGTCCTACTCTCCCACAGGGTCCCCCCTGCAGTACCATCGGCGCTGTGAGGCTTAGCTTCCGGGTTCGGAATGTAACC